>NZ_BAAGUB010000003.1:0-400366 GCF_054781615.1 Microvirgula curvata | reverse complement strand
TTTGCGCCGATGATAGTGTGGCACTTGCCCATGCGAAAGTAGGTCACCGCCAGGTCCTATACTGAAGCCCTCGTACCCTGTACGAGGGCTTCTTTCATTGGTGCGTGGCGATCGTGACGGATACGCAAAGAAGCCCCCGTGCCATGCACGGGGGCTTCTTTCATGGCTCGCTGCCTGTCAGGATGAGATGAATGCCCAATACCGGTTAGCGGCTGCCGGGCATTCTCAGACCAGCCCGACGCCGGACAATTGCCGCGCCAGCCGCGCCGCATGGTTGTCGGTCATGCCGCCGATGAAATCGAGGATCTTCATGTAGGCCTGATACAGCGAATCATCCGCTTCCAGCCTTGGCGTCAGCAGCGCCAGGTGGGTCGCGTCGCGCGGGCTGAGTGTCCGCTGGGGATGGCTGATATACGCATGGGCGGACGGGACAAGAATATCCAGCAGGGTGGCCAGGCACGGGTAGGCGGCAATTTCGGTGACCAGTTTGCTCGGGTGGCGGTAGACCTTGCGGCTGGCCAGTTCCTTGGCTGCACTCAGCGCATCGCTGACCCGCCCGGTGCAGACCGCCAGCAGGTCCTTGGCCGCGAATTCACCGTCGAGCAGCGCATCGTGGTGGGCCATGAAGCGGTCGGCGACATTGCTGACGCACTTGCCGACGGCCATGCCGCGCAGCATCGCGCACTTCTGCCGCGGGTCGTCGGTGCTCCAGACACGGTCGATTTCGGCCAGTGGCGTCAGCAGCGCTTCGAATTCCCGCACATCGATGATGTCGATTTCGACGGCGTCTTCCAGGTCGAGAATCGCGTAGCAGATGTCGTCCGCCGCTTCCATCAGGTAGACCAGCGGATGGCGTGCCCAGTGATGCTGCCCGTGCCGGGGCAGCCCGAGTTCGGTGGCCACGGCCGCGAAGTAATCGAGTTCGGAGCGATACAGGTTGAACTTGCCGCGTGCCGGAAAGGTGTCCGAGGTCCACGGATACTTGGTCAGTGCGCCGAGTGAGGCCGAAGTCAGGCGCATGCCGCCTTCACGGCCGTACATCTCCAGTGACGACACCATGCGCAGGCTGTGCGCATTGCCCTCGAAGGTCTGGATGTCCTGGCGCTCGGCATCGCTGAGCCCGACCAGATAGCGCGCATGGTCCGGATGGCGGAACCAGACCCGCAGTGCATCCTCGCCGGTATGGCCGAATGGCGGATTGCCGATGTCGTGGGCGAGGCAGGCGACCTGGACGATGGCGCCGATATCGAAGGCCGAGTAGCCGGCCGGCAGCCGGTTGTCCATGGCCAGCATGGCGCCGACCCGGTTGCCGAGGCTGCGGCCGACGCAGGCGACTTCGACGCTGTGCGTCAGCCGGTTATGGGTATGGTCGTTCTGGGCCAGCGGGTGAACCTGGGTCTTGCGTCCCAGCCGGCGGAAGGCGCTCGAGAACACCACCCGGTCGTGGTCGACATGGAAGTCGCTGCGCAGCCCGGCATCCGGCTCGCCCGGCAGGGACCGGCTGGGCTCGATGCGACCGTCGACATGCTTGAAACGGCGGGTGGAGAGCAGTTGCTCCCATTGCATGACGGTTGCCATCTGATCGGGCCTGACAGGGAATGACGATGGTTCCGATCATAGGCGGTGCGTGACGAGCGGGCAAAAAAAGAGCGCCGCAGCAAGGGGGACTGCAACGCTCCAATGCAATGACGTCTGGAGATGGCGGATCCCGGTGCCGGCCGTGCCGGTGACGGGCAGGGCCGGGGCGGATCCGGATCCACCAGCATCAAAGTTAGACCATGGCGGACGGAAGTCGAGCGAAACGCCGCACCGTCCGTCGCGCCGATGCCGCTCAGGGGCGCGGCAGGGTCACGCCGTGCTGGCCCATGTACTTGCCGTCGCGGTCCTTGTACGACACTTCGCACTCTTCGTCGCTCTCGAAGAACAGCACCTGGGCGATGCCTTCGTTGGCGTAGATCTTGGCCGGCAGCGGCGTGGTGTTGGAGAACTCCAGCGTCACATAGCCTTCCCATTCCGGCTCGAACGGCGTCACGTTGACCACGATGCCGCAGCGTGCATAGGTCGATTTGCCGAGGCAGACCGTCAGCACCTTGCGCGGAATGCGGAAGTACTCGACCGTGCGCGCCAGCGCAAACGAGTTCGGCGGGATGATGCAGTAGTCGCCCTTGATGTCGACGAAGCATTTTTCGTCGAAGTTCTTCGGATCGACCACGGTCGAATTGATATTGGTGAAGACCTTGAATTCGTCGGCGCAGCGGATGTCGTAGCCGTAGCTGGACGTCCCGAAAGAGATGACCTTCTGCCCGTTCACCTGACGGACCAGGTCCGGCTCGAACGGGGAGATCATGTCGTGCTCTTCCGCCATCCGGCGAATCCACTTGTCCGATTTGATGCTCATGGCGGGCCTCTGGCTGAAAATTGTGCCGGATTTTACACCATTGCGGCTGGGGGATCGTTGTCCGCACCCGGCCAGGGGTACCAGCGGCGTCGAATAGCTCCAAAGGAGTATATATAACTAGCCCGAATTCACTGTCTGTCACACCTTCCGGGGAATGGGGGCCGATCTGGTGCAGGCATAGACTCGCTCAGGTCAAAAACCCCATTCCCGGTAGGGAGAGGCCCAGAAATGGCTTCGCAACGATACAAGCAATATGCGGTACTGGCGTCGAGCACCTGGTCGTTTACCGTCTGTTTCATGGTGTGGATGATGCTGGGTGTGGTCGGCATTCCGTTGAAGCAGCAGCTCGGGCTCAACGAGACCGAGTTCGGCATTCTGGCGGCCACGCCGGTCCTGTCCGGTTCCCTGATCCGCGTGCCGCTCGGCATGTGGACCGACCGCTTTGGCGGTCGCATCGTCATGTTCATCCTGATGCTGTCCACGGTCATCCCCATCTACGTGATGGAGTATGCGACGGCCTACTGGCATTTCATCGTGATCGGTCTGTTCATCGGCCTGGCCGGCGGCACGTTCTCGGTTGGCACCCCGTATGTCGCGCGCTGGTTCCGCCGCGACCAGCAGGGGCTGGCCATGGGCGTGTTCGGGGCCGGCAACTCCGGCGCCGCCGTCAACAAATTCGTGGCGCCGGCCCTGATTGCCGCCGCCGGCTGGACCCTGGTGCCGAAGGTGTACGCCGGCGTGATGCTGGTGACGGCGCTCCTGTTCTGGTGCTTCAGCTTCCATGATCCGAAGCACGTGGTTGGCAAGGGCGTAACGGTGGCCGAACAGCTGAAAGTGCTGAAGGACCCGCGCGTCTGGCGCTACAGCCAGTACTACTCGGTGGTGTTCGGCGGCTATGTCGGTCTGTCGCTGTGGATGACCAAGTACTACGTCGGCGAGTACGGCTTCGATATCAAGCACGCGGCCTTCCTCGCCGCCTGCTTCTCGCTGCCGGGCGGTGTGCTGCGTGCCATCGGCGGCTGGATGAGCGACCGCATCGGGGCCTACAAGACCACCTGGTGGGTGATGTGGGTGCTGCTGGCGTGCTTCTTCATCCTGTCCTATCCGCAGACGGAGATGGTGATCACCACCATCAACGGTCCGCAGTCGCTGCATATCGGCCTGAATTCGTGGCTGTTCACCGGCGTGATGTTCGTGGCCGGGATCGCCATGGCGGTCGGCAAGGCGTCGGTGTTCAAGTTCATCTCCGATGATTTCACCGACAACATCGGCGCCGTTTCCGGCGTGGTCGGGCTGGCCGGCGGTCTCGGCGGCTTCATCCTGCCGATCCTGTTCGGTGCACTGGTCGACCTGACCGGCATTCGCTCCAGCTGCTTCATGCTGCTGTACGGCACCGCTGCCGTGTCACTGGTCTGGATGCACTACTCGTTCAAACCGCTCGCCCGCGAGCTGGAAGCCGCCCGCGCCGCTGCCTGATCGCCCCATTGAAGAGAGATTTGCCATGGCTGAATACGTACTGAAGCGCTGGGAGCCGGAAAACACCGACTTCTGGCAGTCCACCGGCAAGGCGGTTGCCCGCCGCAATCTGTGGATCTCCATTCCCGCCCTGCTGCTGGCGTTCGCCATCTGGGTGCTGTGGAGCATCCTGGTGGTCAACCTGCCGAATATCGGCTTCAACTACTCGCAGAACCAGCTGTTCTGGCTGGCGGCGCTGCCGTCGCTGTCCGGTGCCACACTGCGGATTTTCTACTCGTTCATGGTGCCGGTGTTCGGCGGCCGGCGCTGGACCGCGATGTCCACCGCGACGCTGCTGATTCCGGCCATCGGCATCGGTTATGCGGTGCAGGATGCCAGCACCAGCTACACCACGATGCTGGTACTGGCGCTGCTGTGCGGTTTTGGCGGCGGCAACTTCAGCTCGTCGATGGCCAATATCAGCTTCTTTTTCCCCAAGGCGGAAAAGGGCACGGCGCTGGGCCTGAACGCCGGTCTCGGCAACCTTGGCGTGTCGGTGATGCAGTTCATCGTGCCGCTGGTGATGACCGTCGGTGTGTTCGGCGCCCTGGGCGGCGAAGGGCAGACCTGGATCAAGGGCGACGTCAGCAAGATGGTCTGGCTGCAGAATGCCGGCTTTATCTGGGTGCCGTTCATCGTGCTGTCGACGCTGGCATCGTGGTTCGGCATGAATGACATCGCCGACGCCAAGGCTTCGTTCTCCGACCAGGCTGTGATTTTCCGCCGCAAGCACAACTGGCTGATGTGCTGGCTGTATGTCGGTACCTTCGGCTCGTTCATCGGTTTCTCGGCCGGTTTCCCGCTGCTGATCAAGGGCCAGTTCCCTGATGTCGACCCGACCCGCTTCGCCTTCCTCGGCCCGCTGGTCGGCGCACTGGCCCGTCCGCTTGGCGGCTGGATCTCGGACAAGCTCGGCGGTGCGCGGGTCACGCAGTGGACCTTCGTGCTGATGATTGTTGCCGTGTTCGGTGTGCTGGCGGCGTTGCCTCAGCATGGTGCCGGCGGCAGCTTCAGCCTGTTCCTCGGCAGCTTCCTGGCGCTGTTCGCGCTGACCGGTGTCGGCAACGGTTCGACTTTCATGCAGGTGCCGGTGATCTTCCAGACCTTCCATGAGCGGCGGACGCCGTCGTCGGTTACCGCTGCCCGTGCCGAAGCCACCAAGGAATCGGCTGCGGTGCTGGGCTTCTCGGCAGCGGTTGGCGCCTATGGCGGCTTCTTCATCCCGAAGAGCTTTGGTACCTCGATCGCGATGACCGGCGGGGTCGATGCGGCGCTGTACGCGTTCATCGGCTTCTACCTGAGCTGCCTGCTGGTCAACTGGTGGTACTACGCGCGTCGCAATGCGGATGTGCCGTGCTGATGGCAGGAAACTGAAAATGCAAAAAGGGGGAGGCTTGCGGGCCTCCCCCTTTTTTGTCTGCAGGTGTCAGACGTCCTGCCCTTCACTGATGCCTTCGTGGCTTTTCGCCGACGGCAGGATCCAGTTCAGCAGGATGGCCAGGACCGAGCACAGGCCGACGCCGACCAGGGTGAAGCTGCCGAGCTTGAGTTCGAGTGCGCCGATACCGCAGGTCAGCACCACCGACACGATGACCAGGTTCTTTGGCGCCATCAGGTCGACCCTGGATTCGATCAGCGTCTTCAGGCCGATGCTGGCGATGGTGCCGAACAGCAGCACCATGATGCCGCCCATGACCGGCATCGGAATCGACTGCAGCAGCGCATTGAACTTGCCGAAGAAGGCCAGCACGATGGCGAACAGCGCCGCCCAGGTCATGATGACCGGATTGAAGTTGCGGGTGATCATCACCGCGCCGGTAACTTCGGCATAGGTGGTGACCGGCGGGCCGCCGATCAGACCGGCGAGACAGACGCCCAGCCCGTCGCCTGCCAGCGTGCGGTGCAGGCCCGGGGTCTTGGTGTAGTCGGTTCCGGTCACGCCGCCAATGGCCATGACGCCGCCGATATGCTCGATGGCCGGCGCGATGGCGACCGGCAGCATGAACAGCGCCGCGGCCCAGTTCACTTCCGGGGTGATGAAGTGCGGCATGGCGAACCACGGCGCATCGGCGATCTTGCCGAAGTCGACCAGTCCCATGAACGAGGCGACGACATAGCCGACGATCACGCCGGACAGGATCGGTACCAGACGGAAGATGCCGCGGGCGAAGATCGCCACGACAATGGTGGTGGCCAGCGACACGGCAGCCAGCAGCAGGGCGTCAGCGTACGGGATCACCTGCTCGCCACCGGCGCGACCCATGGCCATGTTGCTGGCCACGGTGGCGACCGACAGGCCGATGATCATGATGACCGGACCGATGACCACCGGCGGCAGCAGCTTGTTCACGGCGCCGACGCCGCGCCAGCGCACCAGCGCGGCGAACACGAAGTACATGAAGCCGGCGGCGAACAGGCCGAACATGGTCGACGGCAGGCCCCAGGTCTGGGTCGCATAGATGATCGGCGCGATAAAGGCGAACGAGGAACCGAGGAAGATCGGTACCTTGCGGCCGGTACACAGTTGGAACAGCAGGGTGCCAATGCCGCCGCCCAGCAGCGCCATGGCAGGGTTCAGGCCGGTCAGCAGCGGGACCAGCACCAGCGCCCCGAATGCGACGAACAGGATTTGTGCGCCTGCCACCGCTTGTTTCAGGTGTTGAATCATGGAATTCTCCGTGGAAGAGCAATCGTGGGGCCGAAAACAGGGCTCTCATAAAAAAGGCGACCTGTAGAGGTCGCCTTTTCGGGATTCATGTCACTCAGCCCTTGGTGCCGAAGATCTTGTCGCCAGCGTCGCCGAGGCCGGGGATGATGTAGCCATGTTCGTTCAGATGGCTGTCGAGCGACGCGGTGAAGATCTGCACGTCCGGATGCACGGCCGTGACGGCCTTGATGCCTTCGGGCGCGGCGACCATGACGATGGCCTTGATCGACTTGCAGCCCTTGCGCTTCAGCAGGTCGATGGTGGCGACCATCGAGCCGCCGGTAGCGAGCATCGGGTCGATGATCAGGGCGATGCGTTCGTCGAGGCCGTCGACGAACTTGTCGAAGTACGGCACCGGTTCGAGGGTTTCCTCGTTGCGGTACAGGCCGACGACGCTGATCTTGGCGCTGGGCACCAGGTCGAGCACGCCATCAAGCATGCCGAGACCGGCGCGCAGGATCGGTACGACCGTGACTTTCTTGCCCTTGATCTGTTCGACCTCGATCGGGCCGTTCCAGCCGTCGATGGTGATCGTTTCGAGCTCGAAATCGCGCGTGGCCTCATAAGCCAGCAGACGGGCGAGTTCGTGCGTCAGCGTGCGGAATTTGTTGGTACTGATATTGCCTTCGCGCAGCAAGCCGAGCTTGTGCTGCACCAGCGGATGTTTGACGATGGTCAGATTCATGATTTCCTTGCCCCGGATACAACACCGGCAGCGCGGTGCGCTGCCGGACGACAGGTGTATTTTGGCTTGGGGCAGGATTCTACAGCCAAACCCGGCTGCCTAGCGAGCTTGTAGTCAAACTCTGGTGGAATGGGGACGAAAGGTATTGACTCTCGCCCCTTCCGCCCGGGTCAGGCGGCGGCGCCGATCATTTTTTGCAGTTCGCCGGACTGGAACAGCTCGGTCATGATGTCCGAGCCGCCGACGAACTCGCCGTTCACGTACAGCTGCGGGATGGTCGGCCAGTTCGAGAAGTCCTTGATGCCCTGACGGACTTCCGGGTCTTCCAGCACGTTGACGGTGGCCGGGCGGTCGACACCACAGGCCTTGACGATCTGCACCGCCTTGGCGGAGAAGCCGCACTGCGGGAACTGGGCGGTGCCCTTCATGAACAGGACCACCGGATGTTCGGTGATGACCTGGCGGATTTCGGCTTGCACGTCGCGCATGGTGCGGTGTCCTGAAGAATGGTTGACTGATTCAGTCGGATTTTATCCGCAGCGGCTCGGCACGGTCAACGCATCCCCGTTTTTTCCTGGCCGGCATCAAGGCTTGTCGGCGGCGGCCTGCTGTTCGCGCCGCAGTGCGAGCAGCAGCAGCCTGGCCTGCGCGTCATACAGCCCCTGGCGACAGATCTGCCGCGACACCCCGGACGCCAGCAGCGCGGTGACCATCAGCGGGATCACCATCGACGACGAGTCGGTCATTTCCATCACTACTACCAGACCGGTCAGCGGCGAACGGCTGAGGCCGGCAAAGTAGCCGACCATGCCGAGCAGCACCATCGCCTGCGGCAGCACCTCGGGCAGGTAGCGGCCGATATCGTGGCCGAAGCCGGCGCCGATGGTCAGCGACGGTGCCAGCATGCCGCCGGTTACGCCGGACAGCTGCGACAGCACCAGCGTACACAACTTGGTAATGCCGAAGTAGTCCATTTCCTGGCCGCCGCCGCCTTCCAGCAGCAGCTTGGCCTGTTCATAGCCGGTACCGAAGCTCAGGCCGTGGGTCGACAGGCCGATCACGGCAATCGCCAGCCCGCAGCTGCCGGCAAACAGATAGGGGCGGTGGGTGCGCTGGCGGAAGATCCAGTGCGTGCTGCCGGACGAGATGGCGATCAGCATGCGCGCGGTCAGACCGCCAAAGCCGCCACAGATCAGGCCGGTCAGGATGACGGCGACGATCTGCTGGGTGCCGATGGCGCGGAAATGGATCGAGGCGACGCCGTAGTAGTCGTAGTTGCCGAAGACGGCCATGGTGACCAGACCGGACAGGATCACGGCGATCAGCATGACGCCGCTGGCTCGGTGCTCGAAGCCGCGATGCATTTCCTCGATGGCGAACACGATGCCGGCCAGCGGGGTGTTGAAGGCGGCGGCCACACCGGCGGCGCCGCCGGCGAGGATCAGGCTGCGGGCGACGCCCTCGCTGGTGATGTGGTTGAACTTGCCGATGGCGTAAGTCAGCGCGGCGCCGACGTGGACGATCGGGCCTTCATAGCCGAACGTGCCGCCGGCACCGATGCCGATCAGCGTGGCGACCAGTTTGACCCCGGCGGCCTTCAGCGTCAGCACCCGGTCGCGCAATGCCGCACCGCGGCGGTCCAGCGCGGCGATGGTCTGCGAGATGCCGCCGCCACCGGCGTCGGGACAGACGGTGCGGATCAGCCAGATCGACAGCACGAAGAAGGCCGGAGTCCAGGCCAGCGACAGCCACGGTGACACGGCGTACACCTGCAGGAACAGCGCATCGACCGCGCGCGAGCCGAGCATGAACAGGATGCCGGCCACACCGATCAGGATGGCGCTGGTCCACAGGGCAAGCCGGCGCCGGAACAGGGCCCACGACAGATAGTAGTAGCGGAGGCGGCGATTCATGCGTGTGGCTTCGTTGTACGGTGGCTTCCTCGGGGGAGGCGGGCGGAGCAGGTTCCGTTGCATGGCCGCGGCGGGACTATCTTCATATTAGTAATTACTGAATTTATATCGTCAGGGCGTCGGATGCAAATCGGATGCCGTTGCAGTGGGTGGTGCCCGGTGTCGTGACGGCAGAATGAAAAATGCCTCGCCGGCTGGCGAGGCATCGTGAGCGCTTGGTGAGCCGGCTTACTCTGCCGGGCTGTCTTCCGCTGCGTTCCCGGCCGGTTCGTCCAGTTCGGCGTCCTGCGGGTAGACCGGTTTGGGAATGCGGCGTTCCAGCACGGCGGCAAAGAAGCCGTCGCAGCCGTGGTCGCGCGGATTCAGCCGCAGGCGGGTGCCGGTATCGAGCTCGACCCGCTGTTCGGCCAGCAGCACATTGGCCGGCAGTTCGACGAAATCGGGGTGGGCGGCCAGGAAGGCGTCGATGATGGCGTCGTTCTCGGACGGCAGGATCGAGCAGGTTGCATAGACCAGGCGGCCGCCGTTCTTCAGCAGGCGGGCGGCGTGGGCAAGGATGCTGGCCTGGGTGACATTCAGCTGGGCGACCGATTCCGGCGACTGGCGGAATTTCAGATCCGGATTGCGGCGCAGCGTGCCGAGGCCGGAACACGGCGCGTCGACCAGAACCCGGTCGACCTTGCCGGCCAGACGCTTGATCTTGCTGTCGTTCTCGCCCTGGATCAGTTGCGGGTGGACATTGGACAGGCCGGAACGGGCCAGACGCGGCTTCAGGTTGGCCAGCCGCTTTTCCGACACGTCGAACGCGTACAGCCGGCCGGACGATGCCATCATCGCGCCGAGCATCAGCGTCTTGCCACCGGCGCCGGCGCAGAAGTCCACCACCATTTCACCGCGGCGCGGCGCCAGCAGCAGGCCGAGCAGCTGGCTGCCTTCGTCCTGGACCTCGAACGCCCCTTCGGTGAACAGCGGATGGCGGTTGACTGCCGGCTTGCCCTTGATGCGCAGACCGAACGGCGACATCGGGGTCGGCTGGGCGTCGATGCCGTCGCGGGCCAGCTGGACGGCCACGTCTTCGCGGCGGGCCTTGATGGTGTTGACGCGCAGGTCGAGCGGCGCGCTGTTCTGCATGCTCTGGCCCAGTGCGAGCAGTTCGTCGTCGGACAGGCCGGCGTCCTGGAGCTGGGTCGCGACCCAGTCCGGCAGCTCGGCGCGTTCGGCCAGCGTCAGTTCCGGCGTCGTGCCTTTCAGCTCGCCGGCCCATTTTTTCTCCGCCTCGGTCAGGATGCCTTCCAGCTCGCGCAGATTGAGGCCGCGCACCTTGACCAGGCTGGCAATGGCCAGCCGCTTCGGTGTCGGGTTCGGCTGGGTCAGCGCGGTCAGGAACGCGCGGCGGCGCAGGACGGCGAAGACGGTTTCGGCCACCAGGTGGCGATCGGTGGCGCCGAGACGGCGCTGGTCACGGAACCAGGCCGACAGCACGGTGTCGGCGGGGCGGTCGCAGGGCAGGACACGGCGAAGCGCGTCGACCACAGCGTCGAATTGAGCGGCACTAATTGGCATTGTGTGACTTGTCTTGTTTGGGGCGCTCCAGCCGGATTTCATTTCCGACCTTCAGCCTGATGAGTTTCATGTCGATTGTCTTCTCGCTGTCCTGCATGCGGATGCGGAGCGGGAAGTTGTGATAATCGGGCGCGATCCAGAATTCGACCGTGTCACCGTCGGACAGGCTGCGAACCAGCACGGCGGGAATTTTCCGGTCGACATCGACGTCGGCGTCTCCGACGACGGAAAGGGGGTAATGATAAACCTTCTTGCCGGTCGTCACCTGTACGTTCTTGTTCAACGACTTGCCGCCTTTCAGCGCAATCTGGAACGCGACGCTGAATACGTCCTGCGCGCCGTCTTCCAGCGGGGCCGTTTTCTTGTCGCCGCGGCCATAGGTCAGCACCTTCGCCTCCCAGTCGAAGTCGGCGGTCTCGCGCACCTGGTCGCCCCGGGTGGCCTCGAAATGCGACGGTCTCAGCCCGTTCGGGCCGATGCTTCCCTGGCTGCTGTAGCCGAGTCGCGGACCGAATACCGGGTGCAGGCGGACGTCCAGCCGGTAGCCGCCCGGGGTCTTGCTCCATTCGATATCGCCGCTGCCGGCCAGAAAGGCACCGTAGAACACCTCATAGGTCAGCGTGGCGTGGTCCGGGAAGCGGCGCGACATCGCATCGGTCTTTGCCGCCGGCGTGTCGTCGGCCGGCGGGGTGGCGTCCTTGCCGTCGCCGGAGTCGGCAAACGGCTTGTCGCGACGGCCGATGTCGCCCGGGTCTTCTGCCGGGGGGGCTTCGTCCGCTGGCGGGGAGGCATCGTCGGCGGGGGGCGCATCGGCCGGCGTGGCCGGCGCTTCTTCCGTCGTGCGGGGGGAGGTTGGCGGCAGCAGTTTCTTGCGTGGTTTCTTTTTCGGCGGCGGCAGCGTGGCGTCACCGACGGCAATGGCCGGTGGCGGCGGCGCGGCGGCAGCCAGACGCGGGGCGGCGGCGCTGTCGAGCACCTGCTGCGAATACAGCTCGATGGTCAGCGGCTTGACCAGGACCGGATCGGTCTCGGAAAACGGCCACTGCCAGCGCCAGCCTTCGGCCAGCAGAACGGAATGGACCAGCAGCGACAGCACCACGGCCAGAGCCCACTGTCCGCGTCGTGTCATGCCGGTCTCCGTCTCAGTCCAGCGCCACGAGGGCGCGGGCGGCCGGTTCGACGTCGCGGACTTCGACCCGGTGGCCGTTGATGTGCAGCCGGTCCTCGACGAACCAGCGCACGGCCTGCGGATACAGCCGGTGCTCGATGCGCAGTACGCGCTCGGCCAGCGAGGCGGCGCTGTCGTCCGGCAGCACCGGCACCACGCCCTGGGCCACGATCGGGCCGTGGTCGAGTTCGGCGGTCACGAAGTGCACGGTGGCGCCGGCAACGGCGCAGCCGGCATTGATGGCGCGCTGGTGGGTATGCAGGCCGGAGAAAGCCGGCAGCAGCGACGGATGGACGTTGATCATGCGGCCGGCGTAATGACTGGTGAAGTCCGGGGTCAGAATGCGCATGAAGCCGGCCAGTACCACCAGATCGGCCTGATGGCGGTCGATGACGGCGGCCAGGGCGCTGTCGAAGGCCGGGCGGTCGGGGTAGGCGGTGTGGTCCAGCGCCTCGGTGGCGATGCCGCGCGCGGCCGCCCAGGCCAGGCCGGCGGCGTCGGCACGGTTGGAGATCACGGCGGCGATGCGCGCGCCGGGAATGCCGGCCTCGACGATGGCCTGCATGTTCGATCCGCGACCGGAAATCAGGATGACGATGTTTTTCATGTGGAACAGGGCGCCGGCAGCAGCGGAGGCCGCAATGACCTCCTCATACTAGCGTGATAAATGAAAAGCGCTGTTACCGTGCGGGCAACAGCGGCCAGATGAACACTCACCACGCAGAACGGACGAGCGAAACAGCCTCTCCCCGCCGGGGCGGGGGCGGAACGGGCGCCGGACCTGGCGCCCCGGGACGGGCTCAGGCCACCTGGGTCTGGTGCTCGTCGCCCTGACGGGCGCGGATCAGGCCAAGGCGGTGGACGGTTTCACCGGCGGCGGACAGCTGCGCCACGGCGGCGTCGGCGTGTTCGGCGGCAACGATCACCACCATGCCGATACCGCAGTTGAAGGTGCGGTACATTTCGTGCGATTCGACATTGCCGGCACTCTGCAGCCACTGGAACAGCTTCGGCAGCGCCCAGCTGGCGGCGTCGATCTGGGCGACGACATTGTCGGGCAGCACGCGCGGCACGTTCTCGGTGATGCCGCCGCCGGTGATGTGGGCCATGCCCTTGACCGGCAGCGACTGCATCAGCGCCAGCAGCGGCTTCACGTAGATGCGGGTCGGCGCGATCACCGCGTCGCGCAGCGAGCGCTCGCCATCGAACGGGGCGTCGAGATCGGGTTGCTTCAGGTCGAGGATCTTGCGCACCAGCGAATAGCCGTTCGAGTGCGCGCCGTTCGATGCCAGACCCAGCACCACGTCACCGGGGCCGATGCTGCGGCCGGTAATGACCTTGCTCTTTTCGACCACGCCGACGGCGAAGCCGGCCAGATCGTATTCGCCGGACGGGTACATGCCCGGCATTTCGGCGGTTTCGCCGCCGATCAGTGCGCAGCCGGCCTGTTCGCAGCCGGCGGCAATGCCCTTGATCACGTCAGTGGCTTGCGGCACGTCGAGCTTGCCGCAGGCGAAGTAGTCGAGGAAGAACAGCGGTTCCGCCCCCTGGACCAGGATGTCGTTGACGCTCATGGCGACCAGATCGATGCCGACCGTGTCGTGGCGGTTCCACTCGAAAGCCAGTTTCAGCTTGGTGCCGACGCCATCGGTGCCGGACACCAGCACGGGTTCCTGATATTTCTTGCTGATCTCGATCAGCGCGCCGAAGCCGCCGATGCCGCCCAGCACTTCCGGACGCAGGGTCCGCTTGGCGTACGGCTTGATGTTTTCGACCAGCTGGTCGCCGGCGTCGATGTCGACGCCCGCGTCGCGGTAGCTCAGGGACTGACTCACGAGAGACTCGCTTTCTTGCTCAATGACAATGTTGGGACTGCCTGTCGCCGGCCGGGCCGATGACAGATTCTTCGCGGCAACGGGGCGCAGTTCAGGTATATATCCCCCTGAGCCGCCCGCGACGCGCCGTGGCGCATGATCACGGCGGCAAGGCCGCCCGCACGAGCGGGCGACGCGCGTGATTCCGATTCCCGCCAATTTCCCCCGCATTTTACCGAACATGTCGCGCATCCGCCGCAAATCTTCCAGGCCCCCCGTCCGGGTGTGGCCCTATCTGCTCGCTGCCCTGGTCCTGTGGCTGCTGTGGTCGCTGACCGAGGTGCTGGTCCCGTTCCTGGCCGCCGCCGCGCTGGCCTATATGGCGGTGCCGACCGTGGACGCGCTGGCGCGGCGCGGTCTCAACCGCACGCTGGCGACCACGCTGGTGCTGGTGGCGGTGGCGCTGCTGCTGTCACTGCTGTTGCTGCTGATTGTGCCGATGTTCATCCAGCAGGTGCAGGGGCTGTCCGAACGCATGCCGACGCTGGTCGACTGGCTGGAACACACGGTGTCGCCGTGGCTGGCGGCAAAGCTCGACATTGCGGTCCATTTCAACGGCACCTCGCTGCGCGATGCCATCGTGCGCAATGTCGGCGGGCTGCGCCAGGCGCTGGAACGCACGCTGCCGGCGCTGACCAGCCAGGGACTGGCGCTGATCGTATTCCTGTCCAATCTGTTCCTGACCCCGATCCTGGCGTTCTATCTGCTGCGCGACTGGCATGACATCGTCGCCCGCCTGGGCCAGTTGCTGCCGCCGCGCTGGCGTCCCGGTGTCGGTGAAGTCCTCGGCAAGGTCGATCACATGGTCGGCGAGTTCCTGCGCGGGCAACTGACGGTCATGGTGATCATGGCCGCACTGTACGGACTCGGCTGGTGGCTGGTAGGGCTGGATTCCGGCTTCGCCATCGGCGTGGTCGCCGGGCTGCTGGTGTGCATCCCGTATGTGGGGGCCTTTATCGGCGTGCTGCTCGCCACGCTGGCCGCCATCCTGCAGTTCGGCTCGTTCGAGGGGCTGGCGATGGTGTGGGGCGTGTACGCGGTGGCGCAGACGCTGGAAAGTTTCATCATCACCCCGCAACTGGTCGGCGACCGCATCGGCCTGCATCCGGCGCTGGTGATCTTTGCCCTGATGGCGTTCGGCACGCTGTTCGGCTTTGTCGGTGTGCTGCTGGCACTGCCGGTATCGGCGGTGCTGCGGGTGCTGTGGCAGGAGGGCATGGTCCGCTACTACGCGTCGCGCTGGTATCAGCGTAGAATCACGCGTATCCCTGCCGGGCACGATTGAGCAGCGGACGGGCGAGCCGCCCGTCCCGAAACCGGCCCGCTAACCGCTTCCCTACCCAGATACTGCGTTGGATCAGCTCGTACTCGACCTCACCCCGCCCCCCGCGCCGGCCTTTGACCACTTCATCGCCGAGCACAACAGGCAGATCATCGCTGCGCTGACCGACCCGGCCGGCGAGCGATTCATATACCTGTGGGGCGCGCCCGGCGTCGGCAAGACCCACTTGCTGCAGCAGTGGGTCGAACACGCGAACGCGGTCGGTCGCGCGGCGATCTATCTCGATGCCCGGGCGGAGAAGCTGCCCGACTTTGCACGCGAGGCGCGCTGCGTGGCGGTCGACCATGTCGACGATCTCGAACCCGACGACCAGATCACCCTGTTTTCGATCTTCAATTCGCTGAAGGATGGCGGCGAGGGCCAGTTGCTGACCGCTGGCCGCGCCGCCCCGCTGCAACTGAAACTGCGCGACGACCTGCGCACGCGACTTGGCTGGGGGCTGGTGTTCCAGGTCCAGGCCATGAGTGACGCGGACAAGTTCGCCGCGCTGAAGCGCCATGCGCAGATGCGCCTGGTCGATGTGCCTGACGACGTGATCCGCTGGTTGCTGACCCACTGGCGTCGCGACATGTCTTCCCTGGTGGCGATGATCGATGCGCTGGACCACTATTCGCTGGCGCTGCGCAAGCCGATCACCGTTCCGTTCGTGAAAAATATCCTGCATGCAAAGCTGACACGATGAATCTTGCCCTGTTCGATCTCGACAATACCTTGCTGGCTGGCGATTCCGATGTGGAATGGCCGCGTTTCCTGATCGGAAAGGGCCTGCTCGATGCCGAGTACTACCATCGCGAGAACGACCGCTTCTACCAGCAGTATCGCGACGGCACCCTCGATATCGATGCTTTCCTCGACTTCCAGCTCAAGCCGCTCGCCGACCGCGACCGCGATGAACTGGATGCGCTGCATGCCGAATACCTGGACGTGCACATCAAGCCGATCATCACCCGCCTCGGCCGCGAACGCGTCGCCGCCCACCAGGCGCAGGGCGATCTGGTGGTGATCGTGACCGCCACCAACCGTTTCATCACCGAACCGATCGCCCGCGAACTCGGGGTCGAGCACCTGATCGCGACCGAACTGGAGCAGGGCGCCGACGGCCGCTTCACCGGCCGCCCGAGTGGTACGCCGAGCTTCAAGGACGGCAAGATCACCCGCCTGGACGAATGGCTGACCGCGCGCGGCAGCCGGCTCGATGCGTTCGACAGCAGCTGGTTCTACAGCGACTCGCGCAACGACATCCCGCTGATGAGCCGGGTCAGCCACCCGGTGGCCGTCGATCCGGACGATTTCCTGCGTGCCCATGCCGAAGCGCATGACTGGCCCGTCATTTCCCTGCGCGACTGACCCGACCCGAAAGCCGCCATGCACAGACCGCAAATCGCCGTATTCAACCACCTGCTGGCCCAGCAACCGGCGCTGCGCGCCGATTTTGCCGCGCTGGCCGGCCGGCGGGTGCGGGTCGAGCTGACGCCGTTCGCCGTCAGCGGCGTGGTGTGCGAGGACGGCTACTGGGCAAAGACGAGCGGCGAGCCGGAGGCGGTGGTGCGGCTCGGCGCCGGCACGGCCTTGCGCCGCCTGTCCGGCAGCCCGCTCGGCCCGGCCGATGTCGAACTGCATGGCGATGCCGAACTGGCGGCGCAACTGGCGCGCCTGGCCGGGCGCCTGCAGTGGGATGCGGTCGAGGATCTGTCGCGGGTCATGGGCGACATGGCCGCCGCCCGGGTGGCGGGGGCCGCGCGTGGCCTGCTGGGCTTCAAGGGCGAGATTGCCGTCCGTCTCGGTCGCAGCCTGGTCGAGCACTGGCGCGACGAAGTGCCGCTGGTCGCCCGCCGGCATGATGTCGCGGGCTTCTGTCACCAGGTCGACGATGCGCGTGATGCCGTCGAACGGCTGGACAAGCGCATCGAACGCCTGCTGGGCGCGAAGCCGCGCTGACGCTGTTCCTTTTTCCGCCGGACCGGGCCTGGCCTGCGCTCGCGCGGCCATTTCTCTTGCGCGCCAGTGGCGCACCGATATCGATTGCTCATGCCGCTCTTCCGCTCCACGAAAATCGCCTGCACCTTCTACCGCCACGGCCTGGATGAACTGTTCTTTGCCCATCCGCGCCTGCGCCTGCTGAAATGGCTGTCACGACTGATGCCGCTGCCGCGCGACCTGTCCGCGCCGCTGCCGGTGCGGGTACGGCTGGCGCTGGAAAGCCTGGGGCCGATTTTCATCAAGTTCGGCCAGGTGCTGTCGACCCGCCGCGATCTGCTGCCGGCCGCCTATGCCGACGAGCTGGCCCGCCTGCAGGATCGCGTACCGCCGTTTGACGGCGCGATTTCGCGCCGGGTGATCGAGGCCAGCCTCGGCCAGCCGGTCGATGTGCTGTTCGCCCGTTTCGACGACGTGCCGGTCGCCAGTGCCTCGGTCGCCCAGGTCCACCGCGCCACGCTGCACGACGGGCGCGAAGTGGCGGTCAAGGTGCTGCGGCCGGACATCCTGCCGGTGATCGAGCAGGACCTGTCGCTGATGCGGATGCTGGCCGGCTGGGTCGAGCGGCTGTCGCGCGACGGCAAGCGGCTGCGGCCGCGCGAGGTCGTGGCCGAGTTCGATACCTATCTGCATGACGAACTCGATCTGATGCACGAGGCGGCCAATGCCAGCCAGTTGCGGCGCAATTTCACCGGCTCGGACATGCTGGTCGTGCCCGAGGTGTTCTGGGACTGGACCGCGCGCGATGTGCTGACCATGGAGTGGATGGACGGCATGCCGATCAGCCGGATCGACCTGCTGCGCGAGCGTGGCGTCGATCTCAAGCAGTTGTCGCGCTTTGGCGTCGAGATTTTCTTTACCCAGGTGTTCCGCGACGGTTTCTTCCATGCCGACATGCACCCGGGCAATATCTTCGTCGCCGATGACGGGCGCTATATCGCGCTGGACTTCGGCATCGTCGGTTCGCTGACCGAGTACGACAAGCACTATCTGGCAGTGAATTTTCTCGCCTTCTTCAATCGCGACTACCATCGCGTGGCGGCGGCGCACATCGAGTCCGGCTGGGTGCCTGCGGACACCCGGGTGGAGGCGCTGGAGGCGGCGGTGCGCACGGTGTGCGAGCCGATCTTCGAGCGGCCGCTGTCGCAGATCTCGTTCGGTCTGGTGCTGCTGCGCCTGTTCGAGACCAGCCGCCGCTTCAATGTCGAGATCCAGCCGCAACTGGTGCTGCTGCAGAAGACGCTGCTCAACATCGAGGGACTGGGGCGCCAGCTCGATCCCGACCTCGATCTGTGGGCAACCGCCAAGCCGTTCCTGGTGCGCTGGATGAACGAGCAGGTCGGCGTGCGCGGGCTGTGGAAGCAACTGAAGAAAGAGGCGCCGGCGTGGGCGACGCTGCTGCCGTCGATTCCGCGCAAGCTGGACGCCGCGCTGTCCGGCGATACCCAGCGTCTGCTGACCGACGGCTATCTGCTGCTGATGCGCGAACAGAAGAAGCAGAATGCCCTGCTGATCTGCCTGTCCGTCCTGGTGGCAGCACTGCTGGCGGTGATATTGCTCAGGCTGTAGGACAAAACCCTGTTGCGGAAGCGGTCTAAAACACGGGAAAATCCCGGCCGCCGACCGTGCGGCCCCCCGTCGCGGTCGATAGTTACTAAGTAGTACCGTCTCCGTCTTCCGACCGGCTCTCGCGGCCGGACCGGCCATCTACAATCCGGCTATATGCCCGCTTCGGAGCCCGTCATGCTGCAAGACCGCTTTGGACGCAGCATCGAATATGTCCGGCTATCGGTGACCGACCGCTGCGACCTTCGGTGCAGCTACTGTATCCCCAAAGGTTTCAAAGGGTTCGAGCAACCCGAACACTGGCTGACCTTCGACGAGATCGAACGGCTGGCGCGGTTGTTCGTTTCGCTCGGCACCCGCCGTATCCGCCTGACCGGCGGCGAGCCCTTGCTGCGTCATGGCATCGGCGAGCTGGCCGCAAGGCTGAAGTCCATCGACGGTCTGACCGATCTGTCGCTGTCGACCAATGCCACCCAGCTGGCCCGCCATGCGGCGCCGCTGAAGGCGGCCGGCCTCGACCGCATCAATGTCAGCCTCGACTCGCTGCGCCGCGACTGCGTGACCCAGGTCACCGGACGCGACAGCCTGCCGGCGGTGATGGCCGGTCTGATGGCCGCCAAGCAGGCCGGCCTCGCGCCGATCAAGCTCAATATGGTGGCGATGGATGGCGTCAACGATGCCGAAATCGAGGATATGGTGGCGTTTGCGATCGAGCACGGTTTCATCCTGCGCCTGATCGAAGCCATGCCGATGGGCGACACCGGCCGCAGCGCCCATTATCTGGACCTGCAACCGGTGCTCGGCCGGCTGGTTTCCCGCTTCGGCCTGGTGCCGCAGGTGGCGGAACTCGGCGGCGGGCCGGCACGCTACTGGTGTACGGCGGACGGTACTTTTACCCTCGGCGTGATTACGCCGATGTCACAGCACTTCTGTGCAACCTGTAACCGTGTCCGCCTGTCGGTCGACGGGACGCTCTACCTCTGTCTGGGGCAGGATGAGAAAGTCGAGTTTCGCCCGCTGCTTCGCGGCGGCGCCAGCGACGACGATCTGATTGCCGCCATCCGCCAGGGGATCGAGCTGAAGCCCGAACGGCACGAGTTTGACGGGAAACCGCAAAAACTCGTGCGCTTCATGTCGATGACCGGCGGTTGATTGGAGTATTGATGCAGCAAGGGCTCGATCGATTCCTGCAAGGCTTCCGCCGTTTCCAGGAAAACTATTTCGCGCCGAACGAAGCGCTGTTCGACGAACTCAAGTACGGACAGAACCCGGCCACCATGATCATCAGCTGTGCCGACAGCCGTGTCGACCCGATGATGCTGACCGGTTGCGAGCCGGGCGAACTGTTTGTCGTCCGCAATATCGCCAACCTGGTCCCGCCGTGTGAAGACCCGAGCCACGAGACCCACCACAGCGTGTCTGCCGCCCTCGAATACGCGGTCAACGTGCTCGGCATCGCACGCATCATCGTGCTCGGCCACGGCTGCTGCGGCGGCATCCGCGCACTGATGGACGGCATCACCGACAATCCGGGCAATGGCGGCTTCCTCGCCAAGTGGCTGTCGATCGCCGAGCCGGTCCGCGACTATGTGCACAGCCATTACGCCGAGTGCGACCCGGCGGCCCAGCTGGCGATCGCCGAGCGGCAGTCGATCCTGATCTCGCTCGACAACCTGATGTCCTATCCGTGGATCCGCGACCGGGTCGCGGCGCACACACTGAGCCTGCACGGCTGGTACTTCGACATTCGCGACGGTGCCCTGCACGGCTATGACCTGGACACGCGCCAGTTCATGCCGCTGGTCTGTCCGATCGAGAAGCGCTGAGCCTGCCGGGCGGCATGCCGGAGCGCCCCATGACATCGACCCCCGGGCTGGGCAGCGTACCGCTGTCCCGGCGCCTGACTTTCCGCATCGTGGCCATCCTCAGCGTGGTCATGTGCCTGGCGCTGGCCGCCATCGGCGCGACACTGCTGCTGTCCTGGCAACTGGAAGGCAGCGGTGCCGCCATCAATGACGCCGGCAGCCTGCGCATGCGCAGCTACCGGCTGGCATTCGAGCTGGAGAGCTACCGCCAGGGCCATCTGCCGCGTGCGGTGATCACCGGCCATATCGACGAATTCGACCATATCCTGGCGACCCTGCAGCGCGGCGACCGCAATCGCCCGCTGGCGGTGCCGAACGAAATCGGCATCCGCAACCAGCTGGTCGGCGTCAGTCTGTACTGGCGCGACCAGGTCCGGCCGGAGCTGCTGCGGGCGCTCGACATCAGCGGTGGCGCCGGCAGCCCGTTCTCGCAGGAGCACGGCACCCGGCTGGCCTCGCTGGTCGGCCAGATCGACCGCTTCGTCATGCAGCTGGAAATCGACAATGCGCGCAAGACCGAGTGGCTGCGGCTGTGCCAGGTTGCGCTGGGCCTGATGGCGATCGCCATGACCTGTGCCGTGATCTATCTGCTGTTCCTGATCGTCATCCGTCCGCTCGAGCAGCTGTCGTCGGCGATGCGCCGGCTGACGGTCGGTGATTATGCGGCCAAGGTCGCCATCGAGAGCGACGATGAGTTCGGCGAGGTGGCGCGCGGCTTCAACCGCATGGCGTCCAGTCTGGCCGGCGCGCACGCGACGCTGGAAGCGCGCGTGGCGGAAAAGACGGCGTCGCTGGAGCGGCGCAACCGCGAACTGTCGGCGATGTACGAAATGGCCGCGCTGCTGAACCGGGCCAGTACCGTGGACGAAATGACCGAGGGCTTCCTGCACCGGGTCATCGAAGTGGCCGGCGCCGACGGCGGCATCGTGCGTCTGGTCGACCCGGCGCACGACGTCATGCACATGGCGGCGCATCGCGGCGTTTCCAGCGGCATGACCCAGCGCGAGCGCTGCATTCACGTCAACTACTGTCTGTGCGGTGATGGCGCGCGCGGCGTGACCCGCATCGAGGCGCTGGACGGCAGCGTGCCGATTGCCAGCGGCTGTCACGACGAGGGCTACAACGTGGTGTCGGTGTTCCCGATCGGCAGCGGCGAGCCGTCGCTAGGGGTGTTCAACCTGTTCTTCCGTCGCGCGCACATCTTTACCCGCCAGGACATCCAGCTGTTCGAAGTGCTGGGGCAGCGGCTGGCGGTCGCGATCGAGAACCTGCGCCTGTCGACCAAGGCCCGCGAGCTGGCGGTGCTGGAAGAGCGCAACCTGTTCGCCCAGGGCCTGCACGACTCGATCGCCCAGGGCCTGTCCTACCTGAACCTGCAGGCGCAGATGCTGGAAGTCGCCATCAACGACCGTGAAGACGAGTCGACGCGCGAGGCGCTGACGGCGATTCGGGCCGGCGTGCAGGAAAGCTACGAGGACGTGCGCGAACTGCTGAACAACTTCCGCGCCCGGCTTGGCGCCGAGGATCTGGGCGACGCCATCGGCAATCTGCTCGACAAGTTCCGTCGCCAGACCGGGGTGGCGGTCGTGTTCCATCGCGAGGGATTCGGCGCGCCGCTGTCGCCGGACCAGCAGCTGCAGCTGCTGTTTATCGTCCAGGAAGCGCTGTCCAATATTCGCAAACATTCACAGGCGACGCACGTGGAAGTGAGACTGGAAGACGAAGCCCGGCTTATGCTGTCGATCCATGACGATGGCGTCGGCTTCGACCCGGCCATTCTCGATTCGTCGCCGGAAAACCACTATGGGTTGAATATCATGCGTGAACGCGCGCACCGGGCCGGCATGGAGCTGGCCATCCGGCCGGAGCCCGGGCGGGGAACCCGGCTGGAGCTCAAGCTGGCCGAAGAAAATCGCCAGGTGGCATGAACGTTCAACTCTGCTTGCAAGGACACAGAAAATGACCGCACCCATCCGGGTTCTGCTGATCGACGACCACACCCTGTTCCGCAGCGGCGTCAAGGCGCTGCTGTCGCGGCAGTCCGAATTCGAAGTGGTCGGCGAGGCGGCGGACGGTGCCGAGGGTGTCAAGCGGGCGCTGGCGCTGCAGCCGGATGTGGTGTTGCTTGACCTGAACATGCCGGGACTGTCCGGCATCGAGGCGCTGGGGCTGATACTGCAGGACCAGCCGGCGCTGGCGGTGGTCATGCTGACCGTGTCCGAGGACGCCGAGGATCTGACCGCCGCGTTGCAGAAGGGCGCTCGCGGTTATCTGCTGAAGAATATCGACGCCGAGTTCCTGAAGCGGGCCATTCTGCGCGCGGCGGCCGGCGAGTCGGTCATGAGCGAGGCGATGACCACCAAGCTGATGCAGCAGTTCCGTGCCGGCGACAAGCGACCGGCGGAAGCCGGTGAAAGCGGCCGGCTGACGCCGCGCGAACGCGAAATCCTCGGCCATCTCGCCTGTGGCGAGAGCAACAAGGAAATTGCGCGTGACCTCGATCTGGCCGAGAGCACGGTCAAGATCCATGTGCAGAACATTCTGAAGAAACTGAACCTGAGCAGCCGGGTGCAGGCAGCGGTGTACGCGGTCGAGCACGGGCTGGCCCCGCGCCATTCCTGAGCGCGGTTACAGCTCCAGCGGGTCGACGTCCACGCTCCAGCGCAGATGGCGGCCATACGGTTTTGCCAGCACCGGCGCCTGCGCCGTCAGTTCGGCCAGCATGCGGCGCAGCGGCCCGCGCTGTGCCGACTGCACCAGTACCTGGGCGCGTTCGCGCCCTTCCAGCCGCACCATCGAAGCCGTGATCGGGTCGTAGACGCACACACCGTCGATGGCCGGCAGCGCCGCGACCAGCGCGCCGAGGAAGGCGCGCGCGTCGGCCAGTTTTTCGCTGTCCGCCCGCACCACGAACTGGTGGCAGTACGGCGGCATGTCAGTCTGTTTCCGCTCGTCCAGCAGCGTGGCGGCAAAGCCCGGATAGTCATGCCGGCACAGCGCCTGGTACAGCGGGTGTTCCGGCAATTGCGTCTGCACCAGCACCGTGCCCGGCCGTTCGGCGCGACCGGCGCGGCCGGCCACCTGCATCAGCTGCGAGAACAGGGTTTCGCTGGCGCGGAAATCAGCGCTGTACAGGCCGCCGTCGGTATTCAGCGCCACCACCAGGCTCAGGGTCGGGAAGTCGTGGCCCTTGGCCAGCATCTGTGTGCCGACCAGCACATCGACCTCGCCATCGTGGATGGCCTGATAGACCTCGGCCCAGGCATCGCGGTGGCTGACGGTATCGCGGTCGATGCGGCGGATGCGCGCGCCGGGCAGCACGCGCGTCAGCGCGGCCTCGACCCGCTGCGTGCCCTGGCCCAGTGGCTTCAGATCGGGATTGCCGCAGTCGGGACAGGCGTGCGGAACCGGCTGGTGATGGCCGCAGTGATGGCAGCGCAACTGGCGCTCGCGCAGGTGCAGCACCAGTTTGGCACTGCATGACGGGCAGCCGGCGATCCAGCCGCAATCGGTGCAGGACAGCGCCGGCGAGTAGCCGCGCCGGTTCAGGTAGACCAGGCTGACCTCGCCCTTGTCGCGACAGCGGGCCAGGGCCTCGATCGCCGGCACGGACAGGCCGTCGTCGAGCGGCAGGCGGCGGATGTCGATCAGGTGGATGGCCGGCAGCGCGGCGCCGGTTGCCCGTTCGGCCAGTTCGACCCGGCCATAGCGGCCGGCATCGGCATGGCGCCAGCTTTCCAGACTCGGCGTGGCCGAGCCGAGCAGGATCGGCACCCCGGCGCGGTGGGCGCGCCAGATTGCCAGATCACGCGCCGAGTAGCGCAGGCCGTCCTGCTGCTTGAAGCTCGCGTCGTGCTCCTCGTCGACCACGATCAGGCCCAGTTCCGGCAGCGGGGCGAACACGCCGAGCCGGGTGCCGATCACCAGCCGGGCGCGGCCCTGCCAGGCGGCGACCCAGGCTTCGCTGCGCGCCCGTTCCGGCTGGCTGGAATTCAGGCAGGCAATGACCGTGTTCGGGAAACGGGCGCGGAAGCGCGATTCCAGTTGCGGCGTCAGATTGATTTCCGGCACCAGTACCAGTGCCTGGCGGCCGGCCGCCAGGGTTTCGGCGATCCGGCGCAGGTAGATTTCGGTCTTGCCGCTGCCGGTAATGCCGAACAGCAGCGTCGGCGAGAAGCCGTCGCGCGGCAACTGGTCCAGCGCCTGCTGCTGGGCGGGGGTCAGCGCCGGCAGCGGCCCGAGGGTCAGCGCGGCCGGCTGATCGTCGACTTCCTCGATCCAGCCGGCAGCCAGCCAGTCGTCGAGACGGCGGCCGGCATCGGCGGCAATGGCGCGGGCGCTGGAGCGGGCCAGTGGCGAGGCGGCCAGTGCCGCGTGCAGTTCGCACTGACGGGCGGCACGCCTGGGCGGCTGCCAGTCGCGGCCGGCCGGCGTCAGCCGGTACTGCGGGTCGCGGGCGGGGATGAACGGACGCGGCGCGCGCAGGGCCGGCGGCAGCGCGGTGAACAGGGCCGGTCCCGGCGCGCATGCATAGTAGTCGGCGGCGAAGCGCACCAGCGCCAGCCAGTCGTCGGGCAGCGGCGGCAGCATGTCTTCGATCGGCCGTGCCGGTTTCAGGTCGAACTCGCTGTGCGTGGCGTGGCCAAGCACGATGCCGACCATCTGCCTCGGGCCAAAACCGACGCTGACCCGGCTGCCGATGGCGAGCGGACCCGGCGCGGCATAGTCGAACGTCCGGTCCAGCGGCACGTCGAGCGCGACCCGGATTACCGTGTTGCTGCTGGCATCAGTCATGGCAAAACCGCGTGCTGGCTGGGTTTGCGGCTGCTATGCACAGCTGCTGTGGATAAGTCTGTGCGTAAGCAGGGAATGACGTGGGGCAAGTCCCGTCCAATGCGCCTCTCATTATTTTGCGTAAAATTTGTGCAACATTTAAAGTCTTTTTAAATCAGCAGGTTGACGTTCGTCACTTCCTGGCGGGCACGGCCGGAGGGCTGAACGGCGCGAGCGCAAGTTATACACAAAAAAGAAGCGCCGATTGCAATTGTCAATCTTTTTCTGCGCCGGGATTGCGGAAAAACGCGACGGAACCGGCAGGGCACGGTTCCGTCGCAGTGCCGCCCGCAGGCGGCGGGAATCAGCTGTGGTACGGGCGTGAAAGCCGGTGCACGGCGTCGACGAAGGCCGCGGCGTGCTCCGGCGGCACGGTCTGGCCGATACCGTGGCCGAGGTTCATCACATGACCGTTGCCCTGGCCGTAGCTGGCCAGGATGCGGGCGACTTCGGCCTCGATGGCGGCCGGGCGCGCATGCAGCGCGACCGGGTCGAAGTTGCCCTGCAGCGCGACACGGTCACCGGCGAGGCGACGGGCATCGGCCAGATCGGTGGTCCAGTCGAGGCCGACGGCATCGCAGCCGATATCGGCAATCGCGTCCAGCCACTGGCCGCCGCCCTTGGTGAAGACGATGACCGGCACCTTGCGGCCTTCCGACTCGCGGGTCAGGCCGGCGATCACGCGGCGCATGTAGGCGAGCGAGAATTCGCGGTAGGCGGCATGGCCGAGTGCGCCACCCCAGGTATCGAAGATCTGCACGGCCTGCGCGCCGGCGGCAATCTGCGCGTTCAGGTAGTCGGTCACGGTGTCGGCGGTGACGGCGAGCAGGTGATGCATCAGCTCGGGGCGGTCGTAGGCCAGCGTCTTGACGTGACGGAAGTCACTGGAGCCGCCGCCTTCGACCATATAGCAGGCCAGCGTCCACGGGCTACCGGAGAAGCCGATCAGCGGCACGCGGCCGTCCAGGGCACGGCGGATGCTCGATACCGCATCCAGCACATACTGCAGCTCGGCGCCGATGTCCGGGCGCGGCAGGGCGAGGATGGCGGCCTCGTCGCGCAGCGGGCGCTCGAAGCGCGGGCCTTCGCCCTCGGCGAAGTACAGGCCCAGGCCCATGGCATCCGGTACGGTGAGGATGTCGGAGAACAGGATCGCCGCGTCGAGCGGGAAACGTTCCAGCGGTTGCAGCGTGACCTCGGTCGCCAGGTCGGGCGCCTTGCACAGCGACAGGAAATCGCCGGCCCGGGCGCGGGTGGCACGGTATTCCGGCAGGTAGCGGCCGGCCTGGCGCATCATCCAGACCGGGGTGTATTCGACAGGCTGGCGCGCGAGCGCTCGCAGGAAAGTATCGTTTTTCAGCGGGGACATGGCGTAGACCGGGTGGGAAATGACGCGATTATACGGTGCCGCGCCGGTCCCTGCCCCCGGCACGGTCAATTCATCCGGCATTGCCGTTGCCGGCCACCGCCGGCGGGGTCAGCCGGTAGAACAGATTCGGCTCGCTGACCACGTAGATGGTCCGGTCCGGGCCGATGGCCATGCCCTCGGCCTGCGGCACCCGTGTGTGCGGGAACGGCGTGCTGCGCAGGTCGAGGTAGCTGACCGGCCGGCCGTCGCGGTCCAGCTCCATCAGCCGGTACGACTCGTCGCTGAGCAGCAGCAGGTGGTCGAGCCCGGGCACGAATTCGACGCTGGACAGGTCGGTTGCCGGCAGCGAGCCGTCGATCCAGGCGCTGAGATCGGTCAGACGCAGGGTCATGGCCGCCGGATCGGCGTCGTGCAGGCCGTCGATGCGGTACAGCTTGCTTGGCGAGTGTTCCTTGACCAGATACAGCTGGTCGCGTCCGGCGTCGTAGCCGACGCCCTCGAAGCCGGCATTGCTGCCGGGGAACAGGTCGAGCCGCAGCGACTTCGACTTGTCCATGTCGATCGGCCCCGGCTGCGCCGGCAGGGTCACGATATGCAGGGTGTTCTTCCGTTCCTGCAGCAGGGCGACCCGGTTGTTGCCGAGGTAGGCGACGCCTTCGATATCAGGCCCGTGCCGCAGCGGGTAGCGGCCGGTCGGTTCGCCGTTGCGGTCCAGCGTGTACAGCGTCGCCGGCCGGTTGACGACGGCGATCAGCCGGTCGTGGTCGGTGTCGAAGGCCAGCCCGGACAGGTTCTTGTCGATGCCGGGGACGACGCGGGCGTCGATATCCATCCGGTAGCCGGCCAGACCGAGCGCGCCGCCCTGGCGGTCGGACCGGTTCCACTGCGTATCGCGCGCGTCCTCGCCCGACATCCAGCGATACATCTGGCTGTCCAGCTTGTAGTAGCGCACGCCGATGTAGGCGAAGAACACCGCAGCGGTCAGCAGGGCGGTGGCGAGCAGGCTGTAGCCGGCCAGGCGAAGGGCGAAGGGGCGCATGAACGGGGCCGTGGAAAGGGACGACGATCATTGGTGCAAACGGCGGCTTTGACCAGTTAAATTTTATCGTGCCGCCGCGCGCTTACGCCGCTTTCTGCTTTCGCCGGCCGCCCAGCTTGCCGGCGACCCAGGCACCGAGGCTGTCCAGGTAGAAGTAGACCACCGGTACCACGATCAGTGTCAGCAGGGTCGAGGTCACCATGCCGCCGATCACCGCATGCGCCATCGGCGCGCGCACTTCGCTGCCGGCGTCGACCGCCAGTGCCAGCGGCAGCATGCCGAAGATCATGGCGAAACTGGTCATCAGGATCGGGCGCAGCCGAACCCGGCCGGCCTCGCGGATCGCCGCGACCTTGTCCATGCCCTCGCGGCGCGCATGATTGATGAAGTCGACCAGCAGGATGCCGTTCTTGGCTGCCAGCCCCATCAGCATGATGACGCCGATGACCGAGAACATGTTCAGCGTGCTGCGCCACAGCAGCAGGGCGATGAACACGCCGACAAAGGCCAGTGGCAGCGACATCATGATCGCGACCGGCTGCAGGAAGCTGCGGAATTGCGCGCACAGGATCATGTAGATGAAGATCACGCCGATGGCCAGCGCCTGCAGTGCATAGCCGAACGAGTCGGCCATGTCCTGCTGGGTGCCGCCGAAGTCGGTGTAATAACCGGCCGGCAGCCGGGTATCGGCCAGGATGGTCTGGATGGCCGAGTAGGCGGCCTGCGCATCGCCGCCGATGATGTTGGCGGTTACCGTGACCTCGCGCGCCTGGTCGTAGCGTTCCACCCGCTGCGGCGTGGTGCCCGGGACCCGCGTCGCCACCGCCGACAGCGGCACCATGTGGGCATTGCCGTCGTCGCTGCGCCGGGTGGCGGCGACGGTCAGGGTGTCGAGCAGCGCGGTATCGCGGCGGGCTTCGGGGATCTGCACCCGGACATCGTAGTTTTCTCCGTCCGGCGCCTCCCAGGTGGTGGCAACCTGACCGGAGAACAGCACGGCCAGTGTATTGCCGATGCGGGCCGGATCGATACCGAGCGTCGAAGCCGCCTGGCGGTCGACCTGATAGTTGTACGACGGGTTGCGGTCCTGGACGCTGCTTTCGACGTCAGTCACGTTCGGCACGGCGGCAATCCGTTCGGCCAGGTGGCCGGCCACGCGTTCGAGCACGCTGAAGTCGCCGCCGCGCACGCCGATGCGCACCGGCTTCTGCCCGCCGCCCGGCCCGCCTTCCTCGGCCACGTTCTCCAGCTGGACGCCACCGATCTGCTGCACATCGGCGCGGACCAGCGGGAACAGGTCGAAGATCGAGCGCTTGCGCTCGTGTTTCGGCGAGGTGTACACGCGCAGCGTGGCCTGGTTGCGCCCCTCGCCGAAGCCACCGCCGACATTGATATAGACGTCGCGCACTTCCGGGTACTTGCGCAGCCGGGTCTCGATGTCGCGCGCCTTGGCCTCGGTGTATTCGAGCGTGGCGCCCGGTGCGGTCTTGATGCTGATGCTGAAGCGGTCGTTGTCGCTCTTCGGCACGAATTCGGCACCGATCACCGGCACCAGCAGGAAGCTGCCGACCAGCAGTGCCAGTGCGGCGGCCAGTGTGGTCTTGCGGTGCTCCAGCGACCAGCCGATGGCGGCGCCATAGCGGGCGGACAGCCGGTCGAGCGAGTTCTCGAACCAGTCCAGCATGCGGCCGATGATGCCGCCGCGATGCTTGTCGCCATGATGATGCGGATCGGGCCAGACCGACGACAGCATCGGGTCGAGGGTGAAGCTGACGAACAGCGAGATCATTACCGCCACGGCGACGGTCAGGCCGAACTGCTGGAAGAACTTGCCGATGATGCCGCTCATGAAACCGACCGGCAGGAACACGGCGACCACGGTCAGCGTGGTGGCCAGCACCGCCAGGCCGATTTCCTCGGTACCTTCCAGCGCGGCGCGGTAGTGATCCTTGCCCATATTGGCGTGGCGGACGATGTTCTCGCGCACGACGATGGCGTCGTCGATCAGCAGGCCGATCGACAGCGACAGTGCCATCAGCGTCATGACGTTGAGGGTGAAGCCGGAGACGGCGACGGCGAACAGCGTGCCGATCAGCGAGATCGGCAGCGTCAGGCCGGTAATCACCGTGCTGCGCCAGGAGCCGAGGAACAGCCAGACGATGATCACGGTCAGGATCGCGCCCTCGATCAGCGTCGAGCGCACATTGGCCAGCGAGCGGCGCACCTGCTCGGCGGTGTTCGACAGCACCTTGATCTCGGTGCCGGGCGGCAGTTGCGGACGGAGCGCGGTCAGGGCCTTGTTGACGCCGTCCGCCGTGGCGACCACATTGGCGCCGCGCGCGGCGGTCAGTTCGATCGACAGCGCGCGCTTGCCGTTGATCAGCGCCAGATTCTGGTAGTCGGCCGAGCCGTCGCGCACGGTGGCGACATCGCCGAGGGTGATGGCGCGGCCATTGCGGCTGGTGATGATCACGCGGTTGAAATCGTCGACCTGGCGCAGCTTGCCGTCGAGACGCACGCTGACGTCCTGGCCACGTTCGGTGACCCGGCCGGCCGGGACATCCTTGTTGTCGCCGGCCAGCGCGTCGACTACGTCACTGGCGGCCAGACCGAAGGTACGCAGCCGGTCCGGATCGATGTCGATGCGGATCTCGCGCTTGATCTGGCCGATCACGTTGACCGAACCGACGCCGATGACCTGCTGCAGCCGCTTCTTGATCAGCTGGTCGGCCAGCGTTGACAGCGTGGTGGCGTCGGCACTGGTCGACGAGACGGCCAGCGTCATGACCGGATTGTCGTTCGGATCGACCTGGCTGACCGTCGGCGGGTCGATCTCGCGGCGAAAGCGCCCGGCGATGCTCGACACCTTGTCGCGCACGTCCTGCAGCGCGGTGACCGGGTCGACCGACAGTTCGAACTCCACCACCACCGTCGAGCTGCCCTCGAACGAGTACGAGCGGATGTGCTTGACCCCGCTGACGGTGTTGACCACCTCCTCGATCGGCCGGGTGACTTCACTTTCGACCACCGTCGGCGACGCGCCGGTGTAGACCGTGCTGATGACCGCGATCGGGAAGCGGATGTCGGGAAACTCCTCGACCGACAGCCGGTTGTAGGCGAACAGACCGAGCACGGTGATGGCCAGCATCACCATGGCGGCCAGATAGGGATTGCGGATGCTGACGCGGGTCAACCACATGGCGGGCGCTCGGCAAGAAAGGGGGAAGGGACCACTAGCGGATCAGGGCGACGGTATCGCCCGGCCTGACGCCGAGCACGTGGTCGTAGATGGCGACCGCATTGGCCGGCAGGCCGCTGACGGCAGCCAGCCCGTCGATGGTGTCGATCAGGCCGATTGTTACCGGCCGCTTGACCGCGCGCTTGCCCTCCAGCGTCATCACCCATGGCGCCTTGCCGTCGCGGTCACGAATGGCGGTCAGCGGCAGGATGGCGGTGGCGTCGGCCGAGGCGATCACCAGCCGTCCGCGCGCATACTGGCCCGGATAGATGCGGCCGTCGCGGTTGTCGACGGCGATGAATACCGTATAGCTGCGGGTGCCGCTGTCGGCGACCGGGTTGATGCGGGTGACGCGGCCATCGAAGCGCAGCCCGCTGTCCAGCGTCAGCGACGCGCGCTGGCCGAGGCGGATGCGCTCGATATCGCGCGCCGGCACGCTGGCGGCGACTTCGAGATCGCGCAGCGCGGCCAGGCCGAACAGCTCGCCGTTTTTCGGCAGGGTCTGGCCGACCTCGGCGCTGCGCTTGTAGATCACGCCGTCGAACGGCGCAACGATGCGGCTGTCGGCCAGCGACTTGCGCGCACGGGCCAGAATGCTTTCCTGTGCGGCGAGCTGGGTGGCGTTGACGCGGTAATCGCTCTCGAACTCATCGAGTGCGTTCGGAGAAATGAAACCCTGTGCCGCCAGTTCGCGCTGGCGCTGGAGTTTCTTGCGCGCCAGGTCGAGCCGGGCGCGGTTGGCGGCCAGTTGTGCGGTCTTTTCGTCCAGTTCCAGGCTGGCGGTACGCGGGTCGATCTCGGCCAGCAACTGGCCCTTCTTCACCGCCTCGCCTTCGCGGACATGGATCGCGGTGACCGTGCCCTCCAGCTCGGCGGCCAGGGTGGTCTGCATGCGGGCGCTGATCGGGCCGGTAACCGGCACGGCATCGTCGACCCGGCCGGACTGGGCGCGGCGGACATCGACGGCCGACAGGGTCAGTGCCGGTCGGGCCGCGGGTCTGGCATCGGGGGCCTTTTGCCCGCAGGCGGTCAGCGCGAGGGCCAGCGCCAGAACGGCGGACAGTCGTGTGGTGTGCGGACGCGAAATCATGTCGGGGGGATCAGTTCAGGTTTTTCCAGTAGGCGGCAAGACCGGACAGCAGCATCTCGATCGATACCGCGATCAGCACCAGGCCCATCAGCCGCTCCAGTGCGGTGATGACCGGCTTGCCGAGCCGGCGCTGCAACTGGCCGGCGAACAGGAACACGACATAGGTGACGGCAATGCTGATGGCGACGGCGAGCGACCACTCCAGCATGCGCGACGGATCGTTGGTCGCCATCAGCATGACCGTGGCCATGGCCGACGGCCCGGCGATCAGCGGAATGGCGATCGGGACGATGAACGGCTCGCTGTCGCCGTCGGTGCGGCCGAACAGGCTGCCGGACGGCGACGGGAAAATCATGCGCAGCGCGATCAGGAACAGCACCACACCGCCGGCGATCTTCAGCGACTCGTCGGTCAGGTGCAGCACGCGCAGGAACGGTTTGCCGAAAAACAGGAACAGCAACAGCACGACAAAGGCGATGCCGCACTCGCGGGCGATGATGCGGTGGCGTCGCGCCGGCGACACCCGCTCCAGCGCGGCCAGAAACAGCGGGATGTTGCCGAGCGGATCGGTGATCAGGATCAGCAGGATGGTGGCGGAGACGAAAGTGGGTTCCACGGCGCGGCAGGACGGTGACGAAGGGCTGATTATGACATCGACCGCCGTTGTCCGCGCCGTGTTGCTTGTTACAGGCCCTTGATCTTGTCCAGCTCGGCCGGGGTGTACTTCAGCTCGGTGGACTTGGTCAGGTCGGTCATCAGCGTGTCGCGCAGTTCGCGCGCCTGGTCCAGCGCGTACAGGGCGGTGCCGTTGCCGAGTCGTTGCGCATAGTTGATCGCCAGCTCGCGGTTCTGGCCGTACAGCGATTTCAGCATCGCGTCGGTCGCGGGCTGGGCGGCGCGCAGGTTGGCCTCCAGCCGGTCGCGCCAGCCGGTGATCAGCGGGCGGTACTTGCCCGGATTGGCATTGGCCAGCGACGACACACTGCGGAAGGTCCACCAGGCCGAATGCGAGTCGAAGTCGTCATTGCCCTGACGGAACACCTGCGGCGTGCTCTGCATGGCGCCGAGGTAGAACGGCAGGAACACGGCATCGCGGACATTGCCCATCGACTGCCACGACAGCACCTGCAGTTCCTTCGGCATGTCCGGCCGGACCTGGATGATGTGCGCCTCGACGTTGCGGTCGACGGCGATCGGGCGCTGGGTGCTGCCGGCCGCCGGCTTGCGCTTGTCCAGCGGCGTGCCGGCATAGTCGGCAGTGCGCAGGATGGAGGCCACGGTCGCGACGTCGATCTTGCGGTCGGCGCGGGTATAGAACGGATACTGGGCCTGACGCACCGGCTGTTTGCTCGACGGCGTCAGCCGCGATTGCACCAGCCATTCGCGGTCGACGTTATAGCTGTCGCCGATCTTGCCGAACGCTTTCGCGAAGTTGAAGCGCTGCGGGTCGACCCGGTCCAGCAGCTTGTGTTCGCTGACGAAGGCCGCCAGCCCCGGGCTGGCCAGCACGTTGCGGCTGTCGCCGAGGTCGACATCGTGGACGCGCATGCCATTGGCGATGGTCAGATAGCCGTCGTCCGGCACGCGGACGGCAATCCACTGGTGGCCGCCGCCGATCTCGAACAGCCAGGCCTCGCTGGCGTCGGCGATTTCGATACCGTTGGTTTCGCCGGCGCCGAGCGTTTCGACATAGCGGCCGAGCAGGGCGACCGCCTCGCGGGCGCTGCGCGCCTGCGGCAGGATCAGGTCGGGCAGGATGGCCTCGACCACGCCGCCGCCATCGGCGACCAGCGGTGCGGCTTTGGCCGCGCGCTCATTCTGTTCGGTGCTGTTGGTGGCGGACAGCACCACGCCGGCTTCGTTGCTGCCGAATTCGCTCCACTGGCCGCCGGCGCCGAACTGGGCACCGTTCCAGTCGCGCATCGCGGTATAGCGCTGCGATACGGCCGGCGCCGGCACGCGCACGCCATTGTCGAACGACAGCATGTCGCCGGCCTTGTGCTCGACCCGGGGCACCACCACGAAGTGCTTGGCGTGGTTGTTGAAGGTGTAGTCCTCGAGGCGGGCGACGAGGATGGAGCCGTCGGCCGTCGCGTTCTTGCCGGCGATGATGGTAGTGCAGGCCAGCGTGGCCTGCGCGAGACCGGCAAGCGCCAGTGCGGTGACGACAACGGTGCAGCTGAAACGGCGAACGGACATGGGGCGGCTCCTGATGCGGATCGATGGAAACGATCCTCATCGTCGACCACCCCGGGGGCAGAAGCAATGTCAGGCTTTGCTGATATTGATGCAGGACATGCTGCATGGGGGGGCGCTCAGGCCGGCCGGTTGCTGCCCGAGATCATGCGGAATTCGAACAGCCGGCAGTCGAGCGCGCCATTGCGCAGCGGCGTGCGCCGGGACGGCGACAGCCGGATCATCTTCGCCAGTCGCAGGTCGGCGGTCAGCAGATAGGCGGTCCAGCCGGCCATTTCGCGCTTCAGCCAGTGGCCGAGTTGCGGATAGAGCAGGGCCAGCCGGTCCATTTCATCCAGCCGCACGCCATACGGCGGATTGCTGACGATGACGCCGCCGGCGGCCGGTGCATGGCTGTCGAGGAAATCGCCGTCGCTGAGCGTGATGCAGTCGTCGAGCTGGATATGGGCCAGGTTCTGCCGGGCGGCGGCCAGTGCGGCCGGGTCGCGGTCGATGCCGAACAGCGGCAGCGGCCGGGCCTGCTTTTCGCGGGCGATGGCGGCATCGGTGATCTGCTGCCAGGCGGCCGGGCGGAAGCCGGACAGTTTTTCGAAGGCGAAGTGGCGGCAGGCGCCCGGCGCCCAGTCCAGTGCAATCATCGCCGCTTCGACCAGGAAGGTGCCGCTGCCGCACATCGGATCGAGCAGCGGGACGTCCGGGGTCCAGCCGGTCAGGCGCAGAATGCCGGCGGCCAGGTTCTCGCGCAGCGGGGCGTCACCGGTGGCGATGCGCCAGCCGCGCTTGAACAGCGGCTCGCCGGAGGTGTCCAGGTACAGCGCAGCGTCAGAGCCGGACAGGAAGACGTGGATGCGCATGTCCGGCGTGTGGGTGTCCACACTCGGCCGCTCGCCGCCGCGTTCGCGGAACACGTCACAGACGGCGTCCTTGATGGTCAGCGACACGAAGTCGATGCTCTTGACCGGGCTTTTCACCGCATCGGTCTTGACCTTGATGGTGCGCGACACGTCGAAGTACTGCGGCCAGTCGACCTGGCGCGCCAGCTGGTACAGGTCGCGTTCGTCACGGTAGCGGCCGCCACCGACGCGCCACAGCACGCGGCTGGCGATGCGCGAGTGCAGGTTGACCGTCATCATGGTGTCGAAACTGCCGCTGAAACCGACTCCGCCGTCGGTCGGCGCGACATCCTGCGCGCCCAGCGCGACCAGTTCGTCGGAGAGCACGGCCTCGAGCCCGCGCGGGCAAGGGGCGAAAAAGCGGTCGAGATGCATGACGGGAAAACCTTTCGGACATGAAAAAACGGCGCGAGATCGCACCGTTGACGGATTGTAGACTAAAGCCCCGCGGGCAGGGACTTAGCGTCGGTCTGCGCCGGCGTACAGCACGAAGATCGCCGGGCGCTTCTTGAACTCGGCGGCGATCGCCGGCCACTCGGCCGCGCGGCGGCTGACGATGGTCTGCGTCGGCAGCGTCAGATCGCAGGCGACCGTCAGCTGTGTTGCCGGCGCCAGTGTCGCCAGCAACGCGTCGATCAGCTGCGGGTTGCGGTACGGCGTCTCGATGAAGATTTCGGCGCTGTCGGCTTCGCGCGAGTGTTTCTCCAGCGCGCGGATCGCCGCCAGCCGTTCGGCCTCGCCGACCGGCAGATAGCCGTGAAAGGCGAAACGCTGACCCTGGCTGCCGGACGCCATCAGCGACAGCAGGATCGACGACGGGCCGACCAGCGGTTCGACGGTGTGGCCGCGGGCATGGGCGAGCCGGACCAGGTTCGCGCCCGGGTCGGCGACGGCCGGGCAGCCGGCCTCGGACAGCAGGCCGACGTCATGGCCGGCTTCCAGCGGTGCAATCAGCCGCTCCAGCGCGTCAGCCGGGGTGTGTTCGTTCAGCTCGTCCAGTGCCAGCGCCTGCAGTGGCGTGTCGAGTTCAAGCTGCTTCAGGTGCTTGCGCGCGGTCTTGGCCGCTTCGACCACGAAACGGGTCAGGTGGCGGATGCGCTCGCGCTGGGCCGGAATCACCCAGTTTTCCACCGGCAGGTCGCCAAGCGGGGTCGGAATCAGGAATAGCGTCGCCATCGTTACAGAACCTCGACACCTTCGTTCTTCAGCAGGGTGACCAGCGCGAACAGCGGCAGGCCGACCAGGGCGTTCGGGTCGGTCGACTCGATGCGCTCGATCAGGGCGCCGCCGAGCGCCTCGCTCATGCAGCCGCCGGCGCAATGGACCGCTTCCGGCTCGTGCGCCAGATAGGCGGCAATCTGGGCGTCGCTGGCGTCGCGCATGCGTACGGTCGTGATGTCGACCTGTTCCTGCACCCGGCCGCTGGCAGTGTTGATCAGCGACAGCGCGGTATGAAAGGTCAGCGCCCGGCCCCGGGTCTGCTTCAGCATGTCGACCGCATGGGCGACGGTACCCGGCTTGCCGAGCTGGCGACCGTCGAGCAGCGCGACCTGGTCCGAACCGATGATCAGTGCGTCCGGACAGGCGGCGCGCAGCGATTCGGCCTTCTGCCGTGCCAGCCGGCAGGCGGTCGCCACGGCGGTTTCGCCGGGCAGCGGCGTCTCGTCGCAATCGGGCGCGATGGCCTCGAACGGCAGACCGAGACGGGACAGGATCTCGCGGCGAAAACGCGAGGTGGAGGCAAGAACCAAACGCATGAATCGACGTCGTTTTCTTTTGACAGGGGAAGAGGTGGATAATATCATTCGCCGTTTATGTCTCAACCCATTTTGATCAATAGCCTCGACTTCGCCCGTGAACGGCGCGAAATCAGCACCCGCGATATCGCGGTGGCGGATCTGCCGCGTCTGGCCGATGCGCTGGCGAGCCGTGACGGCGTGCTGTCGTGGTCGGTGTCCGGTCATGTCGACCGGCTGCATCGCCCGACCTTGCGTCTGAAAGTCAGCGGAGACGTGATGCTGGCCTGCCAGCGTTGCCTGGAACCGCTGCCGCACCGGATCGACGCCGATACGCTGATTACCCAGTTTACCGACGAAGAACGGCTCGAAGCTGCTTGCGACGAGGATGAAGACCTCGACGGCATTCTGGCCGAGGAAGAACTCGACGTGCTGGCATTGATCGAAGATGAAGTTTTGCTGGGCTTGCCGCTCGCACCGCGCCACGACGACTGCCGTCCCGACGCGATCGAGAAGGCCAAGGCCGACAAACCCAACCCGTTTGCGGTGCTTGCTGCGCTGAAGCGCAAGCCCGACTGAACCCGAATCGAAGGAGTCACCATGGCTGTCCAACAGAACAAAAAATCCCCGTCCAAGCGCGGCATGCATCGCGCCCACGATTTCCTGACCGCGCCGAACACCGCGATCGAACCGTCGACCGGCGAAGTGCACCTGCGTCACCACATCAGCCCGAACGGCTTCTACCGTGGTCGCAAAGTGGTGAAGACCAAGGGCGAGTGATTCGCCCCGTGCGTCACGCCGGCTCCGCCGGTTCGTGGCGCCCGAGCTTCCTGACCGTGCGTTGCGCAGTCAGGATTGCAGACAGGAATGCGGCGCTTTCGCCGCATTCCCGTTTCCGTGCCGCGGAGGCGAACTCCGGCACCGCCTTTATGCCAGCGTTATGCCGGCAAGCCGGGTCGTGATGCCGCACGGCTTCAACTTTTCCCGGAACAGCATGACTCTCACCGTAGCTGTCGACGCGATGGGGGGGGACGTCGGGGTCGGCGTGACCGTACCCGCTTCGCTCGCCTTTCTTGACCGCCATCCCGACGTCAAGCTCATCCTGGTCGGACTCCCCGACCTTATCGAATCCGAACTGAAACGCCTTGGCCGAGCGCCGGGTGAGCAGTTGACCATCCATCCCGCCACGGAAGTGGTCGGCATGGACGATTCGCCGCAATCCGCGCTGAAGAACAAGAAAGACTCGTCGATGCGGGTCGCCATCAACCTGGTCAAGGACGGGGTTGCCCAGGCGATCGTGTCGGCCGGCAATACCGGTGCCCTGATGGCCACCGCGCGTTTCGTCCTGAAAACCATCCCCGGCATTGATCGTCCGGCCATCGCCAAGATGCTGCCGTCGATGAACGGCACCACCTGCGTGCTGGACCTTGGCGCCAACGTCGACTGCACGCCGGAACAGCTGCTGCAGTTCGGCATCATGGGTGCGATGCTGGTCGAAGGCGTGATGAAGAAGCCGAATCCGACCGTCGGGCTGCTGAATATCGGCTCGGAAGAGATCAAGGGCAGCGACAACGTCAAACAGGCGGCGGAGCTGCTGCGACATTCCGGCCTCAACTTCGTCGGCAACGTCGAAGGCAACGATATCTATCACGGCAGTGTCGATGTGGTGGTGACCGACGGCTTTACCGGCAATGTCGCCCTGAAAACTTCCGAAGGACTCGCCCACATGGTGGCGACCTTCCTGAAGGAGGAATTCACCCGCAATCTGCTGACCCGCTTGTGTGCACTGGCCGCATTGCCGGTGCTCAACCGCTTCAAGAAACGGGTAGACTCCCGCCGATACAACGGGGCGAGCCTGGTCGGTTTGCGCGGCATTGTGGTCAAGAGCCACGGCGGGACCGACAGCCTCGGTTTTCGCTGCGCGCTGGAACAGGCGATCGACGAGGTGCGTGCCGACGTCGTGCGCCACACCAGCGAGCACGTGGGGCAGCAACTGGCCAGAATCGACGCTGCGGCGGCGGCCAGCCCCAAAATCTGAACAAGACGGAGAAACCCATTCTCATGCGCTACGCCCGGATTCTCGGCACTGGCGGCTACCTGCCCGATACGGTATTGACCAATGCCGATCTCGCCGCCCGCGTCGACACTACTGACGAGTGGATCGTCTCCCGTACCGGCATTCGTGAACGGCATCTGATCGCCCCGGAACAGGCCACCAGTGACCTGGCGCTGGAAGCGTCGCGTCGCGCGATTGCGTCGGCCGGCATCGAGGCGTCCGAACTGGACATGATCATTGTCGCTACCACCACGCCGGACATGATTTTCCCCGGCACGGCGGTGATCCTGCAGGAAAAGCTTGGTCTGCCGGGTATCCCGGCGTTCGACGTGCAGGCCGTGTGCGCCGGCTTCATGTTCGCGTTCGCCACTGCGAATGCGTACATCCGTGCCGGCATGGCGCGCAAGGTGCTGGTGGTTGGCGCCGAGGCGATGACCCGGCTGCTCGACTGGAGCGATCGCCGCACCTGTGTGCTGTTCGGTGACGGTGCCGGTGCCGTGGTGCTTGGTGCCTCCGACGAGGCCGGTGTGCTGGCGACCCGTCTGCATTCCGATGGCCGCTACAAGGACATCCTGAAAGTGCCGGCGCATCCGGAGCAGGGGGCCCTGATCGGCAATGCCTACGTGCACATGGATGGCCAGGCAGTGTTCAAGTTCGCCGTCAAGGCGCTGTCCGAACTGGCGGTGCAGACGCTGGCCGAGGCCGGCAAGGCCAAGGAAGACCTCGACTGGCTGGTGCCGCACCAGGCCAACCTGCGCATCATCGAGTCCACCGCCAAACACTTGCACATGAGCATGGACAAGGTCGTGGTCACGCTGCCGGGGCAGGCGAACACGTCGGCCGCTTCGGTGCCGCTGGCACTGGACACGGCGATCCGTGACGGCCGCATCCAGCGCGGCCAGCTGCTGCTGCTGGAAGGCATCGGCGGCGGCTTTGCCTGGGGCTCGGCCCTGGTGCAGTACTGAGCATCGGGTGACGTCATCCCGATGACCATTCCCCGCCCGACGGCGCCGGAAGCCATGCGCTTCGGCGCCGTCGGGCGTTTGGGGGAAGTCCGTTCAAGCGTACGTTTGCATCCTGTTGCCGACGTGCGGCGGATGATCCCCGCCAATCTGCTGATTTTGCAATGAGGAGACCCGTCATGGCCTTCGCGTTTGTCTTTCCCGGACAGGGCTCGCAGAGCCTGAAAATGATGGACGGTTTTGCCGGCCATCCCGTTGTGCGCGCCACTTTCGACGAGGCGGGCGATGCGCTCGGACTCGATCTGTGGGCGATGCTGCAGGCCGAATCGGCCGAAGCGATCAACCAGACCGTCAATACCCAGCCACTGATGCTGGCGGCCGGTGTCGCCATCTGGCGCGCCTGGCTGGCCGCAGGTGGTCCGCGTCCGGCAGCCGTGGCCGGGCACAGCCTTGGCGAATACTCGGCGCTGGTCGCCGCCGGCAGTCTGGCCTTTGCCGACGCGGTGCGCCTGGTGCGTCTGCGCGCCGAAGCCATGCAGGGCGCCGTGCCGGAAGGCAGTGGCGCCATGGCGGCCATTCTCGGCCTGGATGACGCTGACGTGGTGGCGGCCTGCGCGGAGGCCGCACAGGGGCAGGTGGTCGAGGCGGTCAACTTCAACTCGCCGGGCCAGCTGGTGATCGCCGGCGACAAGGCGGCAGTCGAGCGCGCCTGCGCCGCGTGCAAGGACAAGGGCGCGAAGCGCGCGCTGCTGCTGCCGGTATCGGTGCCGTCGCACTGTGCGCTGATGGCGCCGGCCGCAGAGCGGCTGGCCGCGGCGCTGGCCGACATCGCCATCGCGGCGCCGGCAATCCGCGTGCTGCACAATGTCGACGTCGCCAGCCATGACGACGCCGACGGCATCCGCACCGCACTGACTCTTCAGCTGTACAAGCCGGTGCGCTGGACCGATACCGTGCGCGCACTGGCCGAAGCCGGTCTGGTGCTGCAGGCCGAGTGCGGTCCGGGCAAGGTGCTGACCGGTCTGGGCAAGCGCATCGATGCACGGGTGAAGACGCTGGCGCTGACTGACGGCGCCGCGCTGGACGCCGCCCTGGCCGAACTGGCCTGATCCCCGATATTCCTCATGGAGACGAATGACATGACGCTGCAAGGCAAAATTGCGCTGGTGACCGGTGCATCGCGCGGCATTGGCGCCGCCATCGCCGACACCCTGGCCCGTCAGGGCGCCATCGTGGTGGGGACCGCCACTTCCGAGTCCGGCGCGGCGGCGATCAGCGAGCGGCTGCAGGCGATCGGCCAGGGCCAGGGCTACGAGTTCAACAGCAATCAGGGCGGCGAAGCCGTCGACCGTCTGATCAAATTTGTTGAAGAAACGTATGGACCTCTGACGATTCTCGTCAATAATGCCGGGATTACGCGTGACCAGTTGCTGATGCGGATGAAGGACGACGACTGGGACGCGATCATGGACACCAACCTGAAGTCGGTTTACCGGCTCTCGAAAGCGGTGCTCAGGGGTATGATGAAGGCCCGCTGGGGCCGCATCATCAGCATCGCCTCGGTGGTGGGCTCGATGGGCAATGCCGGCCAGTGCAACTATGCGGCGGCCAAGGCGGCGATCATGGGCTTCTCGAAGTCGCTGGCGCGCGAAGTCGGCAGCCGCGGCATCACGGTCAACTGCGTGGCCCCGGGCTTTATCGAGACCGACATGACCCGCGACCTGCCGCAGGCACAGCGTGAAGCGCTCGAGCAGCAGATCGCGCTGGGGCGCCTTGGCGGCGTGCAGGACATTGCCGATGCAGTCGAATTTCTGGCGTCGGACCGGGCCGGATACATCACCGGTCAGACGCTTCATGTGAACGGCGGAATGCTGATGCCGTAAGGCAATTGGCAGGATTTTGTCGAAATGGGTACCAGATCCCGGATGTTGTACTGAAGTTGTCGGAAGATGACAACATTTGACCTCTGTTGATTTAGGTATTTTGCTCTAAATTTTTTTTGGTAGAATGGCGCGGTTTTTGTTTACCACCCGCTCCGAAAGGCATAGGTAAGACCAAATGGAAAACATCGAACAGCGTGTCAAGAAAATCGTCGCTGAACAACTCGGCGTTAACGAAGCCGAAGTGAAGAACGATTCCTCGTTCGTTGACGATCTGGGCGCTGACTCGCTCGACACGGTGGAACTGGTGATGGCACTCGAAGAAGAATTCGAATGCGAGATCCCGGACGAAGACGCCGAAAAGATCACGACGGTTCAGCAAGCCATCGATTACGTGTCGGCACACCTGCCCAAGTAATTTGGCTTGATCCTGGAGACCTCTGCCGCGGATTGTCCGTCTGTGCAGGGGTCTTTTGCAGTTGGGGATCTGCAAACGGTCGTTTGACGGCGTGGCGACACGGCGCCGTCGGCGGCCGGCAGGCCGGAAAACGTTTCCGGGCTGCTGCGGGTGCGCGGGCCTGTGCCTGCGCCCGGCATTCCTCTATTCAAGGAGTTCATCTTGGCTCGACGCAGAGTAGTCATCACCGGTCTGGGACATGTCAGTCCGCTCGGTAACGACGTCGCGACCGGCTGGGCCAACCTCGTGGCCGGCCGTTCGGGCATCACCCGCATCACGCGCTTCGACGCCAGCGACATGGCATGCCAGATCGCCGGCGAGGTGAAGGATTTCAACATCAGCGACTACATCACGCCGAAAGACGCGCGCCGCATGGATGTGTTCATCCATTACGGCATTGCCGCCGCTTTCCAGGCTGTTGCTGATGCCGGAATTGAAGACATCCCGGACCTCGACCGCACGCGCGTCGGGGTCAATATCGGTTCCGGCATCGGCGGCCTGCCGCTGATCGAGGAAACCGGTGTCGCACTGATGGAAGGCGGTCCGCGCAAGATCGGCCCGTTCTTCATTCCCGGCTCGCTGGTCAACCTGATTGCCGGCCACGTGTCGATCATCAAGGGTTTCCAGGGACCGTCGTACGGCATCGTCTCCGCCTGCACGACCGGCGCTCACTGCATCGGTGATGCCTCGCGGTTGATCCAGTACGGCGACGCCGACATCATGGTGGCCGGTGGTGCCGAAGGGGCGATCACGCGTCTGGGCATCGGCGGCTTCGCCGCCATGAAGGCGCTGTCGACCCGCAACGACGACCCGGCGACCGCCTCGCGGCCGTGGGATACCGGCCGTGACGGTTTCGTCATGGGCGAGGGCGCCGGTGTCATCGTGCTGGAAGAGTACGAGCACGCAGTGCGCCGCGGTGCAAAGATCTATGCCGAGCTGAAGGGCTTCGGCATGAGCTCGGACGCGCATCACATCACCGCGCCGAGCGCCGAGGGCCCGGCCCGTGGCGTGAAGAACGCGCTGAAAGATGCCGGCCTGAACCCGGACGAAGTCGATTACGTGAACGCGCACGGCACGTCGACCCCGCTGGGGGATGCCAATGAAACCGAGGCGCTGAAGCTGGCGTTCGGCGATCACGCAAGCAAACTGGCCGTCAACTCGACCAAGTCGATGACCGGCCACCTGCTGGGTGGCGCCGGTGGCGTCGAGGCGGTGTATTCGATCCTGGCGCTGCATAACCAGATCGCCCCGCCGACCATCAACCTGTTCGAGCAGGATTACGAACACGGCTGCGACCTCGACTACGTGCCCAATGTCGCGCGCGACATGAAGATCGACGTGGCGATTTCGAACTCGTTCGGCTTTGGCGGCACCAACGGCACGCTGGTCTTCGGCAAAGTCTGACCGACGGGCAGCAGATCTGCAGAAACGGCGACCTCATGGTCGCCGTTTCCTTTTTCCTGCCTGTATAATCCGTCGCTTGCCGAGAAGCGCTGCAAGGCGGGGTGCCCCGTCCCAGGCTCGGCCATGATTCAACGGCGCTTGCCTAACCCCCGTGGCTGCGGGAGTGCGGGTGAGCCGCATCCTCCCGGTCGCACCGTACAGGAAACTGACATGAACGCTGTGGCTGACAAATTCACTGATTACCTGGTCGCTGACCTCTCCCTCGCGGCCTGGGGCCGCAAGGAACTGTCGATCGCCGAAACCGAAATGCCCGGCCTGATGGCTCTGCGCGCCGAATACGGTGACAGCAAGCCGCTGAAGGGCGCACGCATTGCCGGCTCGCTGCACATGACCATCCAGACCGGCGTGCTGATCGAAACGCTGATCGCGCTGGGCGCCGAAGTGCGCTGGGCCTCGTGCAACATCTTCTCGACCCAGGACCAGGCCGCTGCCGCCATCGCTGCCGCCGGCATCCCGGTGTTCGCCTTCAAGGGTGAATCGCTGGACGAGTACTGGGACTACGCGCACCGCATCTTCGAATGGCCGGAAGGCCAGCCGGCGAACATGATTCTCGACGACGGTGGCGACGCCACGCTGCTGCTGGTGCTTGGCGCCAAGGCCGAACAGGACCGCAGCGTGATCGCCAGGCCGGGCAACGAAGAGGAAACCTCGCTGTTCGCCTCGATCGCCGCTCACCTGGAAATCGACCCGGGCTGGTACTCGAAGCGCCTGGCCGCCATCCGCGGCGTGACCGAAGAAACCACCACCGGCGTGCATCGCCTGTACCAGATGGAAAAGGACGGCCGCCTGCCGTTCCCGGCCTTCAACGTCAACGACTCGGTGACCAAGTCCAAGTTCGACAACCTGTACGGCTGCCGCGAAAGCCTGGTCGACGGCATCAAGCGCGCCACCGACGTGATGATCGCCGGCAAGGTCGCCGTGGTGCTCGGCTACGGTGACGTGGGCAAGGGTTGCGCCCAGAGCCTGCGCGGTCTCGGCGCCACGGTGTGGGTCACGGAAATCGATCCGATCTGCGCGCTGCAGGCGGCGATGGAAGGCTACCGCGTCGTCACCATGGACGATGCCTGCGCCCAGGGCGACATTTTCGTCACCACCACCGGCAACGTCGGCGTGATCACCCACGATCACATGAAGCGGATGCGCAACAATGCCATCGTCTGCAACATCGGCCACTTCGACAGCGAAATCGAAGTCGCCAGCCTGCGCCAGTACACCTGGGACAACATCAAGCCGCAGGTCGACCATATCGTGTTCCCGGACGGCAAGCGCATCATCCTGCTGGCCGAAGGCCGCCTGGTGAACCTCGGTTGCGCGACCGGTCACCCGAGCTTCGTGATGAGCAACAGCTTCACCAACCAGGTGCTCGCGCAGATGGAAATCTTCCAGCACGGCGAACAGTACGGCAAGCAGGTCTATGTGCTGCCGAAGCACCTGGACGAAAAGGTCGCCCGCCTGCACCTGGAACGCATCGGCGCCAACCTGACCGTGCTGTCGGACGAGCAGGCTGCCTATATCGGTGTGGACAAGAGCGGCCCGTACAAGCCGGCTCACTACCGCTACTGATTGCGCTGCATCCCTGACCAGAACGCCTCCGCATTGCGGAGGCGTTTTTGCGTCAGGAAACGGATTGCAACACCCAGCGCGCCAGCCACAGCGTGGCCATGCCGGCGGCCAGCGTCGGCAGGATCTTGCGCGTTCTGGCGGCGACCAGTACGGCCACCACGCCGGCGACCAGTTTCGGTTCGGCCAGCGAGGTGATCAGCCGGCCGTCCTGCATGACGATTTCCGGCACGGTGATGGCAGTCAGGATGGCCAGCGGGACGAAGCGCAGCGCAATCTGCAGTGCCGGCGGAATCCTGCGCTGGCCGAGCAGACCGATAAACGACAGGCGCAGCAGGAAGGTGATGGCCCCCAGGGCGGCGAACAGCAGCAACATGTTCATCGCGCCGCCCTCCGTGTCATCCAGACCCCGCCGACAATGCCGAGCAGCGTGGCGACGATCAGCGCCAGCTTGAACGGCAGGGCATACAGCGTGACGGCGGCAATGCCGGCGATGATGACGGCGGTCCAGTCGGCACGGTCGTGCGCGGCCGGGACCACCAGCGCGATAAAGGTCAGCGGGATGGCAAAGTCCAGCCCCCATTCGGGCGGGATTTCGCTGCCCAGCGCCAGTCCGGCCAGCGTCGACAACTGCCAGGCGGTCCACAGCGTCAGCCCGGCACCGAACAGGAACCAGTGCCGGTGTGGTGACGACCGGGCGGCATTCATGCGGTTGACGGTGACCGCGTAGGCTTCATCCGTCAGCAGATAGGCGAGCAGCGCCTTCCAGCCGGGGCCGAGCGTGCGCAGGCCGGGCGCCAGCGAGGCGCTGTACAGCACATGGCGCAGGTTGACGATGGCGATGGTGACGAAGATCACCGCCAGCGGCGCCTGGCTGGCCAGCATCTGGCTGAGGACGATCTGCGAGCTGCCGGCAAAGACCAGGGCGCTCATTGCCTGTGCCTGCCAGGCGGTCAGACCGGACTCCAGCGCCAGCACGCCATAGATCATGCCGAATGGCCAGACGCCCAGCAGCAAGGGCATGAGCGTCCTGGCGCCGGCAAGGAACTCGCTTCGTTTCGATGTCATCCGCGTATCTTGTCATGCGACAACAAAGTACGACAATGGACTTGCAGCGACGGCGCGCAAAAAAGCCCACCGGCGGTAACGCGGTGGGCCTGGGTCCGGCCGTGCGGTCGGAAAGGGGTCAGACGACCGGCGGCACGGTATCGATAAAGCTCTGCCGGGTCTCCAGCTTGTCGAACAGCAATTCCAGATTCGGGTAGCGCGTGCGCCATTCCAGTTCCGGCAGGCGCAGGCTGAGCCAGCCGAGACAGGCGCCGACGGAGATGTCCGCCAGCGTCATCCCGTTGCCGTAACACCAGGGCCGGTCAGCCAGTTCGAGCGACAGGGCCTCGAGGCCGGCTTCGATCTTGCCGTACTGGCGGCGTGCCGCACTGTCGCTCTGCTCGGTGGCGGGGCGCTTGCGTTCGTGAAACACCGCCGTGCCGGCATCGAGGATGCCGTCGGCCAGCGCCTGCCAGCGCTTGACCTGCATCAGCCCGCGCGTGTCGCCCGGCAGCAGCTTGCTGACCGGCGACAGGGCGTCCAGATACTCGACGATGACGCGCGAGTCGTACAGCACGGTGCCGTCGTCCAGCAGCAGCGTGGGCACCTTCCCCAACGGATTGATTCCCTTCAGCGCCACACTGTCGTCCCACGGATTGATGACTTCCAGTTGGCAGTCAATGCGTTTTTCCAGCAGGGCAATACGCACCTTGCGGGCATAGGGGCTGGTCAGCGAAGCAAAGAGTTTCATGGTTCTCGTCGAAGGATATAAAGGTACTGGCAATAAAACGTTGAGGCCATTGTAGAGCCAGAACCGCTCAGGCGCGACTTCGCGTGGTCTGCCGCGCGTCGGCGCGCCTGTCCGGGCCGCGTTTTACGGCAGCAATTCGATCTGGCCCTGGGCGCTGACGGTCAGCTCGCTTTCGCCGCTGGCCATCTCCGGGCCGGCCGCATCCGCCATGACGGCGGCCGACATCGCCTTGGCGCGATAGGCGACCGGGCGGAAGCCGCCGCCACTGTTCAGGCTGACTTCGACCACGCGGTAGTTGCGATAGCCCAGTGCCCGGGCGGCAATCTCGGCCCTGGCCTTGAAGGCGGTCAGCGCTTCCGGAATCAGGGCATTTTCGGCGCTGTCGCGGGCTTGCGGCGAGACCGAGAAGCTCAGACCGGCGAACTGCAGTTCCGGCGACAGGGCCGAAATCAGCTTCGACAGCGCCGCGACGTCGCGGCTTTCCAGCCGCAACTCGGCACGGCCGCGCCAGCCGGTCTGCTTGTTGTTCTTGTCATAGAGCGGCCAGCTGTTGCGGTTGCCGCTCTCGACCTTGACCTTGTCGTGACGCTTGGCGGTTTTCAGTGCGGCGTCGGTCACCTGGTCGAGGTGGGCGGCGACCTTGCCGGCATCGCTGCCCGAGGTTTCGACATACAGGGTGGCCTGGGCGACATCGTTGGCCACCAGGCGCTGGGCACTGGTGGTCAGGCTGACGAGCGGCCCCCTGGCCGGTTCTGCGGCCAGGGCCGGTACGGTGAAGGCGGAAAGCAGCAAGACGGGCAGCAAGCGTCGCATGAATTGTCCTCTGGCGTTGTTGTTTGATCAGATTTTGATGATATACCGCTGTATTCACTACAGCGTAGCTCATGACCGGTAAAAGATGTTTCCGGATGTGAACGTGCGCATCATGCCTGCGAGGGCGCTGCGGCTTCGGCCAGCAGCCGGTCTGCAACCGCCATGACGCCGCTGCCGGGCGGATCGGCGGTCAGCAGATAGAAGCCGGCGTCGCTGTCCAGTGCGTACTGCTCGCCCAGTACCCGCACCAGCCGGCCATCGCGCAGCGCGCTGTCGACCAGTGGTGCCGGCACGATGGCGACGCCGAGGCCGCGTTCGGCTGCCTCGATGGCGTGCAGGGTCTGGGAAAAGCTCGGGCCGGTGACGGGCATGTCGGCCCGGCCGTGGCGGGCGAACCAGCGCGACCAGTGCCGGTGCGTGTCGGAGATCAGCGGGATGCCGGCCAGATCGTCTGCGTTTTGCCAGTCGGCATGGCCGGCCAGTGCCGGTGCGCAAACCAGAATGGCCCGGCCGGGCAGCAGGAAGCGGGCCGTGCCCTCGGCAAAGGGCGGTGTGCCCCAGCGGATGGCGATATCGACCCGGCCGTCGCCGTGCAGCGGCCGCAGCTGGTCCGAGGCGTCGATGACCACGCTGCCGGCCGGCACGGCGGCCGAAATGCGCTCCAGGCGCGGGATCAGCCAGCGGCTGGCGATCGACGGCGTGGTGCTGACCAGAACCTGTCCGGGCGGGTGCCGGTCGGGGCCGGCGGTGAATTCGCGTGTGGCGGCTTCGAGGATTTCCAGCGCGAAGCGGGTCCGGCTCGCGTACTCGTCGCCGCAGTCGGTCAACGCGAGACCGCGCGGCAGGCGGTGGAACAGCGGGCGGCCGAGCTCGGCTTCCAGTGCCCGCACCTGCTGGGCGACCGCGCCCTGGGTGACGTGCAGCGCATCGGCGGCGGCACGGAAGCTGCCCAGCCGCGCGGCGGTCTCGAAGGCGAGCAGGTGATTCAGTGTCGGCAGGTGGCCGGCGCGGGGACCCCATTTTTTCATGGCTGCAGTTTTTCTACTGTCAGGGTGTTTGAATTCTGGTTTGTCGCCATGGCATGGCGCCCGCCATATTAGGGTTTGTGCAGCGAAAGGAAAACATCATGGCGGAACAGAAAGTAGCAATCATCACGGCAGGTGGCAGCGGCATGGGAGCGGCGGCGGCACGGCGGCTGGCGGGCGAGGGCTTCCGGCTGGCCATCCTGTCGTCGTCGGGCAAGGGCGAGGCGCTGGCTGCCGAACTGGGCGGGATTGGCGTGACCGGATCGAACCAGTCGAATGAAGACCTGCAGCGGCTGGTGGATCTGACGCTGGCGCGCTGGGGGCGGATCGATGCGCTGGTCAACAGTGCCGGCCATGGTCCGCGCGGCGCGGTGCTGGCGCTCGGCGACGACGACTGGCATCGCGGACTGGACGTCTATCTGCTCAATGTGGTGCGCGCCGCGCGGCTGGTGGTGCCGGTCATGCAGCGCCAGCGCAGCGGGGCCATCGTCAATATCTCCAGCTTTGCCGCCTTTGAGCCGGATCCGGCGTTTCCGGTATCGAGCGTGTTCCGCGCGGGCCTGGCGTCGTGGACCAAGCTGGTTGCCGACCGCTACGCGGCCGACAATATCCGCATCAACAATGTGCTGCCCGGCTATATCGACAGCCTGCCGGTCCCCGAGGCCGTGCTCGGGCGCATTCCGATGGGACGCGGCGGGCGGGTCGAGGAGGTGGCGGCGCTGATCTCGCTGCTGGTGTCCGACGAGGCTGCCTATCTGACCGGGCAGAACCTGCGCATCGACGGCGGACTGACCCGCTCGGTCTAGACGACGGGCAGCAAAAATCCCCGGCGCCAGCAATGGCGCCGGGGATTGTCATCCGGGTGCGGGCTTAGTGCATGCCGGGACGGCGTTCGGCGATTTCCTTGCGGAACACGCCGAAGTAGCCGAGCGCCAGCCAGACGAACCACAGCGGGGTGGCCATCAGCGCCATCCGGGTGTCGGCTTCCAGGCTCAGCAGCACCAGCACGAAGGCGAAGAACGCCAGGCACACGTAGCACATGATGACGCCGCCGGGCATCTTGTACAGCGACTTCTCGTGCAGCGCCGGGCGCTTTTTCCGGTAGACGATGTACGAGGCCAGAATCATCGACCAGACGAACATGAACAGTACCGCCGAGACGGTAGTGATCAGCGTGAACGCTTCGATCAGGTCAGGCACCACATAGACCAGCAGGGCGCCGACCAGCAGACACAGGCACGAGAACAGCAGGCCGTTGGCCGGCACCGCGCTGGACGACAGCTGGCCGAAGGCTTTCGGTGCCAGCTTGCCGCGCGCCAGACCGAACAGCATGCGGCTGGTGGAGAACACGCCGCTGTTGGCCGACGACGAGGCCGAGGACAGTACGACGAAGTTGATCAGGGCAGCGGCGGCCGGAATGCCGGCCAGCATGAACAGCTCGACGAACGGGCTCTTGTTGGCCACCACCGAGCGCCACGGCGTGACCGACATGATGGCGATCAGCGAGAACACATAGAAGATGATGATGCGGACCGGGATCGAGTTGATGGCTCGCGGCAGGTTCTTTTCCGGGTCCTTGGTCTCGGCGGCGGTGGTACCGACCAGCTCGATGCCGACAAAGGCGAACACGGCGATCTGGAAGCCGGCGAAGAAACCGCTGATGCCCATCGGGAACATGCCGCCGTCGTCCCACAGGTGGTGCAGCGAGGCGACCGAACCGGACGGGGAGGTGAAGCCGGTGACGATCATGAACAGGCCGGTGCCGACCAGGGCGACAATGGCGATGATCTTGATCAGTGCGAACCAGAACTCGATTTCACCGAACAGCTTGACCGTCAGCAGGTTGAGTCCGAGCAGCAAGAGTACGCACAGGACGGAGGGAATCCAGGGCGCGAGTTCCGGGAACCAGAACTGCATGTAGGCGGAGATGGCGATCACGTCGGCCACGCCGGTGACGACCCAGCAGAACCAGTAAGTCCAGCCGGTGAAGAAGCCGGCCCACGGACCGAGCAGGTCCGCCGAGAAATCAATGAATGAGCGGTAGTTCAGATTGGACAGGAGCAATTCGCCCATGGCCCTCATCACGAAGAACAGCATCACGCCAATGATCATGTACACGAACAGGATGGAAGGTCCGGCCAGGCTGATGGTCTTGCCCGATCCCATGAACAGCCCGGTTCCGATCGCGCCGCCGATTGCAATCAACTGAATGTGCCGGTTACTCAGGTTTCTTTTCAGTTTCTCTTCAATCGCAACGTCAGGGCGGTCGATCGGATAGACCGCATCGTACTTCTGCATCTGATTACCCCTGGATAGAAAGCGAATCATTTTCTGGATGTGTCGCGGTCGTCTCTGTCGGGACGACGACCGGGTGAGCCGCATGCCGATACGAGTGTCGGCGCGTGCAAACACAGTCTCTAATGCTTACAAGACCGTCACCGACTGCAGCATACCTGCGCGCTGGCATGCCGGAAGCAAAAAAGAGCAAATTTCAGTGATTCTGAACTGCATTTTTATATAAGTGCAGCATTCGTGTGCTAGTTCTTCGTCATGCCGGGCGGTTTTCGGGATTCATTCTCAATTGCGGGCGGGGCGTGGTTTCCCCTTTTGCAGCCCGGGCGGGATCCTGTCCGGCTGGCTTGTAGACCTCGGGATGAGCCAGAGCGCTTTTGCCGCACACATCGGCATCAGCCGGGTGATGCTGTCCCGCATCCTGCACGGGCATGCGGCGCTGGCTGCCGACATGGACCTGCGCCTGGCCGAGGCACAGGGCACTTCTTCCGGTTTCTGGCTGCGGCTGCAAGTGCAGCGCGACCTGTGGGAGGCCGCGCAGCGCACCAGTCTGCACCCGTCGACTCCCCTGCCGTCGACCCGCCCCTCCGCCGGGTCTGCGGCATCGTGTCGCAGGCCCGGCGCGCCTTCCTCGACGCATAATCCCGCCTCTTTCGTCATGCCTCACCGGCATGGCAGAAAAAAGTGTCCACGACGCTGACACTTTTATCCAGTAATTGGATATCCTTGTCTGCAATAGATAATGATTTGCATTACGCAAATTGTGCATTTTCACATTTTCGGGCGGTCGGGCCGCCGGGCGAGGGGACAGAACATGCTGGTGCCGTTTCTCATCATGCTGCGCGAGGGAATGGAGGCGGCGCTGATCGTCGGCATCATCGCCAGTTACCTGAGGCAGTCCGGCCAGCGCAAGCAGATGCCTGCGGTCTGGGCCGGCGTGGTTCTCGCCTGCGTGCTGAGTCTGGCGCTCGGCTTTCTGATCGAAGCCACCCAGAGCGAGTTTCCGCAGAAGCAGCAGGAGCTGTTCGAGGCGGTGGTCGCCCTGGTTGCCGTCGGCATCCTGACCTCGATGGTGTTCTGGATGAAGCAGGCGGCCCGCTCGATCAAGGCCCATCTGCACGATTCGATCGATGCCGCGCTGAACAAGGGCAATGGCCAGGCCTATGCGCTGGTCGGCATGGTGTTCTTTGCCGTCGCCCGCGAAGGGCTGGAGTCGGTGTTCTTCCTGCTGGCGGCATTCCAGCAACAGGAGGTTGGTCTGGCAGCACCGCTGGGCGCGATGCTGGGGCTGGCCGTCGCCGTGGCGCTGGGAATCGGCATCTATCAGGGCGGTATTCGCCTGGATCTGCGCCGTTTCTTCCGCTGGACCGGTGTATTCATCCTGTTCGTGGCGGCCGGCCTGCTCGCCGGCGCCGTCAAGGCGCTGCATGAGGCCGGGGTCTGGAATCAGCTGCAGACCGTCGTGTTCGACCTGAGCCTGGCGTTGCCGGCCGACAGCCCGTTCGGCGTCATTCTCGCCGGCCTGTTCGGCTACAACGACACGCCGACCGTTGGCGAAGCCCTGGCCTGGCTGCTGTTCCTGCTGCCGTCGCTGTACCTGTTCCTGGCTGGCCGGGGACAGCCCGCGCTGGCCCACCGTACCCATTGATCATTCTCCCGTTTATCCACAAAGGATCTGAAACCATGGCGCATCGCCACCTGATGAAACTGTCGGCCCTGTGCATGCTGGCCGCGCTGACCGCCTGCCAGAAAACCGAACCGCCAGCGGCAAGCCCTGCCGCCAGTACGGCTGCCCCGGCGGCACCGGACTTTGCCGAGCAACTGGTCGGCCCGGTCGCCGACTACAAGCTGTACGTGAGTGCGGAAGTGGATGAACTGGTCAAGCAGACACAGCGCTTTGCCGACGCGATCAAGGCCGGCAAGCTGGAGGAAGCCCGGGCGCTGTACGCGCCGACCCGTCGCCACTACGAGCGGATCGAACCGATTGCGGAACTGTTCTCCGATCTGGACACCGCCATCGACGTGCGCGAAGACGACTTCAAGGACAAGGCCAGCGACCCGAACTTCACCGGCTTCCACCGGCTGGAGAAAGCCCTGTTTGCCGACAACAGCACCAGGGGGCTGGACAAGCTGGCCGACAAGCTGGTGGCGGACACGGTGGAACTGCAGACGCGGATCAAGTCGCTGAGCATTCCGCCGGCGAAGATGGTCGGCGGTGCGGCCGGTCTGATCGAAGAAGTGGCGGCGACCAAGATCAGTGGCGAGGAAGATCGCTACAGCCATACCGACCTGTGGGACTTCCACGCCAATGTCGAAGGCGCACGCAAGATCGTCGATCTGCTGCGACCGCTGCTGCAGAAGGCTGATGCCGCGCTGCTGGCTCGCATCGACGGCAACTTCAAGGATGTCGACACGCTGCTGGGCAAATACCGCGCAGCGGACGGCGACGGTTTTGTCGACTACGGCAAGGTGACCGATGCCGACCGCACGGCAATGAAGGGCCCGATCAATACCCTGGCGGAAGACCTGTCCCGCCTGCGCGGTGTGCTCGGTCTCGACTGACCTTCCTCTTTTTTGCCATTGCCAGCGTCAGCTTCCGCCGGGGGCTGACGTTCTGTCTCTCAGGACCCGTTTTCCATGATCCTCTTTTCTTTCCGCTCTCCGGTATGGCTGGGGGCGGCCGTGCTGGCTGCTGTCAGCCTGTCCGCCTGCAAGGAGCCGGCAGCCACGCCCGCTGCTGCTGGCAAGGCTGACATTCCCGTGGTCAATGTGACTGTCACCGACAAGGCGTGCGAGCCGATGACGCTGAACGTGACCGCCGGCAAGACCCGTTTCATGATCAAGAACACCAGCGCCCGCGCGGTGGAGTGGGAGATCCTCAAGGGCGTGTATGTGGTGGAAGAGCGCGAGAACATCGCGCCGGGCTTTACCCAGAAACTGACCGCCACGCTGGAACCGGGCAGTTATGACATGACCTGCGGTCTGCTCAGCAATCCGCGCGGCAAACTGATCGTGACCGCTGCCGCCGGGCAGGCCGTGTCCGGCAAACCGTCGGCCAACGATCTGGTCGGGCCGATTGCCGACTACAAGCTGTACGTGAGTGCGGAAGTGGATGCACTGGTCAAGCAGACACGGCACTTCGCCGACGCGATCAAGGCCGGCAAGCTGGAGGAAGCCCGGGCGCTGTACGCGCCGACCCGTCGCCACTACGAGCGGATCGAACCGATCGCGGAACTGTTCTCCGATCTGGACACCGCCATCGACGTGCGCGAAGACGACTTCAAGGACAAGGCCAGCGACCCGAACTTCACCGGCTTCCACCGGCTGGAGAAAGCCCTGTTTGCCGACAACAGCACCAGGGGGCTGGACAAGCTGGCCGACAAGCTGGTGGCGGACACGGTGGAACTGCAGGCGCGGATCAGGTCGCTGAGCATTCCGCCGGCGAAGATGGTCGGCGGCGCGGCCGGTCTGATCGAAGAGGTGGCGGCGACCAAGATCAGTGGCGAGGAAGATCGCTACAGCCATACCGACCTGTGGGACTTCCACGCCAATGTCGAAGGCGCACGCAAGATCGTCGATCTGCTGCGACCGCTGCTGCAGAAGGCTGATGCCGCGCTGCTGGCCCGCATCGATGGCAACTTCAAGGATGTCGACACGTTGCTGGGCAAATACCGCGCAGCGGACGGCGACGGTTTTGTCGACTACGGCAAGGTGACTGATGCCGACCGCACGGCAATGAAGGGCCCGATCAATACCCTGGCGGAAGACCTGTCCCGCCTGCGTGGCGTGCTCGGCCTCGACTGACCCCTCCTCATGCCCTGCCGGCAAGGGATTCGTCGGCAGGGGACGGAATACCATCATGACTGAAAAAACAGATATTCCTGTGTCCGGGGCAGCGGCCCCCGCCTGCCCGTCGCGTCGCAAATGGCTGCTGGGCATGAGCGCTTTCGGCGGCGGCGCGGTGCTGGGCGCTGCCGGCGCCACCAGCTGGTTCCGCCGGCCGGCTGCTGACCCGGCCCGTGAGCAAGTGCCATTCGACGGTGTTCACCAGGCCGGCATCGTGACCGCAGCCCCGCAGGAAGCGATTTTCATCGCCTTCGACGTGCTGGCGCGCAACCGCGAACAACTGGCCGCGCTGTTCCGGCAACTGACTGAACGCATCCGCTTCCTGACCCGTGGCGGCCCGGCGCCGGTGGGCGACGCCCGGCTGCCGCCCATGGACTCCGGCGTGATGGGCGCCGAGATCGTGCCGGACGGGCTGACCATCACGGTGGCGGTCGGCGCGACACTGTTCGACGCGCGCTTCGGCCTCGAGGCGCGCAAGCCGCGGCATCTGGTCCATATGGAAGCCTTTCCGAACGACGCACTCGACGCCGGCTGGTGTGATGGCGACCTGCTGCTGCAGTGCTGCGCCCATTCGCGAGAGACGGTCATTCATGCCGTGCGCGACATCATCAAGCACATGCCGGACAAACTGGCGCCGCGCTGGAAGATGGACGGTTTCCTGCCGGCATCGGCCGTGCGCAGCGGCAGTACGCCGATCAACCTGTTCGGCTTCAAGGACGGGACCGGCAATCCGTCGACGGGCGATGACAAGCTGATGGACGACATGGTCTGGGTCGGCAGCAAGGACCAGGAGCCGGACTGGGCTGCCGGCGGCAGTTATATGGCGGTGCGTCTGATCCGCTTTCTGCTGGAGCAGTGGGACCGCACGCCGCTGGGCGAGCAGCAGACCGACTTTGGCCGCGACAAGGCCTCCGGTGCGCCGCTGGGCCGCAAGGCAGAGTTTGACGACCCGGGCTTCGCCGCCGACCCCGATGGCAAGGGCGTGCCGCTCGACTCGCACATGCGTCGAGCCGAACCGCGCCGGCACGGTCGCCACGATGCCAGGCTGCTGCGCCGCAGCTACAGCTATTCGGCCGGGCTGACCCGTTCCGGGCAGCTGGACATGGGGCTGGTGTTTGTCAGCTTTCAGGCCAATCTGCAGACCGGCTTTATCGATACGCAAAAGCGCCTGGACCGCGAGCCGCTGGAGGAATACATCAAGCCGTTTGGCGGCGGGTATTTCTTTGTGTTGCCGGGGGTGAGGGGGGAAGCGTGGGTGGGGGAGGGCTTGCTGCACAGATAGGCGGAAATAAGCGGATGGCATCTGCCATCCGCCAGCCAGGCGTACATCAGACGCAAAAAAGGCCTGCATTGCTGCAAGCCTTTTGAATTCTGGTGGCCAGGGGCGGAATCGAACCGTCGACACGCGGATTTTCAATCCGCTGCTCTACCAACTGAGCTACCTGGCCATCTCTCGTTGCTGCGCTGTGCGCTGCGTTGAGGACGCGAATTAAACCGTAAACCGGGGTGGTGGTCAAGCGCTTTCTGCAAAAAAGTGCCGCCGGCCGAAATGGCGGCCGGATTTCCGGCTTTTTGCAAATCGCCGGGCTGGCCGGTTCAGCGGCCCGGCTGTACTGGCTGGGCGGCGATAAAGGCCGGCAGGGTCATCAGATGGGCGTCGATGGCGACCAGGCGCGGGAAGTCGTCCAGCGGCAGGTCGTAGCGGCGTGCCGTATACAGCTGCGGGGCCAGGCACAGATCGGCCAGCGTCACCGTGTCACCATGGCAGCAGGCACCGGCATTGTCGGTCGCCAGCCGCTCCAGCGTGGCCAGACCGCTGTGGATCCAGTGCCGGACCCAGTTGCCGCGCTGCATGTCGTCAGCGCCGAAGTCCGCTTCCAGCTGCTGGAGCACGCGCAGGTTCTGCAGTGGATGGGTGTCGCAGGCCAGGGTCAGCGCCATCGAGCGGATGGTGGCACGCGCACGCGGGTTTGGTGGCAGCAGCGGCGGGGTATCCGGCCAGGCTTCGTCCAGATAGGCGCAGATGGCCAGCGATTGCGACACGCGCAGGGCGCCGTCGACCAGCAGTGGCACCAGCCCGGCCGGATTCAGCCGCAGGTAGTCGGCATCGCGCTGCTGGCCGTGGCGCAGGTCCACCGGCCGCGACTCGAATTCGAGCCCTTTCAGGTGCAGCGCAATCCGCACCCGGTAGGCCGCACTGGAACGCCAGTAGTCGTAAAGAATCAGCATGCGGCCACCTGCTGCTCGATGGCGCCAAAGACCGACTGGCCGTCGCTGCCGCGCATGTCGAAGCGGACCTTGTCGCCAGGCATCAGCCAGGGGGTGTGCGGAGTGCCGTCGGCCTGGTGCTCGCGCATGCGCCGTTCGGCAATGCAGGCTTCGCCGACCGATGGGTCGGCATTGGATACCGTGCCGGAGCCGATAATGCTGCCGGCAACCAGTGGGCGGGTGCGTGCCGCATGGGCAATAAGCTGCGGAAAGGAAAAATGCATGGCACTGGCATGCGGGTGGCCGAACGGTTTGCCGTTCAGTGTCACCTCCAGCGGTAACTGCACGCGGCCGTCGTGCCAGGCGTCACCAAGCTCGTCGGGGGTGACGGCAACCGGGCTGGCGCTCGACGCCGGCTTGCTCTGGTAGAAGCCGAAGCCACGCGCCAGCTCAGCGGGAATCAGCCCGCGCAGGCTGACGTCGTTGACCAGCATCAGCAGCCGGATGCCGGTGGCCGCAGTCAGTTCGTCGCAGCCGGCCGGCAGGTCGCCGGTAATCGCGGCAACTTCGCCCTCGAAATCCAGGCCCCAGGCTGCATCGCGCCACGGGATCGGCGCGGTCGGTGCCAGCCAGCCGCCACTGTCGCCCTGATACATCAGCGGCGTCTGGTACAGCTCGGCCGGCATGTCCGCACCCCGGGCCCGCCGTACCAGTTCGACGTGGGACAGAAAGGCGCTGCCATCAGCGAACAGGTAGGCGCGGGGCAGCGGGGCTGCGCAGTCGGCGGCGACGAATGGCAGGCTGCCGGACAATTCGCCGTTGTCGAGTGCGGCGGCGATTTCAGCCAGCCGCGGGGCGACCTGTTCCCACTGGTCGAGTGCGGCCTGCAGCGTCGGCGCGATGCCGGGCACGGCCACGCAGCGGCCCAGATCGCGGCTGACTACCACCAGGCGGCCATCGCGGCCGTGTTTGATTGACGCAAGTTTCATGGTGTCCCTGTCGTGTCCCGGTCTGGCGCTCAGCCTTTCCAGGAGTCCGCGTAAGCCGTCCATTCCACGCCGTCCGGCAACGGCGCAACCAATAGGGGTTTGCGACTGTCCACCATCACCGCGACCTCGTCGGTAAAGGCCCGCGCGCCGGCCGCCGCCGTGGCGAAGGCTTTCGGATGCGGGCCGTGGGGCAGGCCGGTCGGATGCAGCGTGGCCATGCCCGGGTAGATGTGGTCGCGGCTCATGAACTCGCCGGCGTGATAGAAGATAAATTCATCGTAGTCGTCATTGCTGTGGAAAAACGGCAGTTTCAATGCGCCAGGGTCGGATTCCAGCGGGCGGGGTACAAAAGTGCTGATCATGAAGCCCGGCGCGAAGAAGGTCGCGTGCACGGTCGGCGGCAGGTGGTAGCGATGGCTCATGACCGGGCGGATGTCGCGCCAGTTGAGCGCGAACGCACACAGGTCGCCGTGCCAGCCGATGCTGTCCAGCGGATTGAACGGGTAGCGCAGCGTGCTGACGCGGTCGAAACGCTTGACCCGGACCGCAGTCGGCGTATCGCCCTGCTGGGCCAGAAAGGCATCGTCGATGACCGGCGTGCGCAGGCAGGCGGCGTCGAACAGGGCGTGGCGGCCAAGCAGGCCCCTGTCCGGCAGATCGTAGCGACCGTCGATGGCCTCGATCAGCAGCATCGGCCCCGGTGTCGCCGGTTCCAGCCGCCACAGCGCACCACGCGGCAGCAGCAGGTAGTCGCCGTCGCGGTAGTCGAGCCGGCCCCAGTCGCAGAACAGCGTGCCGGCACCGGCATGGACGAACAGCAGCAGGTCGCCATCGGCGTCGCGTACCAGCGGTGTCGGTTGCCCTGCGCGCCATTGGCGGATGGCCAGTTGCCGGTTGCCGAGCAGCAGCGGCGCGCTCCACGGGCAGGTATCACTGGCGGACAGCAGGTTGAAATCGAATGCGCGCGGCCGCAGCTCGCCGTCGATCGCTGACCAGCCGGTCGGCGGGTGGGCGTGATGGAAGTGACAGGCCGGACCGGCAAAGCCGTCACGGCCCATCTCGCGTTCGTAGCTGCCTGCCGGCAGGTCGGCATGCGCCTGCGGCGAGTGGCGGCCCTGTGCCAGCGGCCAGTAGATCGGTGAGGTGCTCATTGCGGCGCCCCCGTGTCGGACAGCACACCCCGTGCGACCTGGTCGCGCTCGATGGCCTCGAACAGCGCGCGGAAATTGCCTTCGCCGAAGCCCTCGTCACCCTTGCGCTGGATGATCTCGAAGAAAATCGGCCCGATGACGGTATCGGTGAAAATCTGCAGCAACCGCCCGCCGCCGGGGCTGCCGTCGATCAGGATGCGATCGCTGCGCAGACGCGCCAGGTCTTCGCCATGGCCGGGCAGGCGGGCATCGACGCCGTCGTAGTAGCTGTCCGGCGTGTCGAGAAAACGCACGCCGCGCGCACGCAGTGCCTCGACTGTTGCATAGATGTCGTCGCAGCCGAGCGCGATGTGCTGGACCCCTTCGCCATGGTAGGCGCGCAGGTACTCCTCGATCTGCGAGCGGTCATCGGCCGATTCGTTGATCGGGATGCGGATCTTGCCGCACGGGCTGGTCATCGCCCGGCTCCTGAGCCCGGTCAGTTTGCCCTCGATGTCGAAATAGCGGATCTCGCGGAAATTGAACAGCCGCTGGTAGAAACCGGCCCAGTCGTCCATATGGCCGCGTTCGACGTTGTGGGTCAGGTGATCGATGCCGGTCAGGCCGCACCCCCGGGTATCGGCCGGGGTCAGCCGGAAATCGACGTCGTACAGCGAATGCTCGCCGAAGCGCTCGACCAGGTACAGGCAGGCGCCGCCGATGCCCCTGATCGCCGGCAGGTTCAGTTCCATCGGCCCGGCGCGGTGCGGAACGCCCTCGGCGCCGAGCTCGAGCGCGCGCCGGTAGGCATCGGCGGCATTGCCGACCCGGAAGGCAAAGGCGCACACCGACGGGCCGTGCAGGCGGGCGAAGTCGGCGCCGAAACTGGCCGGTTCGGCATTGACGATGAAATGGATATCACCCTGCTGCCACAGCGCGACGCGCTTGGTGCGGTGCAGGCCGGTACGGACGAAGCCCAGTTGGGTGAACAGCGCTTCCAGCGCCGCGGGCTCGGGGGCGACGAATTCGATGAACTCGAAACCGTCGGTTCCCATCGGATTGAGGGGGTCTGCCATGCGTATTGTCTCCTCGTGTGTTCCCGCTCTGGATGGCGGGAATCGGGTGCTGCCGGTGTTGCTCAGCCGAGCCGGGCCTCGCGGCACCAGGCGGCAAAATCGTCTTCGAGCTGGTCGAAACTGTCGATGACGAACAGGTCGTTCTGCATGTGCCAGATGTCGTAATCGCGCGCGGCGATGGCATCGAGGTCGAAATCGTGGCGGGTAACCGCGTCGGACAGACTGTGCAGCACCTCGCCCGGTGATGACACGATGCCCGAACCATAGATGCGCAGCCCTTCGGCCGCACGAATCAGGCCGAACTCGACCGTGTACCAGTAGATGCGCGGCAGCCACTCGGTGGCCGGATGGCCGCTGGCGAACGCTGCCTTGCCGGCATGACCGAAGCGCTCGAAGAAAGCGGCGAAGCGCGAGTGGGTCAGCAGCGGTGCGTGGCCGATCAGGTCATGGAACATGTCCGGCGCCGGGGTGTAGTCGAGCTCGTCCGGCTTGCGGATAAAGTCGGTGGACGGAAAACAGCGTCCGGCCAGCAGGGTGAAGAAGTCGTCGTTCTCGACCAGTCCGGCGACCCGGGTCAGCCGCCAGCCGGTGTATTGCTCGATGCGGCGGCTGATGTCGACCAGTCGTGGCAGCCGGGTTTCCGACAGCTCCAGCCGGGCCAGACCGGCCAGGTACTCGTCACAGGCGCGGCCGGGCAGCAGTTCGCGCTGGCGCGCATACAGGCGCGTCCAGGTCTCATGCTCGGTATCGCTGTAGTCGGGGACAGGGAAAGTGGCCAGATCGACCATGCAGGCGGTGTCGGATGGGGCGGACATCAGGGGCTCCCGGGCGACCGTCCCGGGCAGGGAAGGCGCGATATGGACCGGACGAAGTCGTCAATTAGAGCGTAGACGTCGCACAAAGCAATTTTGTTGCATTGTTGCTCATGGGTACAATATGCGGGACATGAATCACGGATTCAGCGCAATCTGGATAGCACGAAATGCCAAGCCTCGAACTAGACAAGACAGACATCAAGATTCTCGCCGCCCTGCAGAAGAATGGCAGGCTGACCAATGTGGAGCTGGCCGAAACCGTCGCCCTATCGCCCTCGCCGTGCCTGCGACGCCTGAAGCAGCTGGAGGAAAGCGGCGTGATCCGCCAGTATGTGGCCCTGCTCGAGCCGGCCCGTATCGGGCTGGGCCTGCAGGCATTCGTCCGCGTATCGCTGGAAAAGCGCGACGGCGAGTCGATCAACGCCTTCAGCCGCGCGGTGCGCAGCTGGCCGGAAGTCATCAGCGGCTTCGCCATGACCGGCGAAGTGGACTTCCTGCTGCACGTGTATTTCGAGGACCTGGAGCACTTCTCGCGCTTCATCATGAACACGCTGATCACCCACCCGGGCGTGTCGGACGTGAAATCCAGCTTCGTGCTGAACGAGATCAAGCACACGACAGCGTTGCCGCTGTCGCATATGGGCATCCCGTCCTGAGCGCAGGCGTCACGGGGCCGGGCGCAGTCCCGGCCGGATCGCATCCAGTATCTCCGGGGCATCCGGTTTGGTGAGCGTGCCGAAAGCGGTAACGGTCTTGCCGCCCGGCGCGATCACGTACTTGTGGAAATTCCAGCGCGGCACGTCGCCGGTTGCCGCCTTCAGTTGTTTGAAGAACGGGATGGCCTTGCTGCCGGTCACCACCGAGCTTTCCACCATCGGGAACTGGACGAAATAAGTCAGCCGGCAGAAATCGCCGATTTCCTTGTTGCTGGGAAGCTCCTGGCGGAAGTCGTTGCTCGGGAAACCGATGACCAGCAGCCCGCGCGGCTTGTAGTCGCGGTACAGCTTTTCCAGCGCGTCGAACTGCGGCGCAAAGCCGCACTTGCTGGCGGTGTTTACCACCAGAATCGGCTGATCCGCGTACTGACACAGGTCGAGGCTGCTGCCGTCCAGCAGTTTGAAGCGGTGGTCGAGCAGCGGCGGGCAGGCGGCATTGGCCATGCCGGCGATCAGCAGCAGGGAGAGAGGAAGCAGGCGGGGCATCAGGAGTCCTGTCTATCGAGTCATCTTCAAACCTGATGATAGAGCGAATGGAGCGCCCTGATGCCCTTGTCCGTTGCCTATTCCTTTGCGGCCGCGTCCTCGGCAATCTGACGATGCACTTCCGCCATGTCGACCGACTTGATCTGCCCGATCAGCTGTTCGAGCTGGGGCGCGGACAGTGCGCCGGCCTGGTTGAACAGCATCACCTGTTCGCGGAACACCATCAGCGTCGGGATCGAGCGGATGCGGAAAGCATTGGCCAGGTCCTGTTCTTCCTCGGTGTTGATCTTGACGAAGCGTATGTCCGGATGGGCTTCGGATGCGGCTTCGAACACCGGGGCGAAATTGCGGCACGGGCCGCACCACGGCGCCCAGAAATCGACGACAAGCGGACGCTCATCGTCCAGCGCGGTTTTGAATGTGTCCTGATTCAGGTTTTCGACGGCCATGAGGGTCTCCTTTGCATTGGGCGGCGCGAGTGGCCGGATGCTGCGCAGATGGCGTCGCCTGCCGGCAAGGCAAGCGGCGGGCGGGATTGAATTTTTCATCCCGCCCGATAGTGTCGCACTATGCCATGCCTGTGCGCTGTGTCAGGCGGACAAGCAGGGCGGCCAGCGATGCCGCCGTGGCCAGGGCAATAACCCCCGTCCAGCCCCATTGCGCCAGCGCCAGACTGCCGAGCGCCGCGCCCGTTGCCATGCCGATGAACACCCCGGTGAACAGCAGGGCATTCAGGCGGCTGCGTGCCGCGGGCTCAATGCCGTAGACCTGGGTCTGGTGGGCGACCAGTGCCGCCTGGATGCCGAAGTCGAAGCCGGCCGCCGCGAGGGCGATCAGGGCCAGCTGGGCCGTCGCGGGCAGCAGGACAGCCAGGCCGAGCAGAGCGAACGACAGCGCTGCCAGCCCGGCGCCGAGGCGCATGACCCGTTCCGGACCCTTGCGATCGGCCAGACGACCGGCCAGCGGGGCCGCCAGCGCCCCGGCGGCACCGGCCAGGCCAAAGGCTCCGGCGGCAGCGCTGCCCAGATGGAAGGACGCATGCAGCATCACGGCCAGCGTGGACCAGAAGGCACTGAAGCCGACCGACAGCAGGCCCTGGGCCCAGGCTGCACGGCGCAGCGCCGCATGGCGACGCCACAGCACCAGCAGCGAATGCATCAGCGCGCCATAAGCCAGTTGCGTGGTGGGCCGGAAGCGGGGCAGGCCGTGCCAGGCGGCGAGGCCGGTCAGGGCGATGGCCGCGGCGGCGGTGACATACATCGTGCGCCAGCCGAAATGCTCGGCCACAAAACCGCTGACCACCCGCGACAGCAGAATGCCCAGCAGCAGGCCGGTCATCACCGTGCCGACAATCCTGCCGCGCTGGGCGGCGGGCGCCAGGATCGCGGCGGCCGGCACGATGTCCTGTGCCAGCGTCGCCGTCAGCCCGACCGCCGCGCTGCTGACCAGCAGTGGCGCGATGCCGGGGGCGAGCCCGCTCAGCAGCAGGGCCAGCGTCAGCAGCACGGCCTTGGTCACGATGATCAGGCGGCGGTCGAAACGGTCGCCAAGCGGAGCCAGCAGCAGGATGCCCAGCGCATAGCCGAGCTGGGTCAGGGTCGGCACCAGACCGGCCATCCGGTCGCTGGTCTGCAGGTCGGGGCCCAGCACGCCCAGCATCGGCTGGCTGTAGTACAGCGAGGCCACGCTCAGCCCGGCGCCGGCCGCCAGCAGCAGCACCAGTTGGCGCGAGGGAGCTGGCTGGCTGGTTTCATGCGTTAATTGGATGGTGGTCATGGCGCGGATCTTTCTGTGGAAACGAACGATGGCGCCAGTTTCTGCGCCGGAGCCCGAATCCGGTAGTCACCGCCGACGCAGATTTGTTATACGCTTGACGTATGAAAGACACCGATTTTGCCGGCCTGGACCGGATCGGACTGATGCAGACCTTCGTCCGCATCGTCGAAGCGGGCAGCCTGTCGGCCGCCGCGGCGCAACTGGAGACCAGCCAGCCAACGGTCAGCCGGCGGCTGCAGACACTGGAACGCGCACTCGGACTGAAGCTGCTGCAGCGCTCGACCCATGCCATGACCCTGACCGACGACGGCCGGCGCTGCTTCGCCCATGCCAAGACGCTGCTCGACAGCTGGCAGGCGATGAGTGCGGACCTGCGCGGGGTCAAGGACGAGGCGGAAGGTCATCTGCGCGTCATCGCGCCGCATGCGTTTGGCCAGGGCCAGCTGATTGCGCCGCTGATGGCCTATCTGGATCGCCATCCGCGGGTGACAGTGGAATGGCTGCTGCATGACCGGCGGCCGGATTTCATCGCCGAAGGCATCGACTGCGCCATTCAGGTCGGGTCGGTAGATGATCCGTCGGTGGTGGCCATCCGGCTGGCCGAAGTGCCGCGCATTGCCGTGGCCGCACCGTCGCTGCTCGCCGGGCGGCCTTTGCCTACCTCGGCGGCAGCGCTGGAGACACTGCCGTGGCTGGCGCTGCAGACCTTCTATCGTCACGAAGTGGCACTGACGTCGCTGGGTGACGGCGATGTCCACCGCTTTGCCATCCGGCCACGGTTGAGTACCGACAGCCTGTACGCGCTGCGCAATGCCATGCTGTCGGGGCTGGGGGCCGGCCTGGTGTCCGCCTGGATGGTGAAGGACGACGTGGCGGAAGGGCGCCTGCTGCATCTGGCCCCGGGCTGGCGTGCCGACCCGTTGCCGGTGTTCCTGGTTTACCCGTTCGCAAGTTACTACCCGGCCCGCCTGCGCCTGTTCCTCCAGCTGATGCGCGAGGCGATGCCGGGCATCTCGGGCATGCAGGTGCCATTGCCCTGACCGGAAAAGACGAGAGCAGGCAGGCTGCAGGCAAAAAAAAACGCCACGCGGAGAAGCGTGGCGAGAAGTCTGCAAAGGAGAAATAGAGGAGAAACTACATCGAACCGACTGCGGTTCGAAGCGAATATTAGACTTTTCTGGATTCGTAATGTTGATGCATATCAACAAAGCCTGATGGACGAAATCCGGACAAAAAAAACGCCACGGTGGGGCCGTGGCGTGAAGTCTGCAAAGGAGAAATAGAGGAGAAACTACATCGAACCAACTGCGGCTCGGTTTGTATATTAGAGAAAAGCGGAAAACTAACTTTGACGAAAATCAAATTTCCGTGCGCTTGCCGGACTCAGGCCCTGGCCTGCAGGCGGAAGCACTGGTGGATCTTGCGGTTGCGGAAGTCCTCGGGCACCGAAACCGCGCTGATATCCTCCAGCCGGTACTTGTCCGCCAGGTCGGCGTCCAGCCTGAAGCCGCGCAGATTGGTCGAAAAGTACAACGTGCCACCGGGGGCGAGCACCATCATCGCGCTGTCGATCAGCCAGCCGTGATCGCGCTGGATGTCGAGTACGTCGATCATCTTCTTCGAGTTGGAGAAGGTCGGCGGGTCCATGACGATCAGGTCGAAATGTTCGCCGTCGCGAATGGTGTCGTCCAGCCACTGGAACACGTCGGCGCGGTCGCGACGGTGCGCCGCCGGGTCGGTGAAGCCGTTCAGCTCCATGTTCAGACCGGCCCACTGCAGATAGGTGTTGGACAGATCCACCGTCACTGTCTCGCGCGCGCCCCCCGCCGCCGCGTAGACGCTGAAACTGCCGGTATAGGCGAACAGGTTCAGGAAACGCTTGCCGGCCGCTTCCTGACGGATGCGGGCGCGGGTCGGGCGATGGTCGAGAAACAGTCCGGTATCCAGATAGCTGTCGAGATTGACGCGAAATTTCAGCCCGGCCTCCTCGACGACGAAGAAGGCGCCGTCCTCGCCGGTCTTTTCGTACTGGGCCAGGCCCTTCTGCCGGCGACGGGTCTTGAAGGCGATGGTCTCGAACGCGACGCCGAGCGCCTCGCTGGCCGCCGCCTTGACGCCTTCGACCCAGACTTCGTGGGTATCTTCGTCCTGCTGCCAGCCGGTGTCGTACTCGGCGATATGCAGGCGGTCGGCGTAGCGGTCGATGGCGACGGGAAACTCGGGCAGGTCGCGATCATAGACGCGATAGCACTGGATGCCTTCCCGGCGGGCCCATTTGCCGAGGTGGCGATCGTTTTTCTTCAGCCGGTTGATGAGCGGGGTGAGGTCGCGCACGGGGAAAATCCTTGATAGGGTAAGCGACCGGCACGCTCCACAGAGGAGGGCGCCGGTTTTGACAACCGATCATTATCCGGGTTCGCCGCCATGCTTGAGCATTTTTTCCTCGGACTGGGCCTGACACTGGCCACGGTGACCCTGCATGTCGCCGGCCTGTACCTGATTCTGCGCGTGCTGCGGCCGGCGCGGAAACGGCAGCGCGTCGTGGCCGAACTGGCCCGTCTCGGGCTGGTGACCTTTGCCCTGCTGCTGGTGCATGCGCTGGAGATGCTGCTGTGGGCGGAAGCGATCCAGTGGCAGACCTCGCTGACGGATTTCAGCGACGCGCTGTACTACTCGATGTCCAGCTACACCACCGTGGGCTATGGCGATGTGGTGCCGAGCGGGCACGAACGCGTCATCGGTCCGTTCGAGGCCATCGTCGGCATCCTGATGGCCGGCCTGTCGACGGCGTTCCTGATCCGGGTCGCGGTGCCGAGCTGGCTGGCCGAATTGCCGCGCCACCATCCGTAAGCCCGCGGTCCTACAACTGTTTGCGCTCGGCCGGTGTGCGGCCGGCCCAGTCGCAGGCGAACTGCCAGGCGACGCGGCCCGAGCGCGCGCCGCGCATCTGCGCCCACAGCAGGGCGGCCTGGCGGGCTTCCTTCGTCAGTTTGAGCTTGAAATGGGAGAGCCAGACCTCGGCGGCGGCCAGGTATTCGTCCTGGTTGAACGGATAGAACGACAGCCACAGCCCGAAGCGTTCGGACAGTGACACTTTTTCCTCCACCGCCTCGCCGGGATGGATTTCGCCATCGACCGAGCGGGTATCGAGGTTGTCGCGCATCCGGTCCGGCAGCAGGTGGCGCCGGTTCGAGGTCGAGTAGACCAGCAGGTTGTCGCAGCGGCGGCTGATGCCGCCGTCCAGCGCGCTCTTCAGCGCCTTGTACGCGTCGTCGCCCTCTTCGAACGACAGGTCGTCACAGAACAGGATAAAGCGTTCGGGGCGGTCGGCCACCTGCTCGATGATGTCCGGCAGATCGGCCAGATGGGTGCGATCGACTTCGACCAGACGCAGTCCCTGCGCGGAGAAGGCCGGCAGCAGGGCCTTGACCAGCGACGACTTGCCCGAGCCGCGCGAGCCGGACAGCAGCACATTGTTGGCCGGACGTCCGGCGACAAAGGCGGCGGTGTTGCGCACCAGCTTGTCCTTCTGCGCGTCGACATTGGCGATGTCGCTCAGGCGGATGCTGTGCGGCTGGTCGACGGCCGCCAGCCAGCCGCGGCCATTGCGCACGCGCCAGCGGAAGGCATGCGCACGCCAGTCGGTGGGTTCCGGCAGTGGCGGCAGCGCGCGATCGAGGCGTTCGAGCAACTGGTCGAACCGGGAAATCAGGGCGTCGATGTGGTCGGTCATGGCGGTTGACGTTCAGGGACTAAATCATCATCAAACCGCCATGACGCCGTCTTGGCAAGTCCCCGCTGTCAGGCGAGTGCGGCCTTTGCGGCTTCCTCCGGGGTCAGGCCGTCATAGAACTGGTCGGTATACCACTCGGCCTGGTCCTCGATATGCTCCTGCGCCTCGGCCACCGTGGCCCCGGCCGCCACCAGGTGGGTTTCCACCTCGGCACACCAGGCCAGCAGCGCCAGTGTTTCGTCGTCCAGCTGTTCGTGTTCCTGTTTTCTGGCCATGGTCGTGCTCCTGAGTGGGGTCGGTCAAGAATCCTGCTCGCCGTTTGCCGCCGTCTTGCCGGCACCGATCCGGCCTTCCTGGCCGGACAGCAGGTTGAGGATATTCTGCTTGTGCTTGCGCACCAGCAACAGGGCGATGACGACAATGGCGCCAAAGTAGACGCCGGGCTGGATAAAGGCCGTGGCGACCGGCGCGGCGATGGCGGCCAGAATGGCGGCCAGCGACGAGTAGCGGGTCGTGGCGGCGATCAGCAGCCACACGGCGGCCGAACTCAGCGCAATCAGCGGATTGACGGCAACCAGTACACCGAGCGCCGTGGCCACGCCCTTGCCGCCGCGAAAGCGCAGGAACAGCGGCCACAGGTGGCCGGCGAATACCGCCAGTGCGACCATGGCGAATTCCGGTTCGGCCAGTCCATGGCGCGGGCCGAACTGCTGGGCGAGAAAGACCGCCAGCCAGCCCTTGGCCGCGTCGCCGAACAGGGTCAGCGCCGCCGCCTTCTTGTTGCCGCTGCGCAGCACGTTGGTCGCGCCCGGATTCTTCGATCCGTAGCTGCGCGGGTCGGACAGCCCCATCGTTTTGCTGACGATGACAGCGAAGGGCAAGGACCCGATCAGGTAGGCGGCAACGATGAACGCTATCGTGGACATGTCGAATTCTTTAAAATACGAAACCTTGCATTTTACGGCATTGGCGGCCATCGCCCCACTGCCGTCTTTCTTAGTGTCGGAATGGACATCATCTTTTTGCGCGAAGTGCGCGTCGATACCGTCATCGGTCTCTATGAATGGGAGCGGCATGCGCCGCAGACCATCGAGATCGACCTCGACATCGGCATCCCCAGCGAGACCCCTTGTCACAGCGACGACATCGGCGACACCATCCACTATGGAGTGGTGGTCGAGCGACTGCGCGCGATTCTGGCCGAACGGCACTTCCTGCTGATCGAGGCCCTGGCCGAGCATATCGCTCACGTTATCCGCGACGAGTTTGGTGCGCCGTGGGTACGGGTCAGCGTGACCAAGCTCGGTATCCTGGCCGGCGTCAAGCGGGTCGGGGTGCAGATCGAGCGCGGTAACCGGAGCTAGGACAGGGCGCCGCCGTCAAAGCCGCCGGAGGCCCGGCGGCTTTCGTGCGCCTGCCATTTGCGGCAGCTCAGAAATCCAGCCGCCACAGCAGCATGCGCTGCTTTGGCCGTATCGACAGGCGGGCGTTCTTGCCGATTTTCAGCGTCGGTTTCAGCGCGGTGTAGCCGTTGCCGAGCTTTTCCGCTTCCAGCGAGATCGTCGAGGTCAGATTCAGTGTGCCCAGTGGCTGGCCGGAGGCCGAGGGCGATACGCCGATCAGCCTGCTGCACAGGGTCGCGCCCGGCATGCAGCCATTGGAGAGGGTATTGGCGGGAGAGCCGGCTGGCGGCATTGCGTCGATGCGCGCCAGTGCCTGTGGCGACCAGGGGTCGCCCAGCCCGAATGCATTTGATAATTCCGCCGCGTCGGCCGCGGTGGTGCCCAGCGTCGCGACGGCGCCGAGGCTTGCCCAGAATGCCCGCTGCATGTTTGTCTCCTCGTGCAGAAGGCATCGCCCTCCCTGATGCGCGGGCGATGTCGTAACGGGAGGGCCTGCCCGTTTTTCATACGGGCTTGGGCCAGTCCACATCTGCACGATAGAAGGTGGCAGCGAAAAAACGGGTCCGTCTGTCGGATTACCTGTTGCGCATGAAGTCGGCCAGATCCCACAGCGCGTCATACAGCCGTCGGGTCACTTCCGGTGAGGCTTCCAGCCCGTTCAGCGCCTCGTGCATGCACAGCATCCACGCATCGCGCATGGCCTCGTCGACCGCGAACGGCAGGTGCCGCGCCCGCAGCCGCGGATGGCCGAAGGCCTCGACGAACAGGTTGGGGCCGCCCAGCCAGCCGGACAGGAACATGTACAGCTTGCGGCGCGAATCTTCCAGATCCGGCGGGTGGATGTCGCGCAGCGACTTCACCCGCGGATCGGCGTCCATGAAATTGTAGAAGCGGTCGACCAGGTGCAGCACGCCGGCTTCGCCGCCGAGCAGCTGGTACGGGGTGGCGGTCGCGTCGCTCATTGCCCGGCCTCGCGCGGCTTGACCTTGCCGGCCGCCTCGCGGGCACGGCTGCGGGCGGTGTCGATATCGTCGGCCGATGCGACTGCCACGCCCATGCGGCGACGGACGAAGCTCTCCGGCTTGCCGAACAGGCGCAGGTCGGCGCCTGGGACGGCCAGGGCGTCGGCCACGCCGTCGAACACGATGCCGACCGCGTCGACGCCGCCGTAGATGACGGCGCTGGCCGCCGCCGGCACGCGCATGCCGGTGTCGACCGGCAGGCCGAGAATGGCGCGGGCGTGCAGCTCGAATTCGGACAGCATCTGGCTGGCTAGGGTCACCAGACCGGTGTCGTGCGGGCGCGGGCTGACTTCCGAGAACCAGACCTCGTCACCCTTGACGAACAGCTCGACGCCGAACAGGCCACGTCCGCCCAGTGCGTCGACCACGCGTCCGGCTACGTCGCGGGCGCGTTCGAGCGCCAGCGGCGACATCGGCTGCGGCTGCCAGCTCTCGATATAGTCGCCGTTCTGCTGCAGGTGGCCGACCGGTGCGCAAAAGTGGATTTCCGGCTGGCCGTCGCGGCCGCGCGCGCGCACGGTCAGCAGGGTGATTTCGTAGTCGAAGTCGATAAAGCCTTCGACGATGACCCGGCCGCTGTCGACCCGGCCGCCACTGGCGGCGTAGTCCCAGGCGGTACGGACATCGTCCGCGCTGCGCAGCACCGACTGGCCCTTGCCGCTGGAGCTCATGACCGGCTTGACCACGCACGGGTAGCCGATGCCGGCGTCGATGGCGGCCTGCAGTTCGTCCAGGCTGGAGGCGAAGGCAAACGGCGAGGTCGGCAGGCCGAGGGTCTCGGCCGCCAGCCGGCGGATGCCTTCGCGGTTCATGGTCAGATGGGCGGCACGGGCAGTCGGGATGACTTCGGTCAGCGCTTCGCGTTCGATGTCCAGCAGGGTGGCCGTGGCGATGGCTTCGATTTCCGGTACCACCAGTGCCGGCCGTTCCTGCTCGATCAGTGCCCGCAACGCCGCGCCGTCGGTCATGGCGATGACGTGGCTGCGGTGGGCAACCTGCATGGCCGGCGCATGTGGATAGCGATCGACGGCGATGACTTCACAGCCGAGGCGTTGCAGGGCGATGGCGACCTCCTTGCCGAGTTCGCCGCTGCCAAGCAGCATCACGCGGGTGGCGGAGGGGGAGAGAGGGGTTCCGATTGGCATGGCGATGTCCGTACAAAACGCTGAAAACGGCGCAAATGCTAGCATGGGTCAGCCGATATGACTGAATTGTTGCACAGACGACAAAATCATGATCTAGCGCAAGAAAACGTCATTGGACAGATGTTATTTGCATGGTTCTCATTAGAATGCCGGCTTTTCCACCCCGCACGTACTCCTATAAATATGAATGCGCCGCTGTCCTTGATCGCTCAGCGTGAGTATGTGCTGACCGATGATGATCTGATCATCACCAAGACCGACCCCAAGGGGGTCATTACCTATGCCAACCGGGACTTCATGCGTATTTGCGGTTACCGGGAGGATGCCTTGCTCGGCCATCCGCACAGCATCATCCGTCACCCGGACATGCCGCGCGGTGCTTTCCGCCTGCTGTGGAAGACCCTGCAGCGGGGCGAAGAATTCTTTGGCGTGGTCAAGAACCGCATCGCCGACAACGGCTTTTACTGGGTGCTGGCCAACATCACCCCGGACTTTGACCGCCACGGTGCGCTCAAAGGCTACTACTCGGTGCGTCGCCGCCCGGCACGCGCCGCCCTCGATGCCCTGATTCCCGTCTATGAGCAGATGAGCGCCATCGAGCGCAATAGCGGAAAGAAAGATGCCCCCGACCTGTCGCTGGCCTGGCTGGAACGGCATATCGCCGAGCTCGGCTTCGCCAGCTACGAACAACTGGTGCTTTCATTGAACCAGGAAGTATTCAGCCGGAGACAACACGCATGAGCGCATCCCAGCCACGTCGGCGCCCGCCGTTCCTGTCCACCCAGTTCAAGCTGGTGCTGGTCTGCTACAACCTGCTGGTGCTGGCGACGGTCGTGTGCTTCGGACTTGGCATCGGCCTGCCGGTGTGGGGCAGCCCGGTGCTGGCGCTGCTGCTGACGGCCTATGTGGTCGTGCAGTCCGGACGCCCGTTCCGCGTGCTGTATCTGCTGCGCGAGCATATCGAGCATGCCCGGCGCGGCGAGCTGCACCATCGCACCACCCGGGTCCGCAACCTGGGTGAGGTCGGTCAGGTGGCCTGGGAACTGAACGAGTTCATGGACCTGGTCGAGAGCTATTTCAAGGAAATCAGCAACTGCTTCTCGCGCATCCGCGGCGGCGACTACGGCCGTCGTCCGCTGTCGGCCGGCCTGCCCGGCGTGTTCGCCGATTCGCTCGATGACATCGATCACGCCATCGATGCGATGGCGCAGAACAGTGCCTACCTGAAGCAGAACCAGCTGGCCGCACAACTGCATACGCTGAACACGGCCAATCTGCGCGAAGACCTGGGCGCCAGCCAGAGCGACCTGCGCACCATCAGTGACGAGATGCAGCAGATCGCCAGCATTGCCGGCGAGAACGCCGAGCAGGCGCGGGCCAGCGAGAGCGCGGCCGGCCAGATCGGCCAGCAGCTCGATACCATCGCCGCCAGCGTCGAGGCGGTGAATGCCGCCGGTTCTGCGCTGGAAAAGGAATGGACACTGATCGAGTCCGCCCTGCAGGCCATTTCCGGCCTGGCCGAACAGACCAACCTGCTGGCGCTGAATGCGGCTATCGAGGCTGCCCGGGCCGGCGAGGCCGGGCGCGGTTTTGCCGTGGTGGCGGATGAGGTCAAGACACTGTCCAACCGCAGCAAGGCGTCGGCGGTGCAGGTGCAGGCGACGCTGAGCCAGTTGAGCAGTCGGGTCGAGGACATGCTGGCGCGCTCGCAGGCGGCCAATACCGTGGCCGGCGAAGTGCGCGAGTCAGTGGATGGCTTCCGGGCGGTGTTCGTGCGCCTGGCGCAGACCTCGTCGGCGGTGATCGCCCACGTCGAGCATGTGAAGGACCAGTCGGCCTGCTCGCTGATCAAGACCGACAATGTGCTGTACAAGCAGCTTGGCTATCACGCGCTGGGCGGCAGTGCCAATGGCGACCATGCGGCGCGGACCGAGTTGCGGCAGCGGGTCGAGGACTGGGCACAGCAGCAGGGGCAGCAGCGTTTTGGCGATCTCGGTGCCTGGAAGGGCGTGTCGGCGCAGCTGGCACAGACCTACCAGCGACTCGAGGCGGCCATTGCCCTGGTGGAAGCCGGCGAAACCGGTGCCGACGCACTGCTGGCGGCAGCCAGCGAGGCCGAACGCGCCAGTCGCGCATCGTTCGGTCTGCTGGACAAGCTGGTCAGCGAACGTCATGCCGGGATACTGGGTGGCGGCGAGCCGGTCGCGGCCGGCCGGCACGCCGCGCGCGTCAGCGGTTGACCGACGCGCCGACTTCGACGTTGCCGTAGGCCGTGGTCTGCGAGCCGCCGCTGGCACAGGCGGCAAGCAGGGCGACCATGGCGGCAAGCGCCAGGTGGCGGAACAGGGAATGCGGGGACATGGGCTTTCCTTTCGGTGGGGTCAGGCGTCGCGAAGTCCGGCCGGCAACGAGAAAATCGTGTTTTCCTCGACGCCGGACAACTCGTCCACCCCGTCGACACCATAGCCGAGAATGGTGGTCACGACCGACTGCACCAGCACTTCCGGTGCCGAGGCGCCTGCGGTCAGCCCGACCCGGCGCTTGCCGTCGAACCATTCGCGCTTCAGCTCGCCGGCATTGTCGACCATGTACGATTCGATGCCACGACCGGCGGCGACTTCCCGCAGACGGTTCGAGTTCGAGCTGGTCGGCGAACCGACCACGATCACCAGGTCGCACTCGTCAGCCAGCTGCTTGACCGCATCCTGCCGGTTCTGCGTCGCGTAGCAGATATCGTCCTTCTTCGGCCCGTGGATGGCCGGGAAGCGGGCGCGCAGGGCGGCAATGATGTCGCGTGTCTCGTCGACCGACAGCGTGGTCTGGCTGACATAGGCCAGCTGTTCCGGATCGCGGACTTCCAGCCGGGCAACGTCATCCACCGTTTCGACCAGATACATATTGTCGCTGGCCGCCTGGCCCATCGTGCCTTCGACTTCCGGGTGCCCCTTGTGGCCGATCATGACGATCTCGTGGCCGAGCTCGTTCATCTTGCGCACTTCGACATGGACCTTGGTCACCAGCGGACAGGTTGCGTCGTAGACGTTGAGGCCGCGCCGGGCGGCCTCCTCGCGCACCGACAGCGGCACGCCATGCGCCGAGTAGATCAGCGTGTGGCCTGCCGGCACATCGGCCAGATCCTCGATGAAGATCGCCCCCTTCGCCTTCAGACCCTCGACGACGAAGGTGTTGTGCACCACTTCGTGGCGGACATAGATCGGCGCGCCGTACTTTTCCAGCGCGCGCTCGACGATGGCGATCGCACGATCGACCCCGGCGCAGAAGCCGCGCGGGTTGGCCAGCACAATATGTCTCATCCGTTGCGCTCCTTGCGGAAACCGTCGATCACCATCAGCACCGCGCCGACGCAGATCGCACTGTCGGCGATATTGAATGCCGGCCAGTAGAAGGTGCGCCAGTAGACCTGGATGAAGTCGATCACATGACCATGGATGACGCGGTCGACCAGGTTGCCGAGCGCGCCGCCGATAATCAGCGCCGCCGCCAGGTTCATCAGCGTGCTTTGCCGGGCGCGGCAGATCTGCCAGCCAAGCCAGCCGGCCACCGCCAGCGCCAGCACGGTGAAGAAATGGCGCTGCCAGCCGCCGGCATCGGCGAGGAAGTTGAACGCCGCTCCCGGGTTGTAGACCAGGACGAAGTTGAACAGCCCGTCAATGACCGGACGCACCTCTCCGTACTGGTAGCTGCCGTTGAAATACAGCTTGGTCAGCTGATCGAGCACGATCACCACCAGCGCCAGGCCGAACCATCCCGCGGCCTTACGCATGGGCGCGGGTCTCGCCGTGGCCGAACACATTGTCCACGCAGCGCGCGCACAGGGTCGGGTGTTCGGCATGCTCGCCGACGCTCGGCAGGTAATGCCAGCAGCGCTCGCATTTGCGATAGGCGGACGACGCAACCGTGATCGCGGTCGTTTCGCCCTGGCTCAGGCCGACGCGGGACACGATCAGCACGAACTTCAGTTCGTCGCCGAGCGCGGCCAGTGCCGGGTACAGCTCGGCATCAGCCACGATATCGACTTCGGCCTGCAGCGAGGCGCCGATTTCGCCGGCTTCGCGACGGGCTTCGATTTCCTTGTTGACCGCCGCGCGCAGCGGACGGACGGCATCCCAGCGGGCGGCCAGCGCTTCGGCGTCGTCGACGGCCGGTACCTCGTGCCACAGGTGGAACAGCGGACTGTCGTCGCTGTCGCCGTTCAGCACATGCCAGGCTTCGTCCGCGGTAAAGCACAGCACCGGCGACAGCAGGCCGAGCAGGCTGCGGGTGACGTGCCACAGTGCGGTCTGCGCCGAGCGGCGGGCAGCGGAGCCGGCCGGAGTGGTGTACAGCCGGTCCTTGAGGATATCGAGCCAGAACGCGCCAAGCTCGTCCGAGCAATAGCCGACGATGCGCTGCATCGCATTGTGGAACGCATAGCGCGGGTAGTGCTGACCGGTGATCTCGTCATGCAGGCGGCCGGCAAGCACCAGTGCGTAGCGGTCGATCTCGACCAGTTCCGCCACCGGCAGTGCGTCGCGGGCCGGGTCGAAGTCCGACAGGTTGGCCAGCAGGAAGCGCAGCGTGTTGCGCAGGCGGCGATAGCTGTCGGTGGTGCCCTTGAGGATCTTGTCCGAGATTGCCAGTTCGCCCGAGTAGTCGGTCGATGCGACCCACAGGCGCAGGATGTCAGCGCCAAGGCTGTCGTTGATCTGTTGCGGGGCGACCACATTGCCCTTGGACTTCGACATCTTGCGGCCTTCGCCGTCGACGACGAAACCGTGAGTCAGCAACTGGTCGTACGGCGCGCGGCCTTCGGTCGCGCAGCCGGTCAGCAGCGAGCTCTGGAACCAGCCGCGATGCTGGTCGGAGCCTTCCAGGTACAGATTGGCCGGCCAGGCCAGTTCCGGGCGCTGGCGCAGTACGGCATAGTGGGTCGAACCGGAGTCGAACCAGACGTCGAGGGTGTCGGTCAGCTTGCGGTAGTCGGCGGCCTCGGCACCAAGCAGTTCGGCAGCGTCCAGGCTGAACCAGGCTTCGATGCCGCGTTCCTCGATGCGCCTGGCGACGGCTTCCAGCAATTCGCCCGAGCGCGGGTGCAGCTCGCCGGTTTCCTTGTGCACGAAGAAGGTCATCGGCACGCCCCAGTTGCGCTGGCGCGACACGCACCAGTCAGGGCGGTTGCGGATCATCGATTCGAGGCGGGCACGGCCCCAGGCCGGGAAGAACTCGGTGGCTTCGACCGCTTCGTTGGCGTGGTCGCGCAGGGTGCGGCCGTCGCGACCGTGCTTTTCCATGCCGATGAACCACTGGGCGGTCGAGCGGAAGATGATCGGCGTCTTGTGGCGCCAGCAGTGCGGATAGCTGTGATTCAGGGTTTCGCTGGCCAGCAGCGCGCCGCGTTCGGTCAGCAGGGCAACGATCTTCGGGTTGGCTTCCCAGACCGTGTCACCGGCAAACACCGGCGCGCTCTTCTTGTAGCGGCCGTCATCGCCGACCGGATTGTCGATCGGCAGCGAGTACAGGCGGCCGACCTGGAAGTCTTCCACGCCATGGGCCGGCGCAGTGTGGACCAGGCCGGTGCCGGCGTCGGTGGTCACGTGCTCGCCGAGGATCATCGGCACGCTGCGGTCGAGGAACGGATGGGCGAGCTGCAGGTGTTCGAGCCTGGCGCCGACGGTCTCGCCGAGCAGGCGCGCGTCTTCGCAGCCGTAGCGCTTCAGCGCGGCGGCGGCCAGTTCGCGTACCAGAATCAGCTTGCCCCGGGCGGTATCGAACAGCTGGTAGGTCAGTTCCGCATGGGCGGACACCGCCTGGTTGGCCGGCAGCGTCCACGGCGTGGTGGTCCAGATCACGGCGCTGGCATCATCGACCGGCGCGGCGAGGCCGAAGGCCGTTGCCAGCTTCTGGCCGTCCAGCACGCGGAAGGCCACGTCGATGGCCGGCGAATCCTTGTCTTCGTATTCGACTTCGGCTTCGGCCAGCGCCGAGCCGCATTCGATGCACCAGTGCACCGGCTTCTCGCCCTTGAACAGGAAGTCGTTCTGGTGGATGCGGCCCAGGGTGCGGACGATGTCGGCTTCGGTCTTGAAGTTCATCGTCAGGTACGGATTGTCCCAGTCGCCGAGCACGCCGAGGCGGATGAAGTCCTGTTTCTGCCGTTCGATCTGCAGACCGGCGTACTCGCGGCACAGCTCGCGGGTAAAGGCGGCCGGCAGGCGGACGTCCTTCGGTTCCAGACCGTGCTGCTTGCGGTATTCGACGATGCGCGCATGGATGGTCGGCGCAGCCGCAATGGCCTTCTTGTCGCCCTTGGTCAGCTTCTCGATCTGGTGTTCGATCGGCAGGCCGTGGCAGTCCCAGCCCGGCACGTACGGGGCATCGAAACCGGACTGGGTTTTCGAGCGGACAATGATGTCCTTGAGGATCTTGTTGACCGCGTGACCGATGTGAATGTCGCCGTTTGCATACGGCGGGCCGTCATGAAGAATGAACTTCGGCCGGCCGGCCGCAATCTGGCGCAGCTTCTGGTAGCGCTGCTGGGCCTGCCATTGCTTGAGCCAGCCGGGTTCGCGCCTGGCGAGATCGCCACGCATCGGGAACGGCGTGTCGAGCAGATTGACGGTTTTTTTCACATCGAGGCTCATGGGACTTTCCGGATAATCAACAGGGCATGAGGCGGCGCGTCTCAGCGACGTCCGCATGAATTTGGGCAATCAGCGCGTCGAGCGAGTCGTACTTCTCCTCGTCCCGCAGCTTGTGGATAAAGCGGACGATCAGGCGCTGGCCATACAGATCGCCCGAATAGTCGAGCAGGTAGACTTCCAGCCGGTAGCAGCCGGCGTCGTCGATGGTCGGGTTCTTGCCGAGGCTGGCGGCGCCGACATGGCGCTGCCCGTCCGGCGTCAGACACTCGACGGCAAAGACACCGGCCAGCGCCGGTTTGCGGTGCGGCAGGTGGATGTTCGCGGTCGGGAAGCCGAGCGTACGCCCGAGCTTGCGACCATGCACGACCCGGCCGGACAACTGGTACGGCCGGCCAAGCAGGCGTGCCGCAAGCGGCATGTCACCGGCTTCGAGCGCTTCGCGGATGGCGGTGCTGGAGGCGCGTGCACCGTCAAGCTCGACCGTCGGCATCGCCCGGGTGGTGAAGCGCGGCTCGGCGGCCAGCAGCGAGAAATCACCGGTGCGGCGGCTGCCAAAGCGGAAATCGTCGCCGATCAGCAGAAAGCGGGTATCGAGCCGCTCGACCAGCACGCTGTCGATGAATGCCTGCGGCGACAGCGAGGCAAAACCGCGGTTGAAACGCTGTACATGGACCCGGTCGACCAGACCGGTGCCCTGCAGGAAAGCCAGTTTGTCGCGCAACGTCGCCAGCCGTGCCGGCGGGTCGTTGCGGGAAAAGAATTCGCGCGGATGCGGTTCGAACGTCAGCAGGGCGGTGGGCAGCCCGCGCGCGTCAGCCTCGCGCCGGAGGTCGCGAAGGATGGCCTGGTGGCCGAGGTGTACGCCGTCGAAATTGCCGATGGTCAACGCACAGGGCGGGAATGTGTCGCCCGGGTGTCCGCCGAAGTGAACCTGCATCTGTAATGTGAGTCCGTTAAACGACCGATTGTAGCGAGCGGGGGCCGGTAGCGTAAAGAATACGCTGCAGTCAGGCTGCCGATAATGGGGGCACCGACGGTTGCCGTGGTGCATGAGCGTGCTCATGAAGCGCCTGATCGCGGCGGCAGAAATAAAAAACCCCGCGAGATCGCGGGGTTTTGCACCTGAGGGGAAAACCAATTACTTGGTTTTTTCCTGCAGGGTTTCTTGCTGGGCGGTGATGTCCACATCAACGCGACGGTCCGGAGCCAGGCAAGCCTTCAGGTCGGCACGCTTCTTGAATTTCTTGGCTTGGCATTCCTGGGTCATCTTGGCTTCGGATTCACCCTTGCCAACCGCGGTCACTTTTTCCGGAGCCACGCCGTAGGCAACGATTTCGTTGCGGACGGTGTTGGCACGGCGTTCGGACAGCGCCTGGTTGTACTTGTCGCTACCCAGGTAGTCAGTGAAGCCCGTCACTTCGACGCCAACCAGCTTGGCGCCCTTGGCCTTGATCTTGTCGGCCACTTCCAGCAGGGCCTTCTTGCCATCCTGGCGCAGCGTGGCCTTGTCGAAGTCGAACAGCACTTCGGCGGACAGCGAGATCTTTTCCTTCACCGGCACCATGACGGCGCTCGGTGCTTGCTTGGCTGCTGCATCACCGCACTCGACCAGGCCGTCCTTGGCCTTGTCGAAGTACGAAGTGCGCCAGCATTCGTTGTAGCTGTTACGCGTCACTGCGTCGGTGGACTGGTCTACGGTGTAGCCCGGCTTGGTCGCGTAGGCGTTGGCCGAAAACAGCGACACCAGCAGCGCGCCCATCAGACCGCCCAGCTTGATTTTGTTGGTGGTTTTCATCGGTTACCCTCTTTTTCGTCAGGAACTTTGGCTAGTTGCACGATACCGGATCACTCACGCGCGTCGGTAAATTATGCAATCCAGAAGATACAGGCATCGCTAATATAGATTTCTGCCCGAGGCGCTGTCAATTAAGCGTACGCCAACGGTCTTGACGCGTGCATGGCCGTGAACCAGCGGCGCTACGGTACCACAAATCATGCGTCAGACCCTTGAACACGTCGTCCTCCCCAACCCCGGCTGCGATAGCTGGTGGAAAAGTCGGACAGACCAGCGATTTCACTTTCCGGATTTCGGTCGGATCTAATGGCAAACGCATTAAATCCAACTTGTGAAAGGTAATATAGCTGGTCGCGTTGTACGTCACCGATTGCACGCAACTCCTGTCTGTAATTGTATCTTTCTCGCAACAACTTTGCGCTGCTATAGCCTCTTCCGTCGGCAAATTGCGGAAAATCGATGGCAATTAGTGGCAAATTTGCAACATCCGCCCCCATTTCGGCCGGCTCCTGATCGGCCGCAAGCCACACGCCAACCCGGCCGGCATGTTTTTCCAGCGCCTCGCGCCGGGTCTGCCACAGGGCCAGTGGCACGATCACGTCGCCGGACGCCGGCAGCGCCTCCGTTTCCGGATCGCGCAGCAGGGTCCAGTCATCGTTGCCGATGACCGCGCCGGCATCAGTGAGTCTGATCAGCTTTGGCATATACGCGTTCCTTGAACGGTTCCGCGCCGATGCGGCGCAGGGTGTCGATAAAGCGCTCACCGGCAGCACGGTGTTCGATATAGGTATGCAGCAGCTTTTCGATGACGTCCGGCATGTCGGCACGCGCGAACGACGGGCCGATGACCTTGCCCAGCGATGCACTGCGGCCGGCGTCGCCGCCCAGCGTGACCTGGTACCACTCCTCCCCGTTCTTGTCGACGCCGAGAATGCCGATATGGCCGATATGGTGGTGACCACAGGCATTCATGCAGCCGGACAGGTTCAGTTCGAGGTCGCCGAGGTCTTCCAGGTAGTCGAGGTTGTCGAAGCGCTCGGCGATGGCGGCAATGACCGGGATCGACTTGGCGTTGGCCAGGGAACAGTAGTCGCCGCCCGGGCAGCAGATCGCGTCGGTCAGCAGGCCGATGTTCGGCGTTGCCAGCCGCTGTTCCCGCGCCAGTTGCCACAGCGTGTACAGGTCGCGCTCGCGCACGTCCGGCAGGATCAGGTTCTGGTTGTGGCTGACACGGACTTCACCGTAGCCGAAGCGGTCGGCCCAGCCGGCGGCGGCTTCCATCTGTTCCGAGCTGATGTCGCCGGGCGGCAGCCCGTGCGGTTTCAGCGACAGGGTGACGGCGCGGTAGCCGGGCACCTGGTGGTCCAGGGTGTTGCGTTCCAGCCAGCGGGCGAAAGCACGGTCGTCGCGGCGCTGCGCGGCGAAGCCGGCATCCGGTGTTTCCAGCGTGTCGTAAGCCGGCGGCGCGAAATGGCGGGTCAGCATGGCGATGGTGTCGGCGCTGACGGTGCCGACGCCATCCTTCAGATGACGCCACTCGTCCTCGACCCGTGCGGCGAAGGCTTCCGGCGTCATTGCCTTGACCAGGATCTTGATGCGCGCCTTGTACTTGTTGTCGCGCCGGCCATAGCGGTTGTAGACGCGCAGGATGGCGTCGAGATAGGTCAGCAGGTGCTCCGGCGGCAGGAAGTCGCGGATGACGCTGCCGATGATCGGCGTGCGGCCGAGGCCGCCGCCGACCATGACCTTGAAGCCGATCTCGCCGGCCTCGTTGCGCTGCGCACACAGGCCGACATCGTGGAACCAGCTCGCGGCGCGGTCCTCGGTGGCCGAACCGTTGACGGCGATCTTGAACTTGCGCGGCAGGTAGGCAAACTCGGGGTGCAGCGTCGACCACTGACGAATCAGTTCACAGTACGGGCGCGGGTCGAACAGCTCGTCGGCGGCGACGCCGGCGAAGTGGTCGGTGGTGGTATTGCGGATGCAGTTGCCCGAGGTCTGGATGGCGTGCATGTCGACGTCGGCCAGCCGGTCGAGGATGTCCGGCACGGTTTCCAGTTTCGGCCAGTTCAGTTGCAGGTTCTGGCGGGTGGTGAAGTGGCCCCAGCCCTGGTCGAACTCGCGGGCAATGGCGGCCAGCGCCCGCAGCTGGACGCTGGACAGGGTGCCGTAGGGAATGGCGATGCGCAGCATGGGCGCATGGCGCTGGATATACAGGCCGTTCTGCAGGCGAAGCGGTCGATAGTCATCCTCGGACAGTTCGCCGGCGAGAAAGCGTCGGGTCTGGTCGCGGAACTGGTCGACGCGCTCGCGTACGATGCGGCGGTCAAAGTCGTCGTACTGGTACATGGCTCGATTGCAGGCATTGATGACACGCGCAAAGGCGGTCGGGCGGATCGGGAAACGCCACTCAGGCAGCGGGTTTCAGCATATGGACGTGCAGGCCGCACTCCTTGTTTTCGGGATTTTCCCACCACCACCGGCCGGCGCGCACGTCTTCGCCGACGGCGATGGCCCGCGTACAGGGGGCGCAGCCGATGGACGGATAGTGCTGGTCGTGCAGGGTGTTGTAGGGCACGTCGCGGGCGCGGAGGTAATCCCAGACGTCGCGTTCGCTCCATTCGAGCAGCGGGTTGAATTTGGTCAGCCGGTACTGTTCGTCGTATTCGCTTTCGCCCAGCCCTTCGCGGGTCACCGACTGGGCACGGCGCAGGCCGGTCACCCAGGCATTGCGGCCGGCCAGTGCGCGGCGCAGCGGTTCGAGCTTGCGTGCCGCGCAGCAGGCCTTGCGCGCGTCGACGCTGTCGTAGAAACCATTGACGCCGTGTTGCGCGACAAAGGCTTCCACGCCCTGATGATCGGGAAACAGCACGTCGATGCGCTGCTGCGGATAGCGGCTGGCCGTTCGCGTCATCAGTTCATAAGTCTCTGCCGGCAGGCGACCGGTATCAATGCTGACGATATCGATATCGATATTCCCGTCGGCGATAAGGTCGGTGATGACCATGTCCTCGGCGCCGAAGCTCGTCGTGAACACGGCAGGGGCATGCCCGCTGGCGATTCCGGCGAGTAGCGCGCGCGCGGCCGCGACTTTGGCGTCGAGTTCCACTGCATTCTCCTGTTACTGGCTGAGGCCGTATCGTACCCAGACGGCTTTAGAACACCAAAAGAAGATTGTGTTAGAGTTTAAGCGTTCAGGGTTATTTAGAAACCGGCGGCCAGACGACAGGGGGCCGCCCGGCAGGGGAGCAGAATGAAGCTGCAGCAGTTGCGTTATCTGGTGGAGGTCGCCAAGCAGGGCCTGAATGTGTCCGAGGCGGCGGAGAAACTCCACACGTCGCAGCCCGGGATTTCCAAGCAGATTCGCCTGCTGGAAGACGAACTGGGCATTCAGGTGTTTATCCGCAACGGCAAGCGGGTGGTGGCGGTCAGCGAACCGGGCCAGCAGGTATTGGATATCGCCGGCCGCATCCTGCGCGAAGCGCAGAACCTGAAGCGGGTCGGCGACGAGTTCGCCCGCGAGGAAGAGGGCGAACTGACCATCGCCACCACGCACACCCAGGCACGCTATGCGCTGCCGACCGCGGTGCAGGCGTTTCTGAAGCGCTATCCGAAGGTCTCGCTGCGCATCAAGCAGGGCAATCCGATCCAGATCTGCGAAATGGTCGTGGCTGGCGAGGCCGATTTTGCCGTGGCGACCGAAAGCATCGACCAGTTCTCCGAACTGACCGCACTCGACTGCTACCAGTGGAACCGCAGTGTGGTGGCGCCGCTCGGCCATCCGATCCTGTCGCTTGACCATCCGCTGACGCTGGCGGACATCGCCGCGTGGCCGATCGTGACCTACGACTACGCGTTTGCCGGCCGCAACAATATCAACCGTGCCTTCGAACTGTCCGGCATCGAACCGAATATCGTGCTGACCGCCATCGACACCGACGTGATCAAGACCTATGTCGGGCTGGGACTCGGGGTCGGCATCATCGCCACCATGGCATTCGAGCCGGAGCGCGACACCCAGCTCGGCTTCGTGCATGCCGAGCACCTGTTCCTGCCGTCGACCACCCGGATCGGCATCCGCCGCGATGCGTACCTGCGCGGCTTCGCCTACCACTTCATCGAACTGTTCGCCCCGCACCTGACCCGTCAGGTAGTTGACCGCAGCATGCGCGGCGGCGACGACGAATAGTCCGGACCGGAAGGCCAAAGCGGCAAAAACAGAAGGGAGCCCCAGGGCTCCCTTCTGTTTGTCTGCAAACCGGCGCCATGCCGCCCGCAGTGACCGGCAGTCTAGATATCGGTCTCGACTTCGTTGCCGTGCGCTTCCATCCAGGTGCGGCGACTGCTGGCCTCACCCTTGCCCATCAGCATCGAGAACATCCTGCGGGTGTCGTCGTGGGCGTCGGTGCGGATCTGCACCGGCAGCAGCCGGCGGGTGTCCGGATTCATGGTGGTGTCGCGCAACTGCTCCGGGTTCATCTCGCCCAGGCCCTTGAAGCGGCTGACCGACCAGCTGCCTTCGCGCACCTGCTCGGCGCGCAGCCGGTCGACGATGCCGTCCATTTCCGCCTCGTCCAGCGCGTAGAACTTGCGCGGCGGACGGGTCTTGCCCTGGCCGGGAACGTCGACGCGGAACAGCGGCGGCTGTGCCACGTAGATATGGCCGTGTTCGACCAGCTTCGGGAAATGGCGATAGAACAGCGTCAGCAGCAGCACCTGGATGTGGGAGCCGTCGACGTCGGCATCCGACAGGATGGCGATCTTGCCGTAGCGCAGGCCGGACAGGTCCGGCGCATCGCCGTCACCATGCGGATCGACGCCGATCGCCACCGAGATATCATGAATTTCGGCATTGCCGAACAGCTGGTCGCGGTCGGTTTCCCAGCTGTTCAGCACCTTGCCGCGCAGCGGCAGGATGGCCTGGGTTTCCTTGTCTCGCGCCAGCTTGGCCGAACCGCCGGCCGAGTCGCCCTCGACCAGGAACAGTTCGTTGCGCTCGATGTCCTCGCTCTCGCAGTCGGTCAGCTTGCCGGGCAGCACGGCGACGCCGGAGCCCTTTTTCTTTTCGACCTTGCGCGTGGACTTCAGCCGGTGCTGCGCCTGGCGAATGGCCAGCTCGGCGATTTTCTTGCCGTCGTCGACATGGGTGTTCAGCCAGTGCTCGAACGGGTCGCGCACCATGGCCGAGACCAGCTTCAGCGCATCGCGGTTGTTGAGCTTTTCCTTGGTCTGGCCCTGGAACTGCGGGTCAAGCACGCGGGCCGACAGCACATAGCGGGCGCGGCTCCATACGTCTTCCGCCAGCAGCTTCACGCCGCGCGGCATCAGGCCATGGTGCTCGACGAAGGCTTTCATTGCTTCGAACACGCCGGTGCGCAGCCCCGCCTCGTGGGTGCCGCCGGAGGCGGTCGGGATCAGGTTGACGTAGCTTTCGCCGCCGCCGGTGCCTTCCTCGAACCAGGCAAAGGCCCATGCCGCACCTTCGCCCTCGGCAAAGGTGTCGTGATCGGGGCCGGCATAGTGTTCGGCGGCGAACGGCGGCGCCAGCGGCGCGTCGCTGTTGCACAGCTCGTCCAGATAGCTTTTCAGTCCGTCCGGATAGCGCCAGGTACGGGTGTCGCTGCTGCCGTCGGCCTTTTCGATCGTCAGCGTCACGGCCACGCCGGGCAGCAACACCGCCTTGGCGCGCAGCAGGCGTTCGAGCTCGGTCATCGAGTAGCGCGGGCTCTCGAAGTATTTCGGGTCCGGCCAGACGCGGACGCTGGTGCCGGAGGTCCGGGCACCGCATTCACCGATCTGCGTCAGCGGTTCGATGACGTCGCCGCCGGAGAACACGATGCGCCATACCGCGCCGTCGCGCTTGACCTCGACTTCCAGCCGGGTCGACAGCGCATTGGTGACCGAGACGCCGACACCGTGCAGGCCGCCGGAGAACGCATAGGCGCCGCCGGCCGTCTTGTCGAACTTGCCGCCGGCGTGCAGCTGGGTGAACACCAGCTCGACTACCGGAATGTGTTCGGCCGGATGCAGGCCGACCGGAATGCCACGGCCGTCATCCTCGACCGACAGCGAGCCGTCCGTGTGTACGGTGACGGCAATCTTGTGCGCATAGCCGCCCAGCGCCTCGTCCGCCGCGTTGTCGACGACTTCCTGGCAGATATGGGTGGGGTCGGTGGTGCGGGTGTACATGCCCGGCCGTTCCTTGACGGGCTCGAGGCCCTTCAGGACGCGGACGGCACTTTCGTCGTAAGTCTGACTCATCAGGAAAATCTACGGAGTTTCGCGATCTGGTGATTGTGGAGTGGTGACAGCAACAGCAGTGACAGCGTCGCGCCGATCAGCGCGCACAGCATGTCCCACTGTGTATCCCACGGATCGCCCTGGGTGGCGAGGAATTCGTCGGCGCCCTGGCCGATGGCCATCGCCGCCGCGAATTCTAACAGTTCGTAGGCGGCACTGATGGCCAGGCAGATCGACAGGGTGATGAAGGTCAGCCATTTGCCGGCGTGCAGCGGCGAGCGGCGGAGCAGTATCTCGCGGACCACCAGTGCCGGCACGAAGCCCTGCGCCAGGTGGCCGAGGCGGTCGAACGGATTGCGTTCGGTACCGAGCTGCTCGCGCAGCCAGTTGCCGAACGGCGTCTCGGCATAGGTGTAGTGGCCGCCATACAACAGCAGGATCATGTGCAGCGCCACGGCGGCGCACAGCAGCGGCGTCAGCGGGAAGCGGCGCCAGCTCAGGGCGATCAGCGGCGCGGCCAGCAGTACCGGCGCGACTTCCAGCCACCAGGTCGGGCGGTCGAACGGCAGGATGGCCGACCAGGTCGCCACAACGGCGACCAGCGCGGCCAGCCCGTACGGGGGGCGGGGTGTATTCAGCATGGATGTCCGGAAAGGGTCAGGCTTTGCGCCACTTGATGCCGCAGCCGATGCTGGGCTTCTGTTCGGTCAGCGGCGGCTGGCCGGCCAGCATGGCGGTGACGGCGCGCCTGAGGTCGGCGGCGTCCGCAATGCCATTGCCGGGCCGGCTGGCATCGAGCTGGCCGCGCCAGACCAGGTGGCCGCCGGCATCGAACAGGTACGGGTCCGGGGTGCAGGCGGCATGGAAGGCGTGGGCAACCGACTGGTCTTCGTCATACAGGTACGGAAAGGTGTAGCCGAGCAGGTGCGCGGTCTCCGCCATGCGCGCCGGCGCGTCGTCCGGATAGGCGGCCACGTCGTTGCTGGAGATGGCGACCATGCCGATACCCTGTGCCGCCAGTACCGCGCCCAGCGGGGCGAGCACCGGGTCGATGTGCTTCACATAAGGGCAATGGTTGCAGATGAAAATGACCAGCAGGCCGGCCGGACCGGCAAGCTGCTCGCTGCGGTAGCGGCGGCCGGTGCCGTCCGGCAGCTCGAACGCCGGCAGCGGGTAGCCGAGCGGCAGCATGGAAGAAGGGGTCAGGGCCATGCACAGCTCCTTTTCGCAATCGGCGCGGCACCGCCACGCCGGGCGGGTCGATAAACCTCCCGGAAGCCGGGGGGCAGGGCGCTACGACTGGCGGGCGTCCAGCCCGCGCAACAGACGGGCGAGCTCGGTCAGCGCCGATTCGTACACGCCGCGTTTGAAGTCGATCACGCTGTCGATGGGCGACCAGTAGTCGCTCCAGCGCCAGCCATCGAACTCAGGATGGCTCGATGCCCGCAAACAGACGTCGGAGTCACGTCCGGTCAGGCGCAGCAGGAACCAGATCTGTTTCTGTCCCTTGTAACTGCCTCGCCATTCCCGACGGACCCAGTTGGGCGGTACCTCATAACGCATCCAGTCGCGGGTGCGACCGAGGATCTTCACGTGATGAGGGGACAAGCCCACTTCTTCCATCAGTTCGCGGTACATGGCCGCTTCCGGGCTTTCGCCCGGTTTGATACCCCCTTGTGGAAACTGCCACGAGTGCTCGCGCACCCGCTTGCCCCAGAACACCTGATTTTTCGCGTTACAGAGGATAATTCCCACGTTGGGGCGATAGCCGTCCCGGTCCAGCATAGTGAGAAAACCAAAATCCGTTGAATTGAGTCGATTTTTTCACAGAGCCCCGCCCGGAGCAACGCGCCTGAACGATTAAACGGCGGAAAGACCGGCGGGGCGTTTTGTCAAGCCTGTATTTGGCCGTGGCGGAAGCGTCCGACCAGCCCGATCAGGCGGTCGGCGGTCACGTCCAGCGCCCCGGCGACCTCGGCCGTTTCGTTGACCAGCTGGCCGGTCTGCGCAATCTGGCCGGCAATGGTGACGATGCCCTGGGCCACGGCGTCGCTGGACACTTCCTGCTCCTGCATCGACTTGCTGATCTCGCTGGTCTTGTCCAGCGTGCCCTCGGCGCTGGCACGGATGCGGCCCAGCGTCTGCTGCACGGTGTCGAGCAGGGTCAGCCCGTCGTGCATGCGCTGGCTGGCCTCGTTCATCTGCCCGGCGACATCATCGGTGTCGGTGCGAATGGCGCCGATCAGGGTGGAAATTTCGACCGTGGCCAGGCTCGAGCGTTCCGCCAGCTTGCGCACTTCGTCGGCCACCACGGCAAAGCCGCGGCCCTGCTCGCCGGCCCGCGCGGCTTCGATGGCCGCGTTCAGCGCCAGCAGATTGGTCTGGTCGGCGATTTCACGGATGGTCACGATAATGCGGCTGATTTCCTGCGAGCGGGCATGCAGGCCCTCGATGCGCTGGGTGGCATCGTTGACCTGGCTGGCCAGCTGGCGAATTTCGGCGGTGGTGGCATTCATGTGCTCGACCCCCTCGTCGGCCAGGCGGCGCGAGGCATCGGCATTGTCGCGACTGGCATGCGCATGGCGCACGACCTCGGCAATGCCCTGGCTCATTTCCTCGCCGGCATCGGCAATGCGGTTCGACGATTCGGTCTGGGCGCTGCTGGCCTCGGAGGCCTGGGCGCTGATGGCGGTAAGCTGGCGCGCGGCGGTGGCCAGTGTGGCCGCGTTGTCACCGACTTCGCTCAGCGATTGCTCGAAGGTGGCGGCCAGACGGTCGAAGCTGCCGGCCATGGCGGCGATTTCGTTCTTGCCCTTCATGCCGGTGCGCAGCGACAGGTTCAGCGAACGGGCCATGTCGTCCATCAACTGGCGCAGCTGGTTGATCGGCTTGAGGATGCTGCGCAGCGTCATCAGCGACATGACGATGACGATGGCCAGCAGCAGCGCGGTAATGCCGCCCGTGATGGCCAGCGAGCGGCGAGCGTCGGCCAGGTGGCTGTCGGCCTTGGCCTGCATGGTCAGGCTCAGCGTGTCCTGCATGCCCTTGATCGCGTCGATATGCAGTGTCGAGGCCTTGAACCAGTCGGCAGGCTTGACGCCGACGGCGGCGATTTCGCCCGGCACGATCAGTGAATCACGCATCTTCTGCCCGCCCTGGTATTCCGGCGTGCCCTGGATGATCTTGTACACCTCGCTCATTTCCGGCGCGGCAGCGCGCTCGAACTGCTTCTCACAGGCCGCCTGCTGGCCCATGCCGCCGATGATGCGGTCGCGGGCGGCAGTGTCGAGCTGGCCGGCAGACAGTGCGCCGTTCAGCGTGGCGCGTTCGCGGCCGGCGAATTCCTTCTGGCACATCAGGCCGAGCAGCGCGGTGGTGTCACGGGACAGCTCCGGGTCGCGGGTGGCATGTTCCAGTGTGCCGACAAAGGCGAACAGCTCGTCGATCAGGCCGGTATAGGCCGCCAGCGCCTGGGCCGGCTGCAGCTGGCGCGCGTCGAGTCTGGCGCGCAGCGCGGCCAGTTCGCCGAGCTTGGCTTTCAGCGGTGCGATATTCGATTGTATGGCAATCGGCAGCGGGCGATTCTGGATGAAATCGAGCAGGTTGGCGTTGGCGCGATCGCTGTCCTCACGGGTCGCGTCGACCGGCTTGCGGTCAGGGTCGCCGTTCAGGAAGCCGATCGAGCGGCCGCGTTCGGCCTGCAGGGCATGGACCAGGTCACCGGAGGCGGTCGAGAAAGCGATCAGCGCCGATGTCGACGCCATCTCCTCGATGGTGTTCCAGCTTCTGTTTGCGTCGTATCCGGCATAGCCGGTCAGTGCAAGCAGCGGCACGGCGATCAGCAGGGACAGACGAGTGCGAATGGACAAGTCGGGCATGGCGGATTCTCTGACGGAGCCGGAGACGGCAGTCGGGCGGTGCCGGATCGGTCATGCTGCTTCGGACTGCCCTGCAACGCAGGAGCGGTCGGGAATGAGACAAGTCAGGACCGTGCCGGCGCAAGATAGGTCATCGTGCTTTAACTATGACGAATGGAATATGACTCTCGTCAACAAAAGGTGAAAAAAATCCCGCTCATCCTAGCAGATGGAGCGGGATTTGCCTTGGCCAGATGTTACGGATAGACCCAGGCGATGCTGTAGCCCTGCGCACGCAGGGTGCCGAGGTTCAATTGCATGTTGACCTTGACCTCCTTGTTGGCGGCAAAGGCCGGCTGTTTCTGCTCGCCGGCAGGCAGCCATTCCTTCGGCGGGAAGACCTTTTTCAGCAGCACGTGCTCGGAGGCGTCCTTGAACGTGACCTGCATGTACGGCCAGTCCATGTCGTAGTCGGCGTGGTTCATGACCGTGGCGGACAGCTGCACCAGTGCGCTCTGTTCCGGGATAAAGCTCATTTCCGACCACTCGGTGCGCAGCAGCTCGCTCTGGCGCGGCAAGGGCACCGTGCAGTCGAGCGCCTTACAGGCGGCTTCCAGCGGCGCGCGGGCGCCCGGCACCTGGCTGGCGATCTCGGTGCGGAACAGGTACACCAGCTGGGCGGCCAGGGCGATGGCGGCCAGCAGGGCGCCGATCAGCCACAGCCAGGCGAAGCTGTGCTTCGGCCCGGCGGTCTTCTTCCTGGCTTTTTCGGAGCGGGCGGGACGCACCGGCCGGTCTTCCGGCAGCGGGACCGGCGTGTGCTCGTCATCGACGCGCAGCGGAGTCTTGTGGTCGCCGATCCTGACGTCGAAGTCCGGCTCGGTGGTGGCGCTGACGACGGCGCCGACGACCGGTTCGACCCGGGGTGGCGTCTTCAGGCTGTCGAGCAGGCTGGCGAAGTCGGGCTCTTCATTCCTGACCGGCGTCTCGGGTTCCGGGGGCTGCGCTTCCGGCTGCCGGTCTTCCTGCAGCGGCGGCAGCGGTGGCACTTCCGGCTCCTCTGCCGGCGGGGGCGGTGTCTCGACTTCGCCATAACTCGACAGGGTGGCGAGGTCGGGCAGGTCGAGGTCGAAATCGTGCGAGCTGCCGGCCGGTGCCAGTTCGGTTTCGTCGCTGGAGGCTTTCAGCGGCTCGGCTGCCCATTCGCCCGACTTGGCCTGGCGCATGCGATGCGCGAGCCGTTGCGCCTCATTGGCCGGGGCGTTTTCATCCCACGGCGCGGTTGATCCGGTGCCGGGGGTCGCAAAGTCTTCGGCGCGTGCGCCGGCCGGGGCGGTCGTGTCGGGCTCGACCGGCGTTTCCGCTGCCGGCTCTTCTTCCAGATGCGCTCTGGCGTTGAACACCGTGCGGCAGCGTCCGCAGCGCACCAGCCCGTCTGCAGCGTCCAGCTGTTCGGGTTGCAGGCGGAAGCGGGTGTCGCAATGAGGGCATTGGGTTGTATACATGGGGTCAGCTATGGGTTTTCTCGGTTCTTGCTTATGAGGTTACACAGGCGGGTACGATAAATGCAAATGCGCCGCTCGGCTGCGGCGCATTGCAATTATGTCAGCGTAATCAAACACTCCGTCTGGTACCCGTCAGTCGGGTCCAGCCCTCGTCGAATACCGGCGCATCCATGTCGAACCACTGACTGTACAGGCGGGACAGTTCCTCTGCCTGCTCGTCGAGGATGCCGGACAGCACGATGCGGCCGCCGGGGCGCACGTGGGAGGCGAGCAGGTCGCCGAGCACACGCAGCGGATTGGCGAGGATATTGGCCAGCAGCACGTCGTACTGCGACGCCTCCACCAGCGTATCGGGCAGACCGAAGGTGGCGGTGACGCTGTTCTGAGCCGCATTGTCATTGCTGGCGGTGACGGCCTGCTTGTCGATGTCGATGCCTACCGCATCGGCGGCGCCCAGCTTCAGCGCGGCAATGGCAAGGATGCCGCTGCCGCAGCCGTAGTCGAGGATATGCTCGCCGCCGGTGATGCTGGCGTCCAGCCACTGCAGGCACAGCCGCGTGGTCGGATGGCTGCCGGTGCCGAAGGCCAGGCCCGGGTCCAGGGCCAGGTTGATGGCATCGGGCGCCGGCGACTCATGCCAGGTCGGCGTGATCCACAGCCGGTCGGAAATGCGGATCGGGTCGAATTGCGCCTGGGTCACCCGCACCCAGTCCTGCGCCTCGACCGTCTCTTCCTTCCAGGCCGGCAGGGCCATGCCGGCCTCGGCGGCCGCGGCGGCGATCATCACCGCCACGTCGGCGTCGGCGTCGAACAGGGCGATGATGCGGCTCTTGTCCCACAACTGGTCGACCGGCTCGCCCGGTTCACCGAAGATCGGTTGCTCGAATTCGGTACCCGCCGCCGCATCCTCGATGGCGGTGGACAGGGCGCCGAGTTCCATCAGTGCGTCGGCGAAGCGTTCAGCGATACGGCTGTCAGCGTCGATAGAGACTTGAAGCCAAGCCATGTCAGCCCTTCTTGTTTCGTTCTGCAAGCCGGTGCTCCAGATAGTGGATGCTGGTGCCGCCGCGCTGGAAGGCGGCGTCCATCATCAGTTCCTGGTGCAGCGGAATATTGGTCTTGATGCCGGAAATGGCCAGTTCGGACAGTGCCACGCGCATGCGGGCAATGGCCTGGTCACGGGTGTCGCCATAGGCGATCAGCTTGCCGACCATCGAATCGTAATACGGCGGGACGGTATAGCCCTGGTAAATGTGCGAGTCGATGCGGATGCCGGGGCCGCCAGCCGGGTGATAGCTTTCGATCTTGCCCGGGCTCGGCACGAAGGTGAACGGGTCTTCGGCGTTGATGCGGCACTCGATGGCGTGACCGTGGATCTTCACGTCCTTCTGCGTGTAGCGCAGCTTTTCGCCGGCGGCCACGCGGATCTGTTCCTGGACGATGTCGATGCCGGTGATCAGTTCGGTCACCGGGTGTTCGACCTGGACGCGGGTGTTCATTTCGATGAAATAGAACTCGCCGTTCTCGAACAGGAACTCGAACGTGCCCGCGCCACGGTAGCCGATGCGGCGGCAGGCTTCGGCGCAGGCTTCGCCGATCTGCTTGCGCTGCTTGTCGGTGATGCCGGGGGCCGGCGCTTCTTCGATGACCTTCTGGTGACGGCGCTGCATCGAGCAGTCGCGTTCGCCGAGATAGATGGCGTGGCCGTACTCGTCGGCCAGCACCTGGATCTCGATGTGACGCGGTGTCTCGAGGAATTTTTCCATGTACACGGCCGGGTTGCCGAACGCGGACTGGGCCTCGGTCTTGGTCATGTTGACCGCGTTGATCAGCGAGGCTTCGGAATGCACGACGCGCATGCCGCGACCGCCGCCGCCGCCGGCCGCCTTGATGATGACCGGGTAGCCGACTTCGCGGGCCGTCTTGGTGATTTCGGCCGGATCATCCGGCAGCTCGCCGCCGGAGCCCGGTACGCAGGGCACGCCGGCTTCGATCATGGCCTGCTTGGCACACACCTTGTCGCCCATCTGGCGGATGGTTTCCGGACGCGGGCCGATAAAGACGAAGCCCGACTGCTCGACGCGCTCGGCGAAATCGGCGTTTTCCGACAGGAAGCCGTAGCCGGGGTGGATGGCCTGGGCATCGGTGACTTCGGCAGCGGCGATGATCGCCGGCACATTCAGGTAGCTCAGCGCGGACGCGGCCGGACCGATGCACACCGATTCATCGGCGAGCTTCACGTACTTGGCTTCGCGGTCGGCCTCGGAGTGGACGACCACGGTCTTGATGCCCATTTCGCGGCAGGCACGCTGGATGCGCAGCGCGATTTCTCCGCGATTGGCGATAAGGATTTTTTCAAACATGGCGGGTCTCCGCGACTCGTCCGTCATGGCGCGACACCGCTGACCGGTGTCGGTCCGACTGTCCGGTCCGGGCAGGATGCCGGAGCGGGACCGCCGGGACGGCGACGAGTGGGGTTGCAGGCTGCATCCGTGAAACGTGAAACGTGAACCGTCAGAAGAATCACCGCCAGCGGCATCGCCTTCTCAGGGTTCACGTTGCACACGCGGGAATTACTCGATGACGAACAGCGGCTCGCCGTATTCGACCGGCTGGCCGTTTTCGGCCAGGATCGACTTGATCACGCCGGAACGGTCCGCTTCGATTTCATTCATCAGCTTCATCGCTTCGATGATGCACAGCGTATCGCCGACATTGACCGTCTGGCCGACTTCGAGGAACGGCTTCGAACCCGGGCTGGACGAGCGGTAGAAAGTCCCGACCATCGGCGACTTGATCAGCTTGGTGTCGTCGACGACCGGCTTGGCCTCGACCACCGGGGCTGCTGCCACGGGGGCGGCGGCCGGTGCCGGGGCCTGCATCGCCATCGGCGGTGCGGCGTAGCTGACAGTGTTGCCTGCCTGCACGCGGGTGATGCGGACTTTTTCTTCTCCCTCGGTAACTTCGAGTTCGGCGATGCCGGATTCCTCGACGAGGTCGATCAGTTTTTTCAGCTTGCGAAGGTCCATGGCGGATTCCCGTAAGATTTGCTTGGGCGGCGCACCGGGCGGATGGCTCAGTGGGCCGCCAACGAGTCCAGGGCGATATCGAGTGCGAATTCGTAGCCGCGCGCACCCAGCCCGCAGATCACGCCGACCGCGAGGTCGGAGAAATACGAGTGGTGTCGGAACGGTTCGCGCTTGTGCACATTGGAGAGGTGCACCTCGACGAAGGGGAGATCGACAGCGGCAAGCGCATCGCGCAGGGCGACGCTGGTGTGGGTGAATGCCGCCGGATTGATGACGATGAACCCCGTGCCGTCCTCGCGGGCGGCGTGGATGCGCTCGATCAGCAGGTGCTCGGCATTGGACTGGAAGGTATCGCAGGCCACGCCGCGGGCACGGGCCCGCTCGATCAGACGCGCATTGATCCCGGCGAGCGTATCTGCGCCATAATGCTGGGGTTCACGGGTGCCGAGCAGGTTCAGGTTCGGTCCGTGCAGCACAAGTACGCGGCTGGGGTTTCGGGGGTTTGTCGTCGACATGGCGGCGATTTTGCGGCAAACGTTCGCGAACTGGCAAGCAACTTCCGTTACAAGTGACTCGAAAATGGTCACCGCCATGCTGCTGCCGGCCTGATTTTTCAGAGTATTTGCTCGATTTTCCCGCTCGTCGTCTCCGCACTCGCAACAGGGTCATGGCGGCATTTTGCAGGTAGGGACCGGGCAAAACGTTATAATCCGGCGATTGCCTTCCGGCCGTGCCGTTCCCCATGCTGCTTTCCGAATTCGATTACGACCTTCCCGAGCGCCTGATCGCGCAGTTTCCTCCCGAACAGCGCGGCAACAGCCGGTTGCTGCACGTTGAGGGCGACCGCCTGAGCGACCTGCGCTTTCCCGACTTTATCGGGCTGCTCGCCCCCGGCGACCTGCTGGTGATGAACGATACCCGCGTCATCAAGGCACGGCTGTACGGCCGCAAGGCCAGTGGCGGTGCGATCGAGGCGCTGGTCGAGCGCGTGCTCGACGATCACCATGCGCTGGCCCATGTCCGCGCCTCCAAATCGCCGAAGCCGGGCACCCGGCTGCTGTTTGCCGACCGCTGGGAGGCGGAGATGGTCGAACGCCAGGGCGAACTGTTCCTGCTGCGCTTCCTCGGCGACCGCGACGTATACGCGATCCTCGACGACGCCGGCAAGCTGCCGCTGCCGCCGTATATCGAGCGGGCAGCCGGCGGTGACGACGAGTCGCGCTATCAGACCGTGTATGCCCGCGAGCGTGGCGCCGTGGCGGCGCCGACGGCCGGTCTGCACTTCACCGACGAGATCCTCGCCGCCATCCGCGCGCGCGGCATCGGCACGGCGACGGTCACGCTGCATGTCGGCGCCGGCACTTTCCAGCCGGTGCGGGTCGACAATATCGACGAACACAAGATGCACAGCGAACGCTTCGAGATTCCGGTCGGGACCGTGGACGCGATCGCCGCCTGCCATGCGGCCGGTGGCCGCGTGGTTGCCGTCGGCACCACCTCGATGCGCGCGCTGGAAGCGGCGGCCCAGGACGGCGCGCTGCGCGCCGGCCGCGGTGAGACCGACATTTTCATCACGCCGGGCTACCGCTTCCGGGTGGTCGACCGCCTGCTGACCAATTTCCACCTGCCGAAATCCACGCTGCTGATGCTGGTCAGTGCCTTTGCCGGCATCGACACCCTGCGCGGCGCATACCGGCATGCGGTGGAACAGGAATACCGCTTCTTCAGCTATGGCGACGCCATGCTGCTGGAAAAGGAGACCCGCGCATGACCGGCCTGACCCCTGCTTCTCCCCGCCCGACCGACATCGTGCTGCACACGCGCAGCGCGCAACTGGAAATCGCCTTCGACGATGGCGCGCGTTTTCAGCTGCCGTGCGAATACCTGCGGGTGTTCTCGCCGTCGGCGGAAGTCCGCGGCCATGGTCCCGGCCAGGAAACGCTGCAGGTCGGCAAGCGTCACGTGGCCATAACCGATCTCGAACCGGTTGGTCACTACGCCTTGAAGCTGGTGTTTGACGACGGTCATTCCACCGGGCTGTACAGCTGGGATTATCTTTACGAGCTCGGCCTCAAGCAGGCCGAATACTGGCAACACTATCTCGACCGCCTCGCCGCCGCCGGCGCCAGCAGGGAGTAAGCATGGACAAGCAGACCCATTTCGGATTCCAGACCGTCGAAGAAAATGCCAAGGCCGGCAAGGTGGCCGAGGTGTTCCATTCGGTCGCCAACAAGTACGACGTGATGAACGACATGATGTCGGGTGGCCTGCACCGGATCTGGAAGCACTTCACGCTGAATACCGCCGGGCTGCGCCCGGGCCAGAAAGTGCTCGATATCGCCGGTGGCACTGGCGACCTGGCGCGCGGCTGGGCCAAACGGGTCGGCAAGCAGGGCGAAGTCTGGCTGACCGACATCAACAGCTCGATGCTGACCGTCGGCCGTGACCGGCTGCTGGACGAGGGTACGGTGCTGCCGGTCGCGCTGGCCGACGCGGAAAAGCTGCCGTTCCCGGACAACTACTTCGATCTGGTCAGCGTCGCCTTCGGCCTGCGCAACATGACCCACAAGGAACTGGCACTGGCCGAGATGCTGCGGGTGCTGAAGCCGGGCGGCAAGCTGCTGGTGCTGGAGTTCTCGCGCATCTGGTCGCCGCTGAAGCCGGTCTACGACCTGTATTCGCTGAAGGCGCTGCCGATCATGGGCAAGCTGATTGCCGGCGATGCTGCCAGCTACCAGTACCTGGCCGAGTCGATCCGCATGCACCCGGACCAGGAAACGCTGAAGCAGATGATGCTCGATGTCGGCTTCGGCAAGGTCGATTATCACAACCTCAGCGCCGGCATCGTCGCGCTGCACAAGGGCTACAAGTTCTGATGCCTGCCGGTCGCTAGTGCAGTCCCTTGCGGCCGACGAAATCGAGCCGGATGTTCTGCGCCCGGGCAATCTGGCGCATGCGCCTGGCCAGGTTGTGGTTGATGTAGCCGAGCATGATGACCATATGGCCGACCCGGGCCGGCATCGGCCGGGTCAGGTCGCCGGTCTTGCGGCCGCTCCAGTGCACGATGTCCTGAAAACCTTGCGCCTGCAGGGCGCGCCGGGTGGGCTCGATATGGTCGCCGCCGACAATGAGGGCTCGCATGGCGGGATCTCCGCGAATACTGACAGCCCCAGTCTACGCAGTGCTCATATTCTGAAATGCAATTAAAAATGGATTGCAAATTCAGAACTGGTATATGAGAAAGATCAAACCCGCTGTCGCGGGCGTGCTGTCGTTAATACCAGGCGAAGCGATTTCAGGTACAGTCCGCCGCCTTTTCCACTGCGACCCGAGCGGCTTCGGCCGAACCCGATGCACTACACCCTTTTCGATACCCCCGTCATTCGCACGCTGTTCGCCTGGATTTCCATTGTGCTGCTGCGCGTCAGTGGCTGGAAGCTGGTTGGCCGCTTTCCCGATCAGCCCAAGTATGTGCTGATCGCCGCACCACATACCAGCAACTGGGACTTTCCGCTGACACTCGGCATGTGCTTCGCCGCACGGGCGAAAATCTACTGGATGGGCAAGGCCAGCCTGTTTCGCGGACCGATGGGGCCGATCATGCGCTGGCTCGGGGGGATTCCGGTCCAGCGCGGCCAGCGCAATTCGCTGGTCGAACAGATGGTCGAGGTCTACCGTCGCTCCGAGCGGCTGGTGGTCGCCATTCCGCCGGAGGGGACGCGCAACCGCGTCACCGAATGGAAGACCGGCTTCTACTATATTGCCGTCGGCGCCGAAGTGCCGATCCTGATGGCCTATATGGACTACCCGAGCAAGACCGCCGGCTTCGGCCCGCTGTTCCAGCCGACCGGCGATATCGAGCGCGACATGCGCGAGATTCGCGCGTTCTATCAGGACAAGACCGGGCGTCACCCGGGGGGCAAGACCGGCAAGGCCGGTTGACGAGGCCGCGCCGGTCTTGCGTCATGCCGGGCTCAGGCCCGGGCGGACAGGGTCGGGTAGTCGGTGTAGCCGGTGGCGCCCGACGCATACACCGTGGCTTCGTCGACGGCGTTCAGCGGCGCACCCAGGGTCAGTCGTTCGACCAGATCCGGATTGGCGATAAACGGCCGGCCAAAGACGGCGGCGTCGATCAGCCCCTGCGAGATCAGCTTCTCGCCCTTTTCCGTGGTGTAACTGCCGGCGGCCAGAATTTTGCCCGGGTAGCGGTCGCGCAGCGCGCGGCGGAACGCCTCGCTGTAGGCCGGGCCACCAGCCCAGTCCGGTTCCGAGATATGCAGGTAGGCGAGATTGCGCCGCGCCAGCTCGCTGACCAGGTAATAGGCCATTTCTTCCTGCCCGGCATCGTCCAGCCCGTTGAACATCCCCAGCGGTGAAATGCGGATGCCGACGTGAGCGCTGTCCCACTCGGCGATGGTCGCATCGACCACTTCCAGCGTCAGCCGGGCCCGGTTCTCGATACTGCCGCCATAGGCGTCGGTGCGGACATTGGACTGCGGCGACAGGAACTGGGCCAACAGGTAGCCGTGTGCGGCATGGATTTCAATCAGGTCAAAGCCGGCGCGGCGCGCGCGGTCGGTGGCCAGACGGTAGTCTTCAACCAGGTCTTCCAGTTCGGCGGTTTCCAGTGCGCGCGGCACCGAGCAGGGCACGCGGGTCAGATTGCCGTTTTCATCGCGAATGGTGGTGCGGGTGTCGGCAGCCAGCGCCGACGGTGCCACCGGGGCGGCGTGGCCGGGCTGCAGCGCGGTGTGCGAAATGCGGCCGACGTGCCACAACTGGATCGCCATGCGGCCGCCGTGCTCATGGACGGCATCAGTGATGTACTTCCAGGCGGCGACCTGGGTTTCGTCATAGATGCCCGGTGCGCCGGCATAGCCCTTGCCGACCGGCGAAATCTGCGCGGCCTCGGTAATGATCAGGCCGGCGCTGGCCCGCTGGGTGTAGTACTCGGCCATCAGCGGAGTCGGGATATCGCCCGGTTCGATGGCGCGCAGGCGGGTCAGCGGGGCCATCACAATGCGGTTGCGGAGTTCGATTGCGCCCAGGGTGAGCGGCGTGAGCAACTTGTCGGCGTTCATCGGTGGTGTCCTGAAAATAGACTGGTCGTCTAGTTGGTGGGGAAATGAAAGGCCGGTGTCGTGGTCACACCGGCCGGAACAGGGATCAGTCCGGTTGCGGCAGGCGCCGCCGGGTTTCGTCCAGCGCCCGTTGCAGTGGAGCCGGGTCGCGCAGCACCTTGGTTCGCAGCGCGGCACCCAGCCACATCGAGTACAGGGCTTCGGCCAGTGCATCGCAATCGTCGCCGGCCGTGGTCGAGCCGTCGGCAACGGCCGCCGCGATGGCGGCAGACAGCTTGCCGACCACCTGGTTCATGCCGTGCGCGAGCGCTTCGCGCATTGGCTCGGACAGATCGCAGACCTCGCCCGACAGCTTGACCGCCAGGCAACTGCCGTGATTTTCAATATCGCAGGCGCCGTGCAGCCAGGACGCAAAATAGGCCAGCAGCCGGTCGCGCATCGGGCCGGGCACGCCGTCGGCGAAAAGCGTTTCCATCCGGCTGGCGTAGCCGGCGAAGTAGCGTTCCAGCAGCGCTTCACCGAAGTGCTCCTTGGAACGGAAGTAATGGTAGAACGATCCCTTGGGCACGCCGGCTGCCGTCAGCAGCTCGGTCAGGCCGACCGCGGTGAAGCCGCGACCGAGGATCATCGGCTCGGCGACGGCAAGAATGTGTTCGCGGGTATCGTGCGACGGTGAGGCTTCAGTCATCATGGGGACATGGTATTAGACCGGTCGGTCTAATGCAAGCCCCGGCGACGAACGCAAGGCTTCCGCGGGCCGGCGGCCTTTGTCAGCCCGCCATCGCCGCGCCATACTGTAGCGGCCGGCGAGCCGCGACGACCTGCTGGCCGGCATCGTGATTCATGACGAGAGGAACAGGAATGAAGCTGTACTACACCCCGGGCGCGTGCTCGATGGCGGTGCATATCGTGCTGGAAGAAGCCGGCCTGCCGTACGACCTCGAACGCATCAACCTGCGTGCGTCACCGCGCCTGACCGCCGATGGTCGCGACTTCCGCACCATCAATCCGCGCAACTATGTGCCGGCGCTGGCCCTGCCGTGCGGTACGGTGCTGACCGAGGCGGCAGCGATCATGCAGTACGTGGCTGACCTGGTGCCCGGCAAGGGACTGGTACCGCGTGCCGGCACGCTGGAACGGGCACAGCTGGCGGAATGGCTGAACTTTATCGCCACTGAAATCCACAAGGGCACGGGGCCGCTGTGGGATGTGGACGGCCAGAACTCGGCCGGGATGATGCAGCGTGCCTGGGCCCGGCTCAGCCTGCGACTCGACGATGTCGAAACGCGCCTGGCGGGGCGGGACTACCTGAACGGCAGCTACAGCGTGGCCGATGCCTATCTGTTCACCTGCCTGGGCTGGCTGGGCTTCCTGCATCATTCGCTCGATCGCTGGCCGCGCATCAAGGCGCTGCGCGCGCGGGTGTTCAAGCGACCGGCCGTGCAGGCGGCGATGACGGCGGAAGGACTGCTGGGCTAGTCACGACGCTGCCTTTTCATCATGCAACCGGAAGTGGCTACTTCCGGTTTTTTCATGTCGGAAACGTCGTGCGCCTGCAAAGAGGGGTATGCTGGGTGTGAATAAGTTTTTCAGTATTTTCGATTAAAAAACAGCCGCTTAACCAAATGTGTCATGATGTACTGGTTATTGTTACATTTGTTAAACCTTTCACTGTTGGGCCGCCGGCATGGCTGCCCTAGTCTGGGGGTACGCAACAAGCACACCGAAACCGAACAACAACGGAAAGGATGCACCCCCATGAATACGACCCGAAACCGGATGTTCCAGCATGCGACCCCGTGGCTCCTCGCTTCCTCGCTGGTATTCAGTGGCGCGGCGATGGCGGACACCCTCGGCCAGAGTATCGACAAGGCCGGCAGCAAGATCGAGAGTGGTGCAAAGCAGGCGGATGCCTATATCGACGACAGCGCGGTGACGGCCAGGGTCAAGGCTGCGTTGCTGGCCGACGAGCAGATCAAAAGCCTCGATATCGGCGTGGAGACCCAGCAGGGCGTCGTGCTGCTGTCAGGCTTCGTCAACGATATGCAGCAGTCGTCGCTGGCCGCGCAACTGGCGGCGAACGTGCCCGGCGTCAAGGAGGTCAGAAGTGACCTGAGGCTGAAGGACGGCGGTGACAAGGGCGCCAGGGGCTATCTCAGCGATACGGCCATCACCAGCCAGGTGAAGGCGGCGCTGCTGGCCGATGCCGATGTGAAGTCATTTCCGATCAGCGTAAGTACCAGCAATGGCCGGGTCCAGCTCAGCGGCGTGGTCAGGAACAAGGCCCAGGTGCTCCGCGCGGCGGAAGTCGCCGGCGGCATCCAGGGCGTCACCTCGGTCAAGAACGACCTGCGGGTGAAGTAATTCCCGCCCGGCGCACACTCCCACTCCCCCCACCCATGTCGCGGCCCGTTCCGGCGCGTCAGCACCGAAGGAGACAGACATGTTTCGTTGGGGTGTCATTTTCCTGATTGTCGCACTGGTTGCGGCCGCGCTTGGATTCGGCGGCCTGGCCGGTACGGCAGCCTACGCGGCCAAAATCGTTTTTGTCGTTGGCCTCATCCTCTTCGTGCTCAGCCTGTTTTCCCGTCGCGGCTGACCGGCCGCTCCGGGGCACGAAGTCCAACCTGCAAGGAGAAAGACCATGAACAGTGATACGTTTGAAGGCAAGTGGGAACAACTGAAGGGCAAGGTCAAGGCCGCCTGGGGCGAGCTGACCGATGATGACCTGACCCGCATCAATGGCAAGGTCGAGCAGCTCAACGGCCTGATCCGCGAGCGCTACGGCCGAACGAAGGAGCAGGCGGAAACCGAAATCCGCGCCTTCCTCGACCGCCACAAGTAACCGGCGTTCACCCACGGCAAGCCCGCAGACGGAAAGGTCTGCGGGCTTGCTGCTGTCTGCCGTCAGTCCTTGCCGTACAGCGCCAGCGCACGCTGCCGCTGCACGGCATGGTCGACGATCGGCGCCGGATAGTCATGCGACAGCCGGAAGCCGGGCGGCAACTGCCTGGCCTGCCACGGCGCGTGGATGGCCTTGTGGTCCAGCGCGGCCAGTTCCGGGACGAAGCGGCGGATGAAATCGCCGCGCGGGTCGAATTTCTCCGACTGGGTGACCGGGTTGAAAATGCGGAAGTATGGCTGGGCATCGCAGCCGGTCGAGGCGGCCCACTGCCAGCCGCCATTGTTGGCGGCCAGATCGAAATCCAGCAGCTTTTCGGCGAAATACGCTTCGCCATGGCGCCAGTCGATCAACAGGTCCTTGACCAGAAAGCTGGCACTGACCATGCGCAGCCGGTTGTGCATCCAGCCGGTCCGGTTCAGCTGACGCATCGCGGCGTCGACCAGCGGATAGCCGGTCCGTCCCTCGCACCAGGCGTCGAAATGCTGCGGGTCGCCGGGGAAGGCCAGGCCCTCGTACTCCGGCTTGAACGACCGCCCTTGACCGACCCGGGGATGGTGCCAGAGGATCTGGTGGTAGAAGTCGCGCCAGATCAGTTCGTCGAGCCAGCACATCGCGCCGTCCGAACCGTCGGCCCAGGCGAACTGCGCCAGTTGCCGGATAGAGATCGTGCCGAAGCGCAGGTGGACCGACAGCGCCGACACGCCATTGTCGGCCGGGTAGTCGCGCAGGGTGCGGTAATGGGCGATGCGTGGCTGAAAGGCCGCAAACAGGGCCTGCGCGCCGGACATCCCGGTCGGCACGCCGGGGTCGGCCGGCGCAAAGCCGAGTTCGGGCAGGGACGGGAACGGTTGCGGCGGCAGCGGCGCCAGTGCTGTCAGGTAGCGTTCCACCGGATAGGCCTGCAGGAAGAACGGATCGAGCTTTTTCCGCCATGCGTTCCGGTACGGCGTATAGACGCTGTAGGGCGTCCCGGATGCGGTCAGGACCTCGTCACGCTCGAACAGCGTCACGTCCTTGCTGGTGAGCAGCGTGCGCCCGTCTGCGGCCAGGGCGGCAGCCACGGCATCGTCACGGGCGATGGCGGCCGGGTCATCGTCGCGGTTGGCAAACACGGCGTCGGCACCCAGCGTGCGAGCCAGTTCGGGAATCGCCTCGCAGGCATCGGCATGGCGGACCAGCAGATCGCTGCCGTGCTCGCGCAGCGCCTGCTTGAGTTCGGCCAGCGAGCGGTGGATGAAATCCACCCGGCGGTCGGCCCTTGGCAGTGGTTCGAGAATGGCGCGGTCGAATACGAAGACGCACACCACGCTCCGGCTGTGCTTCAGGGCCTGGTACAGCGCGGCATGGTCGGACAGCCGCAGGTCGCGGCGGAACCAGCAGATCGAGATATCAAAGCGTGTCATCGCGTACCGGAGAAAAACGGCAAGGTGTCGAGTGTACGGGATGGCGGCCGACGACAATAAAAAAGGCGCCACCGCAGTGACGCCCAAGGCTTTGATTCAAGCTTGCGTGAAGAACACCCTGCTGGCCGATGCGCGGCACAGCATGGGAACAATGTACGACCGCCCGTTCGTGCCGGCCATGGCTAAGCAGCACGTCATTGACCGGGGTCAAGTACGGCACAAAAGCCCGTTTCGCCAAGGGTTTGCCTGCGACCGCCATATCCGGCAGGCTGCCGCACGGGTACAATGCGCGCCGTTTTGCCGTTAAAGCCGGTCGGCCGCTCCAGGACGACCACAGAAGGATTCTCCCCATGGCCATCCAATGGTTCCCCGGTCACATGCACAAGGCCAAGCGCGAGTTTGCCGACAAGCTCGCCGAAGTCGACGTGGTGATCGAGATGTGCGATGCGCGTCTGCCGATGTCGTCGTCCAACCCGATGATTTCCCGTCTGCTCGAGACCCGGCGGCCGAAGCTCAAGATCCTCAACAAGCAGGATCTGGCCGATCCGGCCACCACCCGGGACTGGCTGGCCTGGTTCGCCTCGCAGCCGGGGACCGGCGCGATTGCGCTCGACAATGGCGAGAGCAATCCGAAAAAGAAGATTATCGACGCGGCGCGCGCACTGGTGCCCGGTCGGGTGATCGGTGCGGACCGGCCATTGCGGCTGATCGTGTGCGGTATTCCCAACGTCGGCAAATCGACGCTGATCAACAGCCTGATGGGCAAGAAGATCGCCAAGACCGGCAACGAGCCCGCCATCACCAAGGCGCAGCAGCGCATCCAGCTGACCGACGAAGTCGTGCTGTTCGATACCCCGGGCATGCTGTGGCCGAAGATCGAGCATGAGCGTTCCGGCTATGCGCTGGCCGCCAGCGGCGCTGTCGGCCGCAATGCGATGGACGAGGCCGAGGTGGCGCTCGAACTGCTGGCGATGCTGATGCCGGTCTACCCGGCCGAACTGATGGCGCGCTACAACCTGAGCGCGCTGCCGGACAGCGATGTAGCACTGTTCGAGGAAATCGGCCGTCGCCGTGGCGCCATGCGTGCCGGTGGCGTGCTGGACGAGCAGAAGGCGGCCGAAGTGGTGCTGAACGACTTCCGCGACGGCCGTATCGGCCGGCTGACGCTGGAAACACCGGCGCAGTGGGAGGTCATGGCCCGGGAAATCGAAGCCCGGCTCGAAGCCGAGCGGCTGGCTGACGAGGCCGACCGCGCCGAGCGCAAGGCGCGGCGCGAAGGCCGCAAGGACAGCGCCGAGTAGCATGCAGGGCACAAAGAAGGGGACCGCGAGGTCCCCTTCTTTTATTCGTCGCTGTCTATCCCCAGCTCCTGCACCTTGCGTGTCAGCGTGTTGCGGCCGAGCCCGAGCAGGGACGCCGCCTCGACCCGGCGCCCGCCGGTGTGCGCCAGTGCGGTGCGGATCAGCGTGCCCTCGAACTCGCGGGTCAGCGCGTCGATGATGCCGGTCTCGCCACGGCGTAACTGCTCGGCGGCGACGGCGGCCAGGCTGCCGGCCCAGTCGCCGGCTGTCGCCGGATGGTGGCCTGCGACCGCGTCCCCGCCGCTTTCCTTCAGCTCCGGCGGCAGGTCGGCCGGCTCGACGGTCTGGCCCGGTGCCATCACTGTCAGCCACTGGCACAGGTTCTCCAGCTGGCGGACATTGCCTGGGAAGGCATAGTCGGCCAGCTGGGCCATGGCGGCTTCCGACAGCCGCTTGGCGTCGACGCCAAGGCTGGACGCGCTGCGGGCCAGGAAATGCCGGGTCAGCAGCGGGATGTCCTCGTGGCGCTCGCGCAGCGGCGGCAGACGCAGGCGGATCACGTTCAGGCGATGGAACAGGTCCTCGCGGAACTGGCCGTCGCGCACGCGGGATTCCAGGTTCTGGTGGGTGGCGGCGATGACCCGCACATTGGCCTTGATCGGCATATGGCCGCCGACGCGATAGAACTGCCCGTCCGACAGCACCCGCAGCAGGCGGGTCTGCAGCTCGGTCGGCATGTCGCCGATTTCATCCAGGAACAGCGTACCGCCCTCGGCCTCCTCGAAGCGGCCGCGCCGTTGCGCGGTGGCGCCGGTGAAGGCACCACGCTCGTGGCCGAACAGCTCGCTCTCCAGCAGATCGCGCGGGATGGCGGCGGTGTTGATGGCGATGAACGGCTTGGCGGCACGCGCCGAGTGGCGGTGCAGCGCCTGCGCGACCAGTTCCTTGCCGGAGCCGGATTCGCCGGTGATCAGCACGGTGACGCTGGACTGGCTGAGCCGGCCGATGGCGCGAAACACGTCCTGCATTGCCGGCGCCTGGCCAAGCAGCACCGGCAGCGGTTCCAGCGTGTCCGCCGGGCGGTCGATGCTGGCGACCTCGCCGAGTGCGCGTTCGACCAGCTGGACGGCCTGATCGATGTCGAACGGCTTGGGCAGGTACTCGAATGCGCCGCCCTGAAAGGCCGAAACGGCGCTGTCGAGATCCGAGTGCGCGGTCATGACGATGACCGGCAGTTGCGGATGGTCAGCCTTGATCTTGCCCAGGAATTTCAGTCCGTCCGTGCCCGGCATGCGGATATCGCTGACTATCACCTTCGGCGTGTCGTCGTACATGGCGTTCAGGGCATCGTCGGCATTGCTGAAACTCTGGAAGGCGATGCCGGCGCGGGCCAGTGCTTTTTCCAGAACCCAGCGGATGGACTTGTCGTCGTCGATAATCCAGACCGGTGCAGTGGTCATGCGCTTTTCTCCAGGAACGGCAGGAGCACGGTAAAGCAGGTGCGTCCTGGCCGGGATTCGAACTCGATGGTTCCTTGGTGCTGATGCACGAAGGTCTGTGCCAGCGTCAGGCCCAGTCCGGTTCCCTCGGCCCTGCCGGTCACCAGCGGGTAGAACACATGGTCGTGCAGGTCGGGCGGGATGCCGGGGCCGTCATCGATGATCTGCAATTCCAGTGCCAGCGCGTAGCGGCGGCGTGCCAGCGTGACCTGGCGGGCGATGCGGGTTTTCAGGCGGATGGTGCCGTGGCCGGCCATGGCCTGTGCCGCGTTCTTGACGATATTGAGGACGATCTGGATCAACTGCTCCTTGTCGGCGGTCAGCATCGGCAGGCTGATATCGTAGTCGCGGAGAACGTGCAGTCCGTCCGGATACTCGGCCAGCAGCAGGCTGCGCACCCGTTCCAGCACTTCGTGGATATTGACGTCGTCCTGCACATGGCGCCGGTTCGGCGCCAGCAGGCGGTCGACCAGCGATTGCAGGCGCAACGCCTCGTTGCGGATGACATCGAGGTACTCGGTCAGGTCCGGGCGGTCATCGAGTTCCAGTGCCAGCAACTGCGCGGCACCCCGGATGCCGCCAAGCGGGTTCTTGATCTCGTGGGCGAGATTGCGGATCAGCTCGCGGTTCGCCTGCTGCTGGATCAGCAGGCGTTCCTCGTTGGCGATGCGGATCTGCTGGTCGATCGGCCGCAGCTCCAGCAGCGCCGCCGCGCCGTTGGCGTCGATCGGCGTCAGCGAGCAGTACAGGTGCAGGTGCAGCTGGTTGGTGGTGTCCAGTGTCAGATCGTGTTCGGTGAAACTGACATCGTTGTCGACGGCGGTGGCCAGGCCGCGCATCAGCGGCTGGGCATTGACGAACAGGCTCGACAGGGTGTGGCGGACCAGTTCGCGACTGCCCAGTGCCAGCAGGTTTTCGGCTGCCGGGTTGGCGTGGAGGATGGCGCCCTCGCGGTTGACGGCGAGGACCGCCGTGTCGAGCAGGGCAAGACCGGCGAAAACGGAATCGGGCATCGGCAGCCAAAAGGGAATGAATAACGACGATAAAGCAAAATGCCTGCCATGTGGCCGGCACCCGTGCCGGGCTCAGCGCGGACGGTCGGGCAGACGGCGCGGCGCGGGCCGGATGTCCATGTCGATATCGCGTACCGGTGCCGGCTGGCGATCACTCGCTGGCGGGATCGGTGCGATGGTGCCGAAGCGGGACGGCGGCGCATACGGCGCGGTCGGCACCGGGCGCGAGAGCCGGATGTCGGGCGGCGTCGGGTATGGTGTCGTGCCGTCCACCGGCACGGGCGCGGCGGTTACCGGCAGCGCCAGCAGCGCAGCCAGCAGCGGAAGGGCGGGGCGCAGAGTCATGCTGCCGATGATACGCCATCGACCGGGTCGGAAAAGGCTGAAAAAAGTGACCACGTCTAACGGACGGGCGAAGCGGGGTTTCCCCGCGGCGGCGGGGACGGAAGCGGGGCAGATCCTGTCAGCCGGCGTGCACCGCGCCACGGTGAACGTCGGTGCCCGGCCGTGCAAAAAAACCGGGGGACTGTCGTGTGACAGTCCCCCGTATCAGCCGGGCGGGCTCCCGGTGTTCCGGTGCCCGCCCGGCCAGGCCCTTACAGGCTGTAGTACTCGTCGAACTCGACCGGGTGCGGCGTCATGCGGATGCGGTTGACTTCCTGCATCTTGAGTTCGATGAAGGCATCGATCCACTCGTTGCTGAACACGCCGCCACGGGTCAGGAAGTCGCGGTCCTTGTCGAGCTCGCCCAGCGCTTCGTCCAGCGACGCGCAGACGGTCGGGATCAGCTTGTCTTCTTCCGGCGGCAGGTCGTACAGGTTCTTGCTGGCCGGTTCGCCCGGGTGGATCTTGTTCTGCACGCCGTCCAGGCCGGCCATCATCAGCGCGGCGAAGCACAGGTACGGGTTGGCCGAAGGGTCCGGGAAGCGCGCTTCGATGCGGCGGGCCTTCGGGCTGGCCACGTGCGGAATGCGGATCGAGGCCGAACGGTTGCGGGCCGAGTAGGCGAGCTTCACCGGGGCTTCGTAATGCGGCACGAGGCGCTTGTACGAGTTGGTGCCCGGGTTGGTGATCGCGTTCAGCGCCTTGGCGTGCTTGATGATGCCGCCGATGTAGTACAGCGCGAAGTCGGACAGGCCGGCATAGCCGTCACCGGCGAACAGGTTCACGCCGTCTTTCCAGATCGACTGGTGAACGTGCATGCCCGAGCCGTTGTCGCCGCAGATCGGCTTCGGCATGAAGGTGGCGGTCTTGCCGAAGCTGTGGGCGACGTTCTGCACCACGTACTTGGTGATCTGGGTCCAGTCGGCGCGCTGGGTCAGCGTGCTGAAGCGGGTGCCGATTTCACACTGGCCGGCGGTCGCCACTTCGTGGTGGTGCACTTCGACCGGCACGCCGAGTTCTTCCAGCACCAGGCACATTTGCGAGCGCATGTCCTGGAAGCTGTCGACCGGCGGGACCGGGAAGTAGCCGCCCTTGACGCGCGGACGGTGGCCGGTGTTGGCGCCGTCGAGCGGATCGGCGGACGACCAGGCGGCTTCTTCCGAGTTGATCTTCACGTGGCAGCCGGACATGTCGGCGTGCCAGGTGATGCTGTCGAACACGAAGAATTCCGGTTCCGGACCGAAGAAGGCGACATCGCCGATGCCGCTGGCCTTCAGGTAGGCTTCAGCGCGCTTGGCGATCGAACGCGGGCAGCGGTCGTAGCCCTTGCCGTCGGCCGGATCGACCACGTCGCAGGTCATGAACACCGTCGGTTCGTCGTAGAACGGGTCGATGAAGGCCGTCGCCGGGTCGGCGATCAGCAGCATGTCGGAGGCCTGGATACCCTTCCAGCCGGCGATGGACGAGCCATCGAACGCATGGCCGTGCTCGAACCAGGCTTCGGCATCTTCGGTCAGGACGTGCGCCGGGATGGTGACGTGCTGTTCCTTGCCCTTGGTGTCGGTAAAGCGCAGGTCAACGAACTTTACGTCGTTATCCTCGATCAGTTTCTTAACGTCGGCAGCCGCCATACAAATCTCCCAAAGTGTTCAGGTGTTACGAGTCGTTCAAGTTGAGGTCCGGGCGCACCGGATAGCTGGCAGAAGACATAGCAGAAACTGTGCCATGCCCGCTGTCGCGGCATTCCCGGGGACTGGACGCCGTCCCGTCCGGCTCGCTCAATGGCATGATGCACCATAAGCGTGCAATTTGCCGTGCGGTGGCACAAAACCGGTGCATTGCTGACGGGCATGCACCGGTTTGGACCGTCCGGCGACTGCCGGACAAGCCTTGTCATTGTCCGTGCATTCGCTGCTACTATAATCGCCCGAACATGACACCCGGCTTGCTGGCTTCGCGATGGACGACACAATTGACACAATTCTGGCCCGGGCCGCGACACGCGGACGCGAAGCGGGCAGCGCCTATGCCGGTGAGGTGACCCCGGCGGAGGCCTGGCGACTGGTCGAACTGGGCGCCGCGCGCCTGGTCGACGTGCGCAGCGCTGCCGAGTGGAGCTTTGTCGGCATGCCGCCGTCCGCGACCGGCATCGAATTCAGGACCTGGCCCGGCATGCAGCCCAATCCGGCCTTTGCCGGCCAGCTCGAAGCGGCGGTGGCGAAAGACCTGCCGGTCCTGTTCCTGTGCCGCAGCGGGGTCCGCTCGGTGGCCGCCGCCACGCTGGCGGCCGGGCTGGGCTACCAGGCCTACAACATCCTCGACGGCTTCGAGGGCCCGCTCGACGGGCAGGGCCAGCGCAACCGCCTTGGCGGCTGGCGTGTCAGCGGCCTGCCATGGCGGCAGGGCTGAGCCGCCCCGCGACCGAATTCCGAATTTCCCTTTGCGATAGTGACCATCATGACCCAACGCTACGCCGTTATCGGCAACCCGATTGCGCACAGCCAGTCGCCGTACATCCACCTCGAGTTCGCCCGCCTGCAGGGAGTGCCGCTGGCCTATGAACGCCTGCTGGCGCCGCTGGACGGCTTTGCCGCCAGCGTGCGCGATTTTGTCGCCGGCGGCGGCCACGGACTGAACGTGACCCTGCCGTTCAAGCTCGAAGCGCATGAGCTGGCGCGGCAGCACCTGACCGAGCGTGCCCGTGCGGCCGGGGCCGTCAATACGCTGACTTTCCGCGATGGCGAGGTCCATGGCGACAATACCGACGGTATCGGCCTGACCCGTGACATCACCGTCAACCTCGATGTCGCCATCGCCGGCAAGAATGTGCTGGTGCTGGGCGCCGGCGGCGCCGTGCGCGGCGTGCTGCTGCCGCTGCTGGAGCAGAAGCCGGCCAGCGTCACCCTGGTCAACCGCACGCTGGACAAGGCGCAGCAGGTTGCGGCCGACTTCGCCGGCTGGGGCCGGATCGAGGTCTGTGCGTACGAGCAACTGGCCGGACGCCACTTCGACATCGTCATCAACGGCACGTCGGCCGGCCTCAGCGGCGCGCTGCCGCCGCTGCCGGACGGGGTGCTGACCGACAGCGAGCTGGTCTACGACATGGTGTACGGCAAGGGCCTGACGCCGTTCCTGGCGCGGGCGCAGGCCGAACGGGCCGGCATGCTGTCCGACGGACTGGGCATGCTGGTCGAACAGGCGGCCGAGTCGTACCGGATCTGGCATGGCGTGCAGCCGGAGACACGTCCGGTGATGAACAGCCTTCGCGATTTGCTGGCATGACTGACGGCTGCGCCGTTACATGCCCGACCCACGGCCGGTTCTTCCGGCTCAGACTGCTGATAAAGGTGGGCACCGACGGTCACCGTGGCGTCGGTGCACGCCCGACTGACAGGATCTGCCGTGAGTACGGCAGTCTGTCTGATTGACTCCTGCCTCTTCCGTCCCCGCCGCTGCGGGGAAACCTCGCTTCGCTCGTCCGTTCTTCAATGGACGGGGTTTGTGGGCAGTCTGGGCCGGTTCTTCCGGCTGTTTTCTTTTTTGCGGAGCTTTTCGTGAAGTTGCTTTTCAAGCTGGTCGGTCTGCTGGCCGCGGTGTTCCTGCTGTATCAACTGTGGCTGTTCGGGCACATCCTGTACTGGAAGTGGAACAACCCGTCCACGACCGCCTTCATGACCGAACAGCAGGCCGTGCTGGCCGAAACCAATCCCGATATCGAGATCCGCTATCGCTGGGTGTCGTACGACCGCATTTCCAGCAACCTGAAGCGGGCGCTGGTCGCCAGCGAGGACGCCAAGTTCCTTGCCCACGAGGGGTTCGACTGGGAGGGGATGCAGACCGCCTGGGAGAAGAACATGCAGAAGGGCCGCATCGTCGCCGGCGGCTCGACCATCAGCCAGCAACTGGCGAAGAACCTGTTCCTGTCGTCCAAACGCACGCCGTGGCGCAAGGCCGAGGAGGCCATCATCACCGTGATGCTGGAAGCGGTGATGGACAAGCGGCGCATCTTCGAGATCTATCTGAACGTGATCGAGTGGGGCAATGGCGTGTTCGGCGCCGAAGCGGCGGCCCGGCATTACTACAAGACCGGCGCGTCGCGGCTGTCGGCGTCGCAGGCAGCCAGACTGGCGGCCATGGTGCCGAATCCGCGCTATTACGATGATCACCGCAATGATTCCCGGCTCCGGCGCAAGGCTGCCATCCTGCAGCGGCGAATGGCCTACGCCGACATCCCGTAATGTTTGCGCCGCATCATTGCGCCGGTGTCCGGCGCGCGTGGCGCACGCCGGATCGCGATCGACGCGATGGCGTGCGGCGCAGCAATTTTCGTCAGCAGTCTGGCGTGGTTTATTGCGCCGGCGTTACAATTCGCGCCCTCTGTGTACTCTGCCGGGCGCACCTTTCCCCGGCTCCAACCATGGACTTACCCAGTTACCCGCCGCCTTCTCCCTACAAACATAACGACTGACGTATTCGCCGGCGCCGATCTTCCGTGCGGGTACGGGAGACGACTTGCATGACCGTCGATACCACAAGAAACCAGGACAACCTCCAGGCCAGCCTGACGCAGGTGCAGAACCTGCTGAACCGCATGCAGCTGGTCGAGGATCTCGTCCACAAGCAGGACATGCCTCGCCAGCAGCTGGTCGAGAATCTGGTCCACAAGCAGCACAGCGCCGAGTTGAGCAAAAAGCTCGACCAGCTCCACCCCGCCGACGTCGCCTACATTCTTGAATCGCTGCCGCTGGACGAGCGGCTGCGGGTGTGGGATCTGGTCAAGGCCGACCGCGATGGCGACATCCTGCTCGAAGTGTCCGACGCGGTGCGCGAGACGCTGATCGAGTCGATGGACCGCGAAGAGCTGGTCGCCGCCGCCGAACAGCTTGATGCCGACGAACTCGCCGACCTGGCGCCCGACCTGCCGAGCCAGGTGGTGTACGAGGTCATGGGCGGCCTGGACCTGAAGGAACGCGAGCAGCTGCAAAGCGCGATGTCGTACCGCGAGGACCAGGTCGGCGGCGTGATGGATTTCGAGCTGGTCAAGATCCGCGCCGATGTGACACTGGAAGTCGTGCTGCGCTATCTGCGCCGCTTCGAGGAACTGCCCGACCACGCCGACAAGATCTTCGTCGTCGACGACGAGGAAACCCTGGTCGGCGTACTGCCACTGAACAAACTGCTGATTTCCGATCCCGAATCCGAAGTGTCGTCGGTCATGGCGCGCGATGTGGTCACCTTCCTGCCTGACGACGACGTCGGGGATGCGGCCCAGGCGTTCGAGCGCTATGACCTGGTGTCCGCACCAGTGGTCGACAGCAATTACCGGCTGGTCGGCCGGCTCACGGTGGCCGACATGGTCGACTACATCCGTGAGGAGAGCGAGAGCGAAGTGCTCAGCATGGCCGGCCTGAAGGAAGAGGAAGACCTGTTCGCCGGCGTGCTGGCCTCGGTGAAGAACCGCTGGGCGTGGCTGGCGGTCAATCTGTGCACGGCCTTTGTCGCCAGCCGGGTGATCGGCGCCTTCGAGCATTCGATCCAGAACCTGGTCGCGCTGGCGGCACTGATGCCGATCGTGGCCGGGATCGGCGGCAACTCCGGCAATCAGACCATCACCATGATCGTGCGCGCACTGGCCATGGGCCAGATGCAGCTGAACCAGGCATGGCGGTTGTGGCGCAAGGAAATCGGCGTCAGCGTCATCAATGGCCTGGTCTGGGGCAGTGCGCTCGGCGTACTGGCCTGGGCGCTGTACGGCAGCTGGCAACTGGGGGTGGTGATGACCACGGCGATGACGCTGAACCTGGTGCTGGCAGCGACCATGGGGGTGATGATCCCGACGCTGATGCAGAAACTGGGACGTGATCCGGCGCTGGGTTCCAGCGTGCTGATCACTGCCTGTACCGATTCCGGCGGCTTCTTCATCTTCCTCGGTCTCGCCACCGTGTTCCTGATGTGATGCGGACCGTCGCCGAATTGCTGGCCGGCAGCGGTCTGCCGAGGCTGGAAGCGCGCATGCTGCTCGAGCAGGCGGCGCGCATCGGCCGTACCCGTCAGTCGACCTGGCCCGAGCTGGAAGTGCCGGAGGCCGATGCCGCCCGCTTCGATGCGCTGGTCGCCCGCCGGCTGGCCGGCGAACCGATCGCCTATCTGGTCGGGGTGCGCGAGTTCTTTGGCCGGGATTTCCATGTGGCGCCCGGCGTGCTGATTCCGCGGCCGGAAACCGAAGTGCTGGTCGAGTTTGCCCTCGCGCATCTGCCACCACAGGCGCGCTGTCTGGACATGGGCACCGGCAGCGGTGCCATTGCCGTCAGCATTGCGCTGGAACGGCCCGATACCGACATGACGGCGCTCGATGTGTCGCCGGCGGCGCTGGCGATCGCCAGCGGCAATGCCCGCGACCTTGGCGCACGCTGCCGCTTTCTGCTGTCCGACTGGTTTGCCGCGCTGGAAGCCGGCGAGACGTTCGATCTGATCGCCTCGAATCCGCCCTATGTCGCCAGTGGCGATCCGCATCTGGAACAGGGGGATCTGCGTTTTGAACCGCCGGGCGCGCTGACCGACTTTGCCGACGGCCTGCAGGCGATCCGCCTCATTGTCGCCGGCGCGGCATCGCGCTTGCGGCCGGAAGGCTGGCTGGCGATCGAGCACGGCTACGACCAGGGAGAGGCCTGCCGCACGCTGTTTGCGGCGGCCGGGCTGGAGCGGGTCGTCACGCTGCACGACCTGGCCGGGCTGGACCGGGTCACGGTCGGCCAGCGGGCTTGATCTGATGCGTATGCCAGTGTCGTCACTGCTGCGATAATGCATAACGCCGCCCGAAAGGGCGGCGTGAGCTGGTGCAGGGAGAAGGAAGCGGCGCGGCAGCAGACCCGCCGTTACGCTTCACTCTCCCGAATGCGGGGGCCGATCAGTGGTGATGGCCGCCTGCACCGTGCACGTGACCATGGTCGAGCTCTTCCTGGCTTGCCGGGCGGACTTCGGCCACCGTGGCGACGAAGCGGATGGTGTGACCGGCCAGCGGGTGGTTGCCGTCAACGACGACCTTGCCTTCGGAGATGTCGGTCACGCGGAACACGACGACGTCGCCGGTTTCCGGATCGTCAGCTTCAAACATGGTGCCGACGTCGATTTCCACGTCGTCAGGGAACACGCTGAGGTCTTCGACGCGGACCAGCGATTCGTCCGGTTCGCCGAACGCATTGTCCGGGTCCAGCTTGACGTCGATGTTGTCGCCAGCGGACTTGCCATGCAGGGCTTCTTCCACCAGCGGGAAGATGCCATCGTAGCCGCCATGAAGATAGCTGATCGGCTCTTCGGTCTTGTCGATCAGGTTGTTGTCGGCGTCGTACATCTCATAGTTGAGCGACACGACGGTATTCTTGGCGATTTGCATGAGGGTTTTCCTGAAAGAGTTTCGGGCTCACGGCCAACGCCGTGCTGCCCGGCATTGTAATGTAATCCGGAGGGCCCGCCGAGCCGGGCGCCATATGAAAATGAAAACGCCGATCTCTTTTCTGGGCGGATTGACCGCCGAGCAGTTCCTGTCCGAATACTGGCAGAAAAAACCCCTGCTGGTGCGGGGCGCCTTTCCCGACGTCGGTCCGCATGCCGATCTGGCGGTGCTGTCGGCGCTGGCGCAGCGTGATGACGTCGAGTCACGGCTGATCGAGTCGCGCGCGGGGCGCTGGTTCGTCGAGTCCGGCCCGTTGCGGCCGTCCCGGCTCGCCCGCCTGCCGGAAAGCGACTGGACCCTGCTGGTACAGAACGTCAACCACCACCTGCCGCATATTGCCGACCTGCTGTGGCAGTTCGATTTCCTGCCGTATGCGCGCATTGACGACCTGATGATCAGCTATGCGCCACCCGGCGGGACGGTCGGGCCGCATTTCGATTCCTATGATGTGTTCCTGCTGCAGGTCGGCGGCCGCAAGCGCTGGCAGATCGGCAGCCCGGACAACCAGCGGCTGCAGGAAGGCGCGCCGATCAAGGTACTGGACTCGTTCACGGCGCTTGATACCTGGGAGCTGGCGCACGGCGACATGCTGTACCTGCCGCCGAAGCTGTCGCACTACGGCGTCGCCCTCGATGCCGGCATGACCTATTCGGTCGGCTTCCGTGCACCGACGGTGCAGGAAATGGCAACCCAGTTCCTGGTGCATCTGCAGGACTCGATCTGTCTGGACGGCATGTATGCCGATCCGGGACTGCGTCCGGTCGACGCACCGGCCCGCATCGGCGACGACATGGTCGAACAGGTCGCCGCGATGCTGGAACGCATTCACTGGGATCGCGACACGGTGGCTGATTTTCTCGGTCGTTACCTGAGTGAGCCAAAACCGCACGTGTTCTACGAGGGCCCGGACGCGGCGCTGGATTTCGACGCATTTGCCGATGCGGTGGTGGAGCAGGGCATCAGGCTGGACCTGAAGAGCCAGATCCTGTTCACCGACGACGCGGTGTACGCCAACGGTGAGCGGCTGGAGACCGGGGCAGAGGATGCCGCACGCTGGCAGCAGTTCGGCAACGCCCGTCATCTGGCGGGGGCGGCCGTGTCCGACGGCATGCTCGACGCGCTGTACGAGGGATACGAGGCCGGTTACTGGCAACTGGGTGAAAGTCGCCCGGCTGCAGACTGAAACAGCTGGTAAAAGTCGGGCCCGGTGAACGGTTGATGCTTGAATACAACAGTTCGCCGGGAGCCCGGCGCCCCTCGCGGCGGCGTTCAATGCGTCGCTTTGTTACCAAGGGTGAGTGTTTTCGGCAGCATTGTTATCCGAATCTTATAGATAAACCTGATTGACATACTTGTCGGCCACAAATGCCGACAAAACCGCTATTTGGCGTTTCAGTACCGGTTTGCTTTGTAACGCTTTGTAAGATGAACGCAGATGGTCGCAGATCGAACATTCTGCCGCCTTTTCCGAACATCAAAACATGCTACAATCCGCCCCAACAGCTAACCGTAATGCAACACACACCTCGGGTTGGCTGCTGTCTTTGTCCAACGCTACTTCCCAAATAGGTATACAAATGAAACAGTCGCTCCTCGTTGCTGCCCTGCTGGCCGTTGCCCTGACCGCTTGCGGTAAAAAAGAAGAAGCTCCGGCTGCTGACGCTGCTGCTCCGGCTGCTGAACAACAAGCTCCGGCTGCTGACGCTGCTGCGCCGGCTGCCCCGGCTGCTGACGCTGCCGCTCCGGCTGCTGACGCTGCTGCCCCGGCTGCTGACGCTGCCGCCGCTCCGGCTGCTGACGCTGCTGCTCCGGCTGCCGCTCCGGCCGAAGAAAAGAAGTAATCTTTACTTCTCCAGCGAAAAAGCCGACCTAGGTCGGCTTTTTTGTTGCCCGCCACTGGCGGGAGATCCATGCAGATACGCCCACGGCCTGTGCCCGGGCGTATTTGCATGTGTGCTTGCGCAACGGCAGGCATGAAAAAACCCCGGGAGGGCATCCCGGGGTTTCTGTCGTTTCTGCTCAGCGCAACTGGGTGGCCAGTTTCTGCAGTGCGGCGTCGCGCACCTTGCCATCGACCGGCTGACCGTTCGGGTCGAGCAGGCTGACGCGGCTTTCGTTGTCACTGACCTGCTTGACCACGACGCGGTAGCTGAACTCCTGGCTGACCTTGCTGCGGGTGTCCGGTTTGTCGCGCCAGAAGGCGAGGCTGGACCAGAAACCGCTGTCGTCGTCGCCCTTGCTGTCGGCATCGCTCTTGGCCGGACGAACAAAGTAGGTCCCCGCCGTGCGGTCGCGGTCGGTCACGATCAGGCCGGTGCGGTCCAGCGCCAGGCCGGTACGGCGCCAGGCGCGGTCGAAGCCGTCGTCGACGACAACACTGTCGCCATCGACACGCGCGCGAGAGCCGGCGGCCTGCTGCGACTTCGGCTGGGCGGCCTGTTCGACGGCATCCTTGGCCTTCTTCTCGTCGGCGCCGAGGGTGACCATCAGGCGGCTGAGGAATTCGGCTTCGAGCTCGGGATCATCCGGGCGCGATTGCCACTTGGTGTCGTTCTTGCCTTCGGTAAAGCTCTCCACCATGCCGCGATGGCTGATGTAGATCTCGACATCGCTGCCGTGGCGCTCGAAGCGGGTGCGGAAGCGGTCGCGTTCCGGCGTCGAGTACAGGCCGTCGAGGCCGACTTTCGACAGCAGGTTGCGCAGCCCGTCCTGCGGGATCTTGGCGCGGTTTTCCGCCCAGTCGGTTTCCATGATGCCGACCTGCGGCTCGTCGCGCTTCAGCACGAAGCCGTTGTCCTGCCAGAACTCGCGCACTTGCGGCCACAGCTGCTCGGCGCTCTTGCCGCTGACGACCAGCCAGCGCTGGGTGCCGGCGCGCTCGATCTTCAGGTTGGCGCTCGGCGAGGCGGCGACCTGGGCGGTGCCGGCAGCAATTGCGGACTGCTGCGACTGCTGCGATTGCTGCTGGCTGGCCAGACCACGGGCGGTCACGCCGCCGGACGGCAGCGCGAAGTTGTTGGTCAGGTCAGGCGCGGTCAGGTCCGGCGGCACTTCCAGCGTGCGTTTCGGCGCCGGGGTATCGCTCTGGTAGTCGATCTTGGACTTGCCGCCTTCGGTGGTCGAAGAGCAGGCGGCGATGCTTGCCGTGGCAATCAGAAGGGGAATCAGGTGACGGCGTTTCATCCGTGCTCCGTAAGAATGGTTCAGATCAGGTTGGCAGCGACCAGCGCGGCTTCGACTTTGGCCTGGCCGGCCGGGGTCAGCGGGACCAGCGGCAGGCGGATACCGCCCGCGATGCGGCCCATGCGTTCGAGTGCCCACTTGACCGGGGTCGGGTTGGCTTCGCAGAACAGGTTCCTGTGCAGATCCTGCAGCGGATTGTTGATGGCGCGCGCCGCCTTCACGTCGCCGGCCAGTGCCGCGCGGCACAGATCGGCCATCTGCTTCGGGGCGACGTTGGCGGTGACCGAGATCACGCCATGGCCGCCACAGAGCATGAAGGCCATGGCAGTGGCGTCGTCGCCGGTGAACAGCGCGAAATCCTTCGGCGCCCGCTTGACCAGGTCGCAGCAGCGTTCGAGGTCGGCGGTGGCGTCCTTCAGACCGACGATATTGTCGATCTCGGCCAGGCGCAGCGCGGTATCGTTGCCGAGGTCGGCGACGGTGCGGCCCGGCACGTTGTACAGAATGACCGGGATGTCGACCGCTTCGGCAATCGCGCGGAAGTGCTGGTACAGCCCTTCCTGGGTCGGCTTGTTGTAATACGGCACCACCGACAGCACATGGCTGGCGCCGAGGCGCTTGGCCTCGCGGGTCAGCGCAATCGCTTCGTGGGTCGAGTTGGCGCCGCCACCGGCGATGACCGGGATGCGTCCCGCCGCGCGCTTGATGACCGACTCGACCACCTGCAGGTGCTCGTCGACCGTCAGCGTCGCTGACTCGCCGGTCGTGCCGACGGCGACGATGCTGCTGGTGCCGGACTCGATGTGAAAATCGACCAGACGGTCCAGCGACGCAAAATCGACGCTGCCGTCCTCGAACATGGGGGTCACGATCGCGACCAGACTTCCGCTAAGCATGGGACTGCCTGTCATGTGTTCAAGGTTTACGAGCGCAGGATTGTAGCCCAAATCTTTCGCCGCGCGCGAATGCGCCCGGCATGCAATCGTAATGAATTGTTGCGGCGCGACGGCATGGGTCGGTGACGGACTGCTGTGATAGAATCCGCTGTTTTCCGGTTATCGGACAAACCTTTAGGTGACGAGGAATCTTCACGCGTGATTACTACCGCGAACATTACGATGCAGTTCGGCGCAAAGCCGTTATTCGAGAACGTGTCGGTCCGGTTCGGCGAAGGCAACCGTTATGGCCTGATCGGCGCCAACGGCTCGGGCAAATCGACGTTCATGAAAATCCTCGGCGGTGATCTGGAACCGACCTCGGGCAATGTGTCGATCGAGCCCGGTCTGCGCCTGGGCAAGTTGCGTCAGGACCAGTTCGCCTTCGAGAATCAGCGAGTGATCGACGTCGTCCTGATGGGGCACGGCGAGATGTGGGCGGCGATGAGTGAGCGCGATGCCATCTACGCGAATCTCGAGGCGACCGAGGACGACTACATGCGCGCGGCCGAGCTTGAAGCCAAGTTCGCCGAGTACGACGGCTATACCGCCGAAGCGCGTGCCGGCGAACTGCTGCTGGGCGTCGGCATTCCGCTGGAACAGCACAACGGCCCGATGAGCGAAGTGGCGCCGGGCTGGAAGCTGCGCGTGCTGCTGGCACAGGCGCTGTTCTCGAATCCGGACATCCTGTTGCTCGACGAACCGACCAACAACCTGGACATCAATACGATTCGCTGGCTCGAGGATGTGCTGAACCAGCGCAACTCGACCATGATCATCATTTCGCACGACCGCCACTTCCTGAATGCGGTGTGCACGCACATGGCCGACCTCGACTACAACACCATCACCGTGTATCCGGGCACCTACGACGACTATATGCTCGCCGCGGCCCAGGCACGTGAACGGCAGATGTCGTCGAACGCGAAGGCGAAGGAACGCATCCAGGAACTGCAGGAGTTCGTGGCGCGCTTCTCGGCCAACAAGTCCAAGGCACGTCAGGCGACCAGTCGCCTGAAGCAGGTCGACAAGCTGAAGAGCGACATGGTGGTGGTCAAGCCGTCGACGCGGCAGAACCCGTTCATCCGCTTCGAGCTCGACGACAAGATGAAGCTGCACCGCCAGGCAGTGGAAGTCAGCGGGCTGTGCAAGGCCTACGACGACAAGGTGCTGTTCCGCGACCTGAACCTGATTCTCGAAGCCGGTCAGCGCATCGCCATCATCGGTCCGAACGGCGCCGGCAAGTCCACGCTGGTCAAGCTGCTGGCCGGCGCGTACCAGCCGACCTTCGGCGACGGCATTCATGCCGATGCCGGCCGGATCAAGTGGGCGGAAAAAGCCCAGGTCGGCTACTTCGCCCAGGATCACGAGTCGGACTTCGATTCGGACGACAACCTGTCCGAGTGGATGCGCGAATGGGCGCAGGAAGGTGATGACGAGCAGGCCGTTCGCGCGACCCTCGGCCGCCTGCTGTTCGGCAGCGACGACGTGACCAAGTCGGTACGCGTGCTGTCCGGCGGCGAGAAGGGTCGCATGCTGTACGGCAAGCTGATCCTGCAGCGCCCGAACGTGATGATCATGGACGAACCGACCAACCACATGGACATGGAGTCGATCGAATCGCTGAACATGGCGCTGGAAAAGTACACCGGCACCCTGATCTTCGTCTCGCACGACCGCCAGTTCGTCAGCTCGCTGGCGACCCAGATCATCGAGCTCGACGGCACCGGTGGCTACACCCACTACACCGGCAGCTACGACGACTATCTGGCGTCCCGCGGCCTGGTGTAGGTACCAGCCGACGGGCGGTACTGCCGACGACAGTGTTCGCCGTGCAGCCCGTCCGTCCGAAACAGCAAGAAACCCCGGCCAGTGGCCGGGGTTTCTTGCTGTTCGGGGCTTTGGGGCCCGCTTTACGTTTACGTTAAATACGACATGGGGGTTTTGACCGGCCACAACCCTTGGGTTATAGTCCGCCGTGTTCGGTGCAGTGCAACATAAGGCACCGCGCCGGGCCCGAATAACGTCAAAATCGATACTCGCGGACGGGGGAATGCCGGTGTGTGCTGCCGCAGCATGGTGCACGACGGGCTCCGGTCGTTACGGGAGAGGATGGAGCGTGGCACTCGCCGTTTTGGGCCGGTCGTAATCCATTCAGAAAAGGAACTGCAATGCGTCTGCAAGGGAAAGTTTCCATCATCACCGGCGCCGCCAGCGGCATCGGCCACGCAACGGCCCTGAAGTTCGCCGCTGAAGGCGCGATCGTTGCCGTGTGTGACCTGAGCCAGGAAGCGGTCGACAAGGTCGTCAAGGAACTCGAAGCCACTGGCGCCAAGGCTGCCGGCTACGTGGTCAATGTGACCGACCGCGCGCAGATCAACGACATGGTCGGCGACCTGAAGGCCCGCTTCGGCCGCATCGACGTGCTGGTCAACAACGCCGGCATCGTGGCCGACGCCCAGCTGGTCAAGATGACCGACGAGCAGTTCGACCGCGTGATCGACATCAACCTGAAGGGCGTCTACAACTGCGCCCGCGCCGTGGTCGACACCATGATCGAACAGGGCAGCGGCGTGATCCTGAACGCCAGCTCGGTGGTCGGCGTCTACGGCAACTTCGGCCAGACCAACTACGCGGCGACCAAGTTCGGCGTGATCGGTTTCGTCAAGACCTGGGCCAAGGAACTCGGCAAGAAGGGCATCCGTGCCAACGCCGTGTGCCCGGGCTTCGTCGCCACCCCGATCCTGAAGTCGATGCCGGAAAAAGTCATCCAGGCCATGGAAGACAAGGTGCCGATGAAGCGCATGGCCGACCCGGCCGAAATCGCCAACGTCTACGCCTTCCTGGCCAGCGACGAAGCGAGCTACATCAACGGCGCCGCCATCGAAGTGACCGGCGGCCTGACGCTGTAAGCGCAGCCGGAACGAAAAAAGCATCCTGCAGAGGATGCTTTTTTTTCGTCCGGACCAGGCGCCCTAGCTGCGGGCGACGATGGAGTTGGTGCGCGACGCGTAGCGCTTGACCCCGGTCAGGATTGCATCGGCGATCTTGGCCTGGTGCGACGACGTCACCAGCCGGGCCTCTTCGGCCGGGTTGGAGATAAAGGCCGTCTCGACCAGGATCGACGGGATGTCCGGCGCCTTCAGTACCGCAAAGCCGGCCTGTTCGACCTTGCCGCTGTGCAGGCGGTTGATGTCGCCGATCTCGCCGAGCACCGACTTGGCCAGCCGCATGCTGTCGTTGATGGTCGCGGTCTGGGTCAGGTCCAGCAGCGTGTGGGCCAGGTAGCGGTCGCGCCCGGCGTCGATCCTGACCCCGCCGATCAGGTCGGCGTCGTTCTGGGTCTTGGCCAGCCACTTGGCGGCGGTGCTGGTCGCGCCCTTGTCCGACAGCGTGAACACCGAGGAGCCGTTGGCGGCCGGGGTGGTGAATGCGTCGGCATGGATGGAGATGAACAGGTCGGCATTCGCCTTGCGTGCCTTGGCGACCCGCACCCCGAGCGGAATGAAGATGTCGTCGTCGCGGGTCAGCATCACGCGCATGCCCGGCGTGGCGTCGATGCGGCGTTTCAGCTGCTTGGCGATCGCCAGCACCACATCCTTTTCGCGTGCGCCGCTGGGGCCGATCGCGCCCGGGTCCTCGCCGCCATGGCCGGGGTCGAGCATGACCAGAAACTCGCGCCGGCCGCGATCCGGCTGGCGCGACGGCGCGGCGTCCTTGTCCCGGGCCGGCGGCGGCGTGGCCACATCGTTCTGGATCTTGCCGTTGTTGTAGTCGTTCAGCAGCGCCAGCAGCGGGTCGGCGCTGTGGGTCGGATACAGGTCGATGACCAGCCGGTGGCGGTACTCGGACACCGGTGGCAGCGTGAACACCTGCGGGTTGACCGGTGCCTTGACGTCGAGCACCAGCCGTACCGTGTTCGGGTCGAACTGGCCGGCGCGGGCGGCGCGGATATACGGATCGTCGCCGAGAATGGCATTGCCGACGTCGCGCAGCGCAGCGTTCAGCTGCACCCCCTCGATGTCGATGACCACCCGGTCCGGGTTCTGCATGGTGAACGAGCGGAACTTCAGCTTCTCGCTGGACTCCAGCGTGACGCGGGTGTAGGTATTGGACGGCCAGCTGCGGACGGCGACAATGGTCGGCGCCGCGGCGCAACCCACGCGCGACAGCGACAGCAGCATGACGGCACCGCCGGCCTGCAGCAGCCGGCGGCGGGTGATCAGAGTCGATTCAGACATTGCATTCCCTTGGCGCTGTGCGCGGTCAGACTGAGCGTGCGCCCGTCACCGTCAGGCAGCAGACGCGCAGTCAGGTCGGGGGCCGGCAACAGCGCCCCGGCTTTTTCCGGCCACTCGATCAGGCAAATGCTGTCGTCGCGAAAGAGCTCGCGAAAGCCGGCGTCCACCCATTCATCCGGATCGGCGAATCGGTAGAGGTCAAAGTGATAAACGGTAAAGGTATCGAATGCGTAGGGCTCGACCAGCGCATAGGTAGGGCTTTTCACCCGGCCCGCATGGCCGAAACCCCGTAAAATGCCGCGGGTCAACGTGGTTTTTCCGGCGCCGAGATCGCCGTCCAGAAAGACCGTCATTCCCGGTTGTAGTAAAGCCGCCAGCCGAACGCCACAAGCGAGCGTGGCGGCTTCGTCGGCCAGAACCCATTCCAGCGTGTCCGTTGCCGTCGCCATGTCCGCATCCATCCCAGAAAACACCGATTATCGCGAATTGACCGATCGAGTCAAAGAGTGGGCGCGCGATCTTGGCTTCACCGACATCAAGATTACCCGGGCGTCATTGCCTGTCGGGGCCGAAACCGGTCTTGAATCGTGGCTGGCCGCCGGATTTCATGGTGACATGGATTATATGGCCCGGCACGGCTTCAAGCGCGCCCGGCCCGCCGAGCTGGTGCCGGGCTCGCGCACGGTCATCAGCGTGCGGCTCAATTACTGGCCCGGCAGCGCGCACGATGCCGACCAGCAACTGGCTGACCCCGATCGTGCCTACATCTCGCGCTATGCGCTGGGCCGTGACTACCACAAGGTCTTGCGCAACCGGCTGCAGAAGCTGGCAGAGCGCATCCAGCAGGCAGTCGGCCCGTTCGGCCATCGCGCCTTCACCGACAGTGCGCCGGTGATGGAGGTTGCGCTGGCCAGCCAGTCCGGGCTCGGCTGGCGCGGCAAGCACACCTTGCTGCTGACCCGCGAGCAGGGCTCGCTGTTCTTCCTTGGCGAGCTGTTTACCGACCTGCCGCTGGATGTCGATCAGGCGATTGAACCGCACTGCGGCCGCTGCACGCGCTGCATCGACGTCTGTCCGACCGGCGCCATCGTGGCGCCATACACCGTTGACGCGCGGCGCTGCATCTCCTACCTGACCATCGAGCTGCAAGGCGCGATTCCCGAGCCGCTGCGGCCACTGCTCGGCAACCGGATCTACGGCTGCGACGACTGTCAGCTGGTCTGCCCGTGGAACCGCTTTGCGGTGCCGACCGCCGAGGCCGACTTCGCGCCGCGGCACGGGCTGGACAGCGCCAGCCTGGTCGGGCTGTTCGCCTGGAGTGCGGCGGATTTTGCCGAGCGCCTGGCCGGCAGCGCCATCCACCGCATCGGCCACGAGCGCTGGCTGCGCAATATCGCCGTGGCGCTCGGCAATGCGCCGACGACGCCGGCGGTGCTGGCCGCGCTGCAGAGCCGGCTGAACGATCCGTCGGCCCTGGTGCGCGAGCATGTGCACTGGGCCTGGGCCCGGCACGGGCAGTCCGGCGGACATGAGTCTTGTGCCGACAAGGAGTAGACTGGCCGGCTTGTTTCGTTCGCTCCAGGTTTCCAGATCATGACTGCTCCCGACCGACGCCCGATAGGCGTATTCGATTCCGGCATTGGCGGATTGACCGTCGTGCGCGCCTTGATGGACCGCCTGCCGTTCGAGAACATCCTTTATTTTGGCGACACCGCCCGCGTGCCGTACGGCAGCAAGTCGGTTTCGACCATCCAGAGCTATACCCGGCAGATTGCCGAATTCCTGCTGGCGCGCGACGTCAAGGCGCTGATCATCGCCTGCAATACCATGGCGGCGGTGGCGGCCGACATCGTGCGCGAAGTGGCCGGCGACGTGCCGGTGCTGGACGTGATCGATGCCGGCAGCCGCGCGGCGGCAGCGGCCAGCCGCTCCGGTGACATCGCCGTGATTGCCACGCCGACCACCATCAATGCCAATGCCTATGCGCGGGCGATCCACCAGATCAATCCGGATGCGCGCGTGTACTCGCAGGCCTGTCCGCTGTTCGTGCCGCTGGTCGAGGAGGGCTGGCTCGACCATGCCGTCACCCGGCTGACCGCCGAGGAATACCTGAAGACGGTACTGATCGAGAACGTCGACACCCTGGTGCTCGGCTGCACCCATTACCCGCTGCTGAAGCCGCTGCTGGCCGAGGTGGCCGGCAGCGGCATCGAACTCGTCGACTCGGCCGTGACCACGGCGGAATCGACCGCACAGACGCTCGGCGCGCTGAACCTGCTGAACGGGCCGTCGCCCGAAACCCATTACCGCTATTTCGTGACCGACATCCCGTTGAAGTTCCAGACCATTGGCGAGCGCTTCCTCGGCCGCAGTATCCAGCGGCTGGAAATGGTCAATCTGTAAGCCGTCACCCGCTGCCCCGCACACGCCCCGTCCCTTGCCGGACGGGGCGTGTTGTTTTTGTGCAACATGCAGGAGGTTTTTCGGCAAGTTGATGAATAAAAAGCGCTTTGTTCCGGATTGCACCCAGTGTATTCACCTCCGTCTCGTTAATTAAAATACGTGCTTGAATGTATGTATGTATATTCAGACTGTGCAGGGCGTGAAGGCGCTTGTGCCGTCGCCACCCTGTCGTGGCGATCCCCCGACTTGACGAGAAGGAAATGCAGATGAAAAAACTGATTGCACTGACAGTGGCCATGCTGCCGCTGACCGCCCTGGCCGATGTCACGATCTACGGCAATATCGAGGCCGATGTGGAGAGCGGCAAAAGCCTGATGAATGCCGATCAGGGCCACGGCAGCCAGACCCGGGTCGATGACACCGGCTCGTATATCGGCTTCAAGGGTGACGAGGAACTGGGCAACGGCCTGAAAGCGCTGTGGCAGGTCGAGTCCTATCTCAGCGTCGACGGCTCCGACATCAACGGCAATGGCTCATGGGCGACCCGTGACAGCTTCGTCGGCCTGCAGAGCCAGTTCGGTACCGTGCGTGTCGGCAAGCTGTCCGACTACATGAACTCCGACATGGAAACCATGGACCCGTGGCTGTACGGGCAGGGCGTCAACGGGCTCGGCACCATGACCCGCTTTGACGGCCGCTACAACAATGCCGTCCGCTACGACATGCCGACGCTGTACGGCTTCGACTTCTCCGCCATCTACAGCGTGGGCGAGAACGAGCAGCCGGACGGCTCGCACCAGGGCAACGGGCGCAATCACGGCGATGCCTGGGGCGTCGGCATGGGTTACCAGAACAGCGGCTTCTTCGGCAAACTCGGCTACATGCAGTTCCAGGACCAGGGCGCCAATGGTCAGGACGGCAACTACTGGCGGCTGGAGGGTGGCTATCACGCCAACAACCTGCTGGTGTCGGCGGCCTACCAGGAGTCGAAGCAGTACGGCAGCGATGCCACGCTGGGCTCCAGCAATATCTGGGGCCGCAGCAGCAATGACCTGAACGGCAGCGTGACCGGGGTCGGCAGCTTCGGCAACAGCGACAAGATCGAAACCCGGGAAGCCGCACTGACCGTTGGCTACACCTTTGGCGCCATCACGCCGCGCGTGACCTATGCATGGGGCGACGATGCCAAGGTCAATGGCAGCACCCAGAACAACAGCGGCTACAACCAGTACATCGTCGGTGTCGACTACGCGCTGAGCAAGCGCACCACGGCCTATGCATCGTATGGCTATACAAAGTACGGCAGCGACCAGTACACCAATGGCAGCGACGACAGCGAGCACACGGTGGCGGTCGGCCTGCAGCACAGGTTCTGATCCTGCCTGGCATGCCGGGGTATAAAGAGCCCGCTTTTCCGCCACCTGGACAGGTGGCGGTTTTTTTCGTCTGCGGCGTGTGAAAAATACCACACCAGGAATACAGGCCGGTTCCTGTGGTCGACGCCGTTTCCGGTATGGAAAACCAAGTGTTTTTCGTCATATCGCAGGCAGATGCACTGGATATGGCGATGCACCATTTGTCGTGAAAGCCATGCCGCAAGGGTATTTTGCCGCTGATCATGTACAAGCTGTTACATGCCGTACCTTTGGTGTAACATGCAAGCACGCACTGACCCAGTGGAGATTTCCAAATGAACGGCCGCTACTCTACCGCCCGCATCGAACACCCGAAGCATGACGCCTTCGACTACCTGACCGGTTCGCTTGACCGTGCCAGCTGCTATCTTGGCGACGAAGCGATGCCGCGGGCGATCCTGCGCAAGCGCCCGGCCGTTCGTCGCTCATCGGCGCGCTGGGTGGCGCCGCTGTCGCTGATGGGATTGTGCGTGGCACTCGCCGCGACGCTGTCGTCGTCGTTCTGAGCGTTGCCAGCAGGGAACTGATACAGGCAAAGTTGACCCGGTCGCCATCTGGCGGCCGTTTTTTTGCCTGCCGTTCCTGAAAACCCCTTGCCCGGAGTCCCCCTGCATGAAATTCGGCTACACCATCGTTTATGTGGCATCGGTCGCGGAAACGCTGGCCTTCTACCAGCAGGCCTTTGGCTTTGATACCCGCTTCCTGCACGAGTCGGGCGAGTACGGCGAGCTGGAGACCGGCGGCACCGCGCTGGCATTCGCGTCGCACGGCATGGGAGACCAGTTGCTGGGCGGGCGCTACGTCAAGGCGGCGCCGGCAGCCGATCCGCTCGGCATCGAGCTGGCCTTCGTCAGCGACGACGTGGTTGCCGCCCATGCCCGTGCCGTGGCGGCCGGCGCGACCTCGGTCGCGGTACCGGCCGTGCAGCCATGGGGCCAGACGGTCGCCTATGTGCGTGACATGAACGGGGTGCTGGTCGAGCTGTGCTCCCCCATCGGCGGTTGATCGACGGCTACCGGCTCGCACCGGCACAGCCGGACGAGGTGCCGGCGCTGGCCGCTGTCGAACGTGCTGCCGCGAGCCGTTTCCCGCTGTCCCTGCTGCCCGTGCCATTGCGCGGCGACACCCTGCCGTTGCCGCAACTGGAGGCGGCGCAGCGCGAAGGCCGCCTGTGGGTCGCCCGCGATCCGGCCGGAACCGTGGTCGGGTTTGCCTGCGCGCGCCGGGAAGGGAAGGCCGCGCTGCTGGCGGAGATCGATGTGCATCCGGCGCACGGCCGCCGCGGCATCGGCAGCGGCCTGCTTGACGCCGTGATCGACTGGGCGCAGCAGGCGGGCGCGCCGGCCCTGTACCTGACCACGTTCCAGGCATTCGGGCCGGGGATGGCGCTGTACCGGCGCGGCGGGTTTTTGCCGCTGGCGAACAAGGACATTCCCGGCTTTATCGCCGACATCCTCGCGGCGGAGGCCGAGGCGGGCCTCGCCGGGCGGGTGGCGATGGTCCGGATGCTGGCGCCCCGACACGCATCCGCACCGGCACCGCACGGTGATGGATAGCCGAAAAAGAAAGGGCCCGCATCAGCGGGCCCTGGACAGTCCATAAACGCTGCCTGCAAAGAACGGACAAGCGAAGCGAGGTTTCCCCGCGGCGGCGGGGACGGCAGATTCTGTCAGGCGGGCGTGCACCGACGCCACGGTGACCGTTGATGCCCACCTTTGTCGCCGTCTGGGCCCGGCTTACAGGGCATGGCCCGCGTACATGCTGTCGATCAGCGTATGGAAGCGTTCGGTGATCACCTTGCGGCGCAGTTTCAGCGTTGGCGCCAGCTCGCCGGCGTCGATGCTCCATGGCCGGTCGACCAGCGCGATCTTCTTCACCTGCTCCCAGTTGCCGAACAGGCGGTTGAAGCGCTTGACCTCGTGCTCGATCAGCTCGCGGACTTTCGGGTGCGCGATCATCTCGGCTTCGCTTCTGAGGTTCAGCCCCTGCTGCACGCACCAGGCGCGCAGCTGCTCGAACAGCGGCACCACCAGCGCACTGGCGTACTTGCGGCCGTCGCCGACCACCATCACCTGATCGATAAAGGCCGATTCCTTCAGCTTGTTCTCGATCACCTGCGGCGCGACATACTTGCCGCAGCTGGTCTTGAACATTTCCTTCTTGCGATCGGTGATGCGCAGATTGCCTTCGGCATCGAATTCGCCGACGTCGCCGGTATGCAGCCAGCCGTCCTTCAGGGCTTCGGCGGTCTGCTCCGGGTCGCGGTAGTAGCCGAGCATGATGTTCGGCCCGCGGGCGATGATCTCGCCATCCGGCGCGATGCGGATTTCCACATTGTCCATCGGGACGCCGACGGTGCCGATGGCGGTGTGTTCGGCATTGAACACGTTGCCGGTCAGGATCGGTGACGCCTCGGTCATGCCGTAACCTTCGGACACGATGATGCCGGCGGCCCAGAACAGGCGCGACAGGCGCGGCTGCAGCGCGGCCGAACCGACCACGATCATCTTCGTGTTGCCGCCGAGCGCGGCGCGCCACTTGCTGTAGACCAGGCGGTCGAACAGCTGGTGGCGCAGGCGGCCGATGACGCCGGGCTTGTCGCGCGGCTCGAAGGTCTCGGCATGGCGGATCGCGGCCTGGTACAGCTTGCGGGTGACGCCATGCAGCTCGTTCTGCTTGCCGACCAGCTTTTCGTAGACCTTTTCCAGCAGGCGCGGAACGGTGGTGAACACTTCCGGATGGACATCGCCCAGGGTCGCGGCGATCGCGTCGACATTCTTGGCGTGATACACGCCAATGCCGGCATAGAAATAGATGTAGGTGACGCTGCGCTCGAACACGTGCGACAGCGGCAGGAAGCTGACCGCCTTCCAGATCCCGTATTCCAGCGGCGTGAAGCGCGAAACGGCCATCGCGTTGCTGACCACATTGTGGTGGCTCAGCATGACGCCCTTGGGCCGCCCGGTGGTGCCGGAGGTGTAGATGATGGTCAGCAGGTCATCGGCCTGTACCGAGTCGCGCAGCGCATCAAGCACGGCCGGGTGACCATCGCCGCCGCGCAGCAGCACTTCATGCCAGGACGGCGCACCGGCGACATCGGCAAAGGTGTAGACCGGGCAGGCGGGCAGGTGGCTGGTGGCTTCGGTGATGCGCTGGAACAGCGCCTTGTCGCCGGCGAACGCCAGCTTGATGCCGGCATGGTCGACGATGTAGCGCATGTCGTCGACCGGCAGGGTCGGGTACAGCGGGACGCTGATCGCGCCGATCTGTTGCAGGGCGAGGTCGACCAGCAGCCACTCCGGGCAGTTGTTCGATACCAGCGCCACCTTGTCGCCGCGGCGGATGCCCATGGCCAGCAGGCCATGACTCAGGCGGTCGGCGGTGTCGACAACGTCCTGGGTACTGTAGCTGCGCCAGCCGTGGCCGTCCCGGGCATTGAGGCAGTCCGGGCGGGGGTAGGAGGCGAGCTGGTGGCGGATCAGGTCAAAAACACGGGTAAGAGCCATTCGAAAGGTTGAATTGACTGCGAAGGAGCCGAAGGTAAGACTTTTGCCTGGCGATGTAAAGTTCTGACGAGGGAAAAGCTGAAACAGATCAAGGGTTTTGAGGCATTGTTTTCTGCAGGTGACCGTTTTTGTCAGACAATAAGAGTTTTTGCTCTAATTCAAAAAAATGGCAGATAACACCTTGATATCCGTGAGGAATAAAATGGTGTTGCCACGACTTGACACGCGCGATCATGCCAGTGACACGTGCACGGGCCACCCTGCTATGCTAGTCCGCTCCGTCCGTCATCCTTACTGCCATGAAATTCGCAACCCGAGCCATTCACGCCGGCTATGAGCGTGACGCCACCACCCATGCGGTGATGCCGCCGATCTATCAGACCTCGATCTTCAGCTATGACCACCTCGGCGATGAGCAGCCGTTCTGCTATTCGCGCTCCGGCAACCCGACCCGGGCGGCGCTCGAAGCCAATGTCGCCGCACTGGAAGGCATGAAGTACGGCCTGGCCTTCGGCAGCGGCATGGCGGCCATCGACAGCGTGCTGCGCGCGATGCTGAAGCCGGGCGACGAGATCATCGCCGTCGCCGACTGCTATGGCGGCGCCTACCGGCTGCTGACCCGGCTGTACCAGCCGTCCGGCGTGATCGTGACCTTCGCCGACCTGGCGAGCGACCCCGGGCAGCTGAACGCGCTGATCAGCGAGCGTACCCGGCTGGTGTGGCTGGAGTCGCCGACCAACCCGTTGCTGAACATCGTCGACCTGGAACGGGTCGCGTCGATCTGCCGCGCGCGTGGCGTGCCGACCGCGATCGACAATACCTTCGCCTCGCCCTACCTGCAGTCGCCGCGTGACTTCGGCATCGACATCATTGTCCACTCGGCCACCAAATACCTTGGCGGTCACTCCGACGTGCTGCTGGGCGTGGCCTGCGTCGACGACGACGCGCTGTTCCAGCAGATGAAGCTGGTGCAGAACAGCGCTGGCGCCGTTGCCGGCCCGCAGGATTCCTTTCTGGTGCTGCGCGGCATCAAGACCCTGCATCTGCGCATGCAGCGACATGAGGAAAACGCCGGTCGCATCGCCGAATGGCTGCAGGGGCAGCCTGCAGTGGAAAAGGTCATCTATCCGGGACTGGCCAGCCATCCGCAGCATGCGCTGGCCCGCCGGCAGATGCGCGGCTTCGGCGGCATCGTCACCATTTATCTGCGCGACAACAGCCGTGCTGCCGCCGCGCGGGTGGCTGACCGGCTGCAGCTGTTCGCGCTTGGCGAGTCGCTCGGCGGCGTCGAAAGCATCGTCAACCACTCGGCGACCATGTCGCACGGTTCGATGCCGGCCGAGGTCAAGGCGGCCTGCGGCATCCGCGAAGGCATGCTGCGGCTGTCGATCGGCATCGAGGACGCGGATGACCTGATCGACGACCTGACCCGGGCGCTGGCGGACTGAGCCGGCCGATCGGCATGGGCACGGGAGGCAATGCCGTTACAATACCGGTTTCCGACTGCCTCCCGCCCGCCATGCTCTCCGTTACCGAACTCAAAACCTATTTCACCGGCCTGCAGGCGCGCATCGTCGGCAGCCTGGAAGCGCTGGACGGCCAGGCCTTCGTCCGCGACAGCTGGACACGTCCCGAAGGCGGCGGCGGCACCAGCTGCGTGATCGAGGGCGGCAATGTGTTCGAGCGCGGCGGGGTGAATTTCTCCCATGTCAGCGGCGCCTGTCTGCCGCCGTCGGCCTCGGCCTCGCGCCCGGAACTGGCCGGCCGCGGCTTCGAGGCGCTCGGCGTGTCGCTGGTGCTGCATCCGCGCAATCCGTATGCACCGACCACGCACATGAACGTGCGGGTGTTCGTCGCCACCCGCGACGGCGAGGCACCGGTGTGGTGGTTCGGCGGCGGCATGGACCTGACGCCGTATTACGGCTTCGAGGACGACGCCCGCCATTTCCACACCGCCTGTCGCGACGCGCTGGCGCCCTTCGGCGCTGATCGCCATCCGGCCTACAAGGCCTGGTGTGACCGCTACTTCTTCCTCAAGCACCGCAATGAGGCGCGCGGCATCGGCGGCATCTTCTTCGACGACCTGAACGACCTTGGCTACGAGCGCAGCTTTGCGCTGACGCGCTCGGTTGGCGACGCCTTTCTCGGCGCCTACCTGCCGATCCTGGCGCGGCGCGGCGATCTGCCCTTCGGCGAGCGCGAACGCGAGTGGCAGGCGATCCGTCGCGGACGCTACGTCGAATTCAACCTGGTCTACGATCGCGGCACGCTGTTCGGCCTGCAGTCGGGGGGACGCACCGAGTCGATCCTGATGTCAATGCCGCCCAGAGTCGAGTGGCGCTATGCGCATGCGCCGGCCGCCGGCAGTGACGAAGCGCGGCTGCTTGACGCTTTCCTGCCGCCGCGCGACTGGCTGGCTGCGGCCTGAGCCGGATTTTTGGCATCAAATCCCCGAATGCCGCTTGCCGCGGCATTTTTCTTGTCCGGCAATCAGCATTTTGTCCGGTCCCGGGTGTAAAAAAAGATCAAACATCTGGTGCGGAATATTAAACAGTCATGTCCGAAGTACGGAAAATTCTGACGCAAATATGTACAAACTGACGGGAAAAATCAGCAGAAAAAAACGGCAAGTCATTGATTTGAAATTGATAATGCAATGCACAAAAAAGGTTTGCCGCTGGTGCCCGTGCGACCCTACAATCGTTCACATCCGTGTCATTGATTCATGATTGTTAGGCAGGCAGTAATGGAAAGACAGCAGTGGTTGCGGGGGACCTTGTATCGCCCCGCCTTCGAGCAGGACAGCTGTGGCTTCGGCCTGATCGCGCAGCTTGACGATCAGCCGTCCCACTGGCTGGTCAAGACCGCCATCAGTTCGCTGGCCCAACTGACCCACCGCGGCGCGGTTGCCGCCGATGGCAAGTCGGGTGACGGCTGTGGCCTGCTTTTTCGCAAACCCGACGGCTTCCTGCGTGAAGTCGCCGCCGAAAGCGGCATCGCGCTGAAGAAAATCTACGCGGCCGGTCTGGTGTTCGTCGGTGCCGACCCCGCGGTCGGCCAGGCGTCGCTGGCCCGGTTGAGCGAGACGCTCGAACAGCAGGGGCTGGAAGTCGCCGGCTATCGCGACGTGCCGACCGATGTGTCGGCCTGTGGTGAATATGCACTGAAGACGCTGCCGGTGATCAAGCAGGTCTTCGTCAACTGTCCGTTCGGGATGGAGGAGGCGGCGTTCAAGCGCAGCCTGTACGTTGGCCGCCGGCTGGCCGAAAAGGCCAATCAGGGCGACAAGTCCTTCTACATTCCGACCCTGAACCCGGACACCCTGTCGTACAAGGGCCTGGTCACGCCGGACAACCTGCCGCTGTTCTTCCTCGACCTGAACGACCCGCGTTTCGAGTCGAGCCTGGCCGTGTTCCACCAGCGCTTCTCGACCAATACCTGGCCGCAGTGGAAGCTGGCGCAGCCGTTCCGCTACCTGGCGCACAACGGTGAAATCAACACCGTGCAGGGCAACCGCTACTGGGCCCGCGCCCGCGAGCGGATCATGGAATCGCCGGTGCTGGACATGGACGCGGTGCGTCCGATCGTGCAGGTCGACGGCTCCGACTCGATGAGCCTCGACAATATGCTCGAAGGCCTGCTGATGGGCGGCATCCCGCTGTTCCGCGCCCTGCGCCTGCTGGTACCGCCGGCCTGGCAGAACGTCGACTCGACCGACAAGGACCTGCGCGCCTTCTACGAATTCAACTCGATGCACATGGAGCCGTGGGACGGCCCGGCCGGCATCGTGCTGACCGACGGGCGCTACGCCGCCTGCATGCTCGACCGCAACGGCCTGCGTCCGGCGCGCTACGTGGTCACCAGGGACCGCATCCTGACCATCTCGTCCGAAGTGGGCGTGTGGGACTACGCCCCTGAAGACGTGGTCACCAAGGGCCGGGTCAAGCCGGGGCAGATCTTCGGCGCCGACCTGAGCACCGGCGAGCTGCTGCTGCCGGACGACATCGACGCGATGCTGAAGACCGCCAAGCCGTACCGGCAGTGGATCAAGGACAACGCGCGCAAGCTCGAATTCTCGCTCGACGACGACACCACGCTGGCGGTGATGCCGCCCGAGCAACTGGCCATCTACCAGAAGCTGTTCAACGTCAGTGCCGAAGAACGCGACCAGGTGCTGCGCGTGCTGGCCGAACAGGCCCAGGAAGCAGTCGGCTCGATGGGTGACGACACGCCGATGGCGGTGCTGTCCGAGCGCGTGCGCTCGCCGTTCGACTTCCTGCGTCAGCAGTTCGCCCAGGTCACCAACCCGCCGATCGACCCGATCCGCGAAGCGGTGGTCATGTCGCTGAACACCGTCTTCGGCCCTGAACGCAACATGTTCGAGGAAACCGCCGAACACGCGAAGCGGCTCGAAGTGCGCAGCCCGGTACTGAGCCACGAGAAATTCGTTCACCTGACCACCCGTCCGGACCCCAACCTGAAGGCGACCACCTTCGACCTGTGCTACGACCCGGCGGACATCGACCTGGAAGCGGCGATCCGCCGCCTGACCGGGCACGTGGTCGAGGCGGTGCGCGAAGGTACGGTCATTGTCGTGCTGTCCGACCGCAATGTCGCGCACAACCGCCTGCCGATCCATGCCCTGTTCGCCACCGGCGCCGTGCACCATGCGCTGATCGAGACCGGCCTGCGCTGTCGCACCAACATCCTGGTCGAGACCGCCACCGCGCGCGACCCGCACCAGATCGCCTGCCTGATCGGCTATGGCGCGACCGGGGTCTACCCGTACCTGGCGTACCAGGTCATCGTCGATCTGGTCAACACCCAGGTCGTCGTCGGCCAGAAGATCAACGAGGCGCTGCAGCACTACCGCAAGGGCATCAACAAGGGCCTGCTGAAGGTGCTGTCGAAGATGGGGATTTCCACCGTCGCCAGCTATCGCGGCTCGCAGCTGTTCGAAGCGGTCGGCGTTCACGAGGACGTGGTCGAGCTGTGCCTGCGCGGCACCACGTCGCGCATCTCCGGCGCCCGTTTCGAGGACTTCGAGTCCGACCAGCAGGCGCTGACCCGCTTTGCCTTCAACCCGATGCGGCCGCTGTCGCAGGGGGGGCTGCTGAAGTACGTCCACGGCGAGGAGTACCACGCGTACAACCCGGACGTGGTGATGATGCTGCAGAAGGCGGTGCAGAACACCGACTACGATGCGTGGCAGACCTATGCCCACATGGTCAACACCCGCCCGGTGGCGATGTTCCGTGACCTGATGGGGCTGAAGCTCGATCCGGCGCAGGCCATCGACATCGACCAAGTCGAATCGGTCGAGGCGATCCTGAAGCGCTTCGACTCGGCCGGCATGTCGCTCGGCGCGCTGAGCCCGGAAGCCCACGAAGCGATGGCCACGGCGATGAACCGCCTCGGCGGCCGCTCGAACTCCGGCGAGGGCGGCGAAGACCCGGCCCGCTACGGCACCGAACGGATGTCGAAGATCAAGCAGGTCGCCTCCGGCCGCTTCGGCGTGACCCCGCATTACCTGGTCAATGCCGAAGTGCTGCAGATCAAGGTGGCGCAGGGCGCCAAGCCCGGCGAAGGCGGCCAGCTGCCGGGCGACAAGGTCAGCCCGCTGATCGCCCGCCTGCGCTGCGCCAAGCCCGGCATCAGCCTGATCTCGCCGCCGCCGCACCACGACATCTACTCGATCGAGGATCTGTCCCAGCTGATCTTCGACCTCAAGCAGGTGAACCCGACCGCACTGGTCAGCGTCAAGCTGGTGGCCGAACCCGGCGTCGGCACCATTGCCGCCGGCGTGGCCAAGGCCTATGCCGACCTGATCACCATCTCCGGCTATGACGGCGGTACCGGCGCCAGCCCGCTGACCTCGGTCAAGTATGCCGGCAGCCCGTGGGAACTCGGCCTGACCGAAGCCCAGCAGGTGCTGCGCGCCAACGGCCTGCGCGGCCGGGTGCGGATGCAGACCGACGGTGGCCTGAAAACCGGCCTCGACGTGATCAAGGCCGCCATCCTCGGCGCCGAGTCGTTCGGCTTCGGTACCGGCCCGATGATTGCGCTGGGCTGCAAGTTCCTGCGCATCTGCCACCTGAACAACTGCGCCACCGGCGTGGCGACCCAGGAAATCAAGCTGCGCAGCAAGTACTTCATCGGCCTGCCGGAAATGGTCATGAACTACTTCACCTTCGTCGCGCAGGAAACGCGCGAATGGATGGCGAAGCTCGGCGTGCGCTCGATGGAAGAACTGATCGGCCGCCTCGACCTGATCGAACTGGCCGAAGGCAGGACCGACCGCCAGAAGCGGCTGGACCTGTCCGAACTGGTGTCGATGGGCGACATTCCCGACAGCGAACCGCGCTTCTGCGTGGTCGACTCGAACCCGAGCTTCGACAAGGGTGAGCTGGCCGAGCAGATGGTGGTCGACGCGATGGATGCCATCGAGCACAAGGCGATGCTGACGCTCGACTATCCGATCCGCAACATCAACCGCTCGATCGGTGCGCGGGTGTCGGGCGAGATTGCCCGCCGCTACGGCGCCGACGGCCTGCCCGACGGCTGCCTGACCTTCAGGTTCCACGGTTCCGCCGGTCAGAGCTTCGGCGTCTGGAACTCGCGCGGTCTGCATCTGGACCTCGAAGGCGATGCCAACGACTACGTCGGCAAGGGCATGGCCGGTGGCCGCATCGTCATCTACCCGCCGAAGCAGGCCGCCTACGCGTCGAATGCGTCGATCATCGTCGGCAACACCTGCCTGTATGGCGCCACCGGTGGTCAGCTGTTCGCGGCCGGCATGGCCGGCGAGCGCTTCGGCGTGCGCAACTCCGGCGCGCTGGCGGTCATCGAAGGCGCGGGCGACCATTGCTGCGAATACATGACCGGCGGCGTGGTCATCGTGCTTGGCGAAACCGGCTACAACTTCGGTGCCGGCATGACCGGCGGCTTCGGCTTCGTCTACGACCCGAACGAGCGCTTTGCCTACCGCTACAACAACGAACTGGTCGACATTCACCTGATCAACAACGAAGCGACCGGCATGTACCGTGCCTATCTGCTCGACAAGATCGCCAGGCATGTCGAATTCACCGGATCGGTGGTCGGTCGCGCGATGCTGGAAAACTTCGACGACTACGTCGACTACTTCTGGCTGGTGAAACCGAAGGCGGCCACGCTCGAAAGCCTGCTGAAAGACTGATGCTGCAAACGGGACGGGCGCGGGACTGCGCCCGGACCCGGGTCACAGAGGGGGGCTGCCGCGCCACGGGCCGGCCGTCCCCGGGGAAATCCGCCGCGCGCGGGCAACGATTCGCGCGCGGCTCACTGGAACATAATCATGGGTGACGTATTCCAGTTCATGAACGTGCAGCGCAATCCGGGCGAGAAGCTTCCCGCCGAATTGCGCCGGCGCAAGTTCATCGAAATCTACACACCGCTGGACGCGCATGACGCGGACGAGCAGGCTGGCCGCTGCCTGTCCTGCGGCAATCCGTACTGCGAGTGGGAGTGCCCGGTGCACAACTACATCCCGAACTGGCTGAAGCTGGTGACGGAAGGCAAATTGTTCGAGGCGGCCGAGCTGTCGCACAAGACCAACTCGCTGCCGGAAATCTGCGGTCGCGTCTGCCCGCAGGACCGCCTGTGCGAAGGCAGCTGTACCCTGAACCAGGGCGGCTTCGGCGCGGTCAGCATCGGCTCGGTCGAAAAATACATTACCGACGAGGCGTTCAAGGCTGGCTGGCGTCCGGACATGAGCAAGGTGGTATGGACCGACCGGAAGGTCGCCGTCATCGGTGCCGGCCCGGCCGGCCTCGGCTGCGCCGACGTGCTGGTGCGCAACGGCGTGAAGCCGGTGGTGTTCGACCGCTATGAGGAAATCGGCGGGCTGCTGACCTTCGGCATTCCCGAGTTCAAGCTGGAAAAATCCGTGGTCGCGCGTCGTCGCGAAATCATGGAAGGCATGGGGGTCGAATTCCGCCTCGGCGTCGAGATCGGCCGCGACATCAGCATCGACACGCTGCTGGGCGAGTACGACGCCGTGTTCATGGGCATGGGCGCCTACCAGTACATGAAGGGCGGCTTTGCCGGCGAGGCGCTGCCGGGCGTGATGGAAGCGCTGCCGTTCCTGATCAACAACGTGCGCCAGAGCCTTGGCACGCTGAAGGACGAAGCGCCGGTCAGCATGGAAGGCAAGCGCGTGGTCGTGCTGGGCGGCGGCGACACGGCAATGGACTGCAACCGCACTTCGATCCGTCAGGGCGCGAAGCGGGTGATCTGCGCCTATCGTCGCGACGAGGCCAATATGCCGGGTTCCCGGCGCGAAGTCGGCAATGCGCGCGAGGAAGGCGTCGAATTCCTGTGGAACCGTCAGCCGGTGGCGATCGAAGCCGCTGCCGATGGGTCGCTGCGGCTGAAGCTGGCGGAAACCCGGCTTGGCGAGCCGGACGCGAAGGGCCGCCGCTCGGCCGAAGTGGTATCGGGCAGCGAGCAGGTCATCGAGTGCGACCACGTCATCATCGCCTTCGGCTTCCAGGCCGAGCGGCAGTCGTGGTTCGACGGTGCATCGATTGCCACCGACGAGCGCGGTCGCACCCGTGCGGCGGAAAAGCAGCTGTACAAGTTCCAGACCAGCAACCCGAAGGTGTTCGCCGGCGGTGACCAGGTCCGTGGCGCCGATCTGGTGGTGCGGGCGGTATTCGAAGGCCGCCAGGCTGCCGAAGGCATGCTTGCTTACCTGAAGGTCTGGTAACGGGCCGTGCCATCGTGTTTCGCATCGAAGAAGCAGGCCTCGCGCCTGCTTTTTTTCATCCTCGCGCGCCGGCTGCCCCGGAGGGCTATGCTGAACGCGGTGGATCGCCGCTGGGGCGATTCGATGCGAAGAGGTGACAGCGATGGCAGCGAAGAAAATCCTGATGCTGGTCGGCGACTATGCCGAAGACTACGAAACCATGGTGCCGTTCCAGGCGCTGACCATGGTGGGCCATATCGTGCATGCGGTGTGCCCGGACAAAAAGGCCGGCGAGCATGTGCAGACCGCCATCCATGACTTCGACGGCGCCCAGACCTACAGCGAGAAGCCCGGCCATCGCTTCGCGCTGAATGCCGACTTTGCCGATACCGACGCCGCCGATTACGACGCACTGCTGATTCCCGGCGGGCGGGCACCCGAATACCTGCGCCTCAACGACAGGGTGCTGAATATCGTCCGCCACTTCGCCGCGCACAAAAAGCCGATCGCGGCCGTCTGCCACGGTGCCCAGCTGCTGGCGGCTGCCGGCGTGCTGGACGGGCGCGAGTGTTCGGCCTACCCGGCCTGCGCGCCCGAGGTCACGCTGGCCGGCGGTCGCTACCAGGCGATCCCGGTCGACAGCGCCCATACCGACGGCAATCTGGTCACCGCGCCGGCCTGGCCGGCGCACCCGGCATGGCTGGCGCAGTTTCTGCAGGTGCTGGGAACCCGCATCACCCTGTAAACTCGTGCCACTGGCATGATGGAAAGGGGCGCTCGCGGATGAATCCTCCCGGGCTGAAGGTCGATACCGCCGACGGGACGCTGACGTTGCTCGGCGACTGGACCCAGAGTGGTCTGTCGGCGGCGGATGCGCGGTTCCGCGAGCGGCTGGAGCAGGCGGCCGCACAGGCCGCCGGCTGGAATCTCGACGCCATCGGCCACCTCGACAGTTGCGGTGCCGCCCTGCTGTGGCAGGTGTGGGGACAGCGCTGGCCGCAGGCCGTGACGGCGGCCGAGCCGCTGCGCGTCCTGCTGGCACGGCTGGCTGCGCTGCCGCCCCTGCCGGCGCCACCCGGCGGACAGGCCTCCGGCTGGCGCATCCTGCCGGTCTTCGTCGGTGACGTGATGCTGACCCTGTGCCGGCAACTGCGCGACGTGACCATGCTGTTCGGCCAGCTGCTGATTGCCAGCGGCTGGATTCTCCGCTATCCGGTCGACATGCCGTGGCGCGGCCTGTCGGCCAACCTGTTCCGCGTCGGGGTCAAGGCGCTCGGCATCACCGCGCTGGTCGGTTTTCTGATCGGCATCGTGCTCAGCTATCTGTCGGCGCAGCAACTGGCCCGCTATGGCGCCAATATTCTGGTGGTTGACCTGCTCGGCGTCGGCATCCTGCGCGAACTGGGGCCGATGCTGGCGGCGATCCTGGTCGCCGGTCGCTCCGGCTCGGCGATCACGGCCGAACTCGGGGTGATGAAAATCCGCCAGGAGCTCGATGCCATGCTGGCGATGGGCCTGTCGCCGAACCTGAGTCTGGTATGGCCCCGGGTGGTGGCACTGATCATTGCCATGCCGCTGGTGGCGCTGTGGACCGACGTGATGGCGCTGATCGGCGGCGCGCTGGCAGCATGGGTATCGCTGGATCTGCCGCTGGCGGTGTTCATCGACCGTTTTCCGACTGCCGTCGCCGTCAAGCATCTGTATCTCGGGCTGGGCAAGTCACTGGTGTTCGGGGCGCTGATCGGTCTGGTGGCCTGCCGCAACGGGCTCAGCGTCGCGCCGAACAGCGAAAGCCTCGGTGCGGCCACCACCCGTGCGGTGGTGGTGTCCATCACGCTGGTGATCCTGGCCGATGCCGTGTTCGCCATCCTGTTCTCTCCGTTCCAGGTCCAGTGACCGTGCCGATCGCCATCCAGCTGTCCCATATCCATACCGTGCTCGGCGGGCGGGTCATTCACGACGACATTTCGCTGCAGGTCGCGACCGGCGAAGTGCTGGCGCTGGTCGGCGGCTCCGGCAGCGGCAAGACCACGCTGCTGCAGCACATGATCGGCCTGACCGAACCGGCCGCCGGCAGCGTGACCGTACTCGGCGAGCGCCCCGGCCAGATGTCGTTCATGCGCCAGCGTGCGCTGCGTCGCCGTCTCGGCGTGGTGTTCCAGTTCGGCGCGCTGTTCGGCAGTCTCAGCGTGCTGGAAAACGTCATGCTGCCGCTGAAGGCGGCACGGATGCCGGCCGATGTGGCCAGCATGGTCGCCCGGCTGAAGCTCGATGAAGTCGGCATTGCCAGTGCCGACCTGCACAAGCCGCCGTCGGCGCTGTCCGGCGGCATGGTCAAGCGCGTGGCGCTGGCGCGCTCGCTGGCACTGGACCCGGAACTGCTGTTCCTCGACGAGCCGACCTCGGGCCTCGACCCGCTGTCGGCGCAGAGCTTCGTCGACCTGATCCTGGAAACCCGCCAGCGCCATCAGCTGACCGCCGTCATGGTGACCCATGACCTGGCGCGCATGCGCCGGCTGGTCGACCGGGTCGCCGTGCTGGCCGACCGGAAACTGGTCGCCATCGGTACGCTGGCGCAGATCTGCCAGGTGCAGCACCCGTTCATTCAATCCTATTTCGGGGCGGAATTCGCCACGACCGCCGGCGGGAATCCTCCCGCCGCCAGCGGTCGGGACGCCGCCGGAGAATCCTGATGGAAAGCAAGAGCCTGGCCCTGTGGACCGGGGTATTCACCCTGACGCTGCTGGCGCTGCTGGTCGCCATGGTGGTGTGGATGAGCGGCGGCGGTACGCGGCCGGTCGACTACCAGCTGGTCGCCAGCCAGTCGGTCGCCGGGCTGCGGCCGGAAGCGCCGGTGCTGCTGCGCGGACTGCAGGTCGGGCGGCTGACCAGCATGCGCATCGATCCGGTCGACATGCAAAAGGTGCGCATGACTGCCAAGATCGACCCCGGCCTGCATTTCAGCCGCAAGCTGCACGCCAAGCTCGGCACCCAGGGCGTGACCGGGCTGTCCTTCGTCGAACTGATCGATGACGGCGGCGGGCCGGCCTTCGACCCGGAGCGCGACGTGATCGAGGTCGCGCCCTCCATGCTGCAGGAAGTCGGCCTGCTGATTCCGGAAACCATGCTCGAAGTGCGCAGGCTGGCCGCGCACGTCAACGACATTCTGAATGCGGACAACCGCGAACATATTGCCTCGCTGCTGGCCAATCTCGACCGCAGCAGCCGCGAATTGCCGGCGCTGGGCAAGGACGCCCGTGCCGCGCTGCGCGACAGCCGTGCGCTGATGCAGAGCCTGCAGGCGCTGAGCGAGCAGAGCCGTGGCAGCCTGGCCCGCATCGACCAGAGTGTGGTCGATGCTGCCCGCTCGGTCAGTCAGGCCGCCGATCGTCTCGGTGCGCTCGGCGAGCGCACCGACCGTGGCGTGCTGCCGGAAGTGCGGCGGGCGGTAGATGAACTGCGGCGGACCAGCGCCTCGCTCGATCGGCTGATCGAGTCGCAGCGGCGTGATCCGCAGCAGCTGTTGCGCGGTGCGGCCAGCGAGCCGCCGGGCCCGGGCGAGCCGGGATTTGCCGGGGAAAAGGACCCTCATCAATGAAACGGCTGCCCACCCTTCTCATCCTCGCGGCCGCGCTGGCCCTGAGTGCCTGCGCACTGGCACCGGTCGCCCGGCCGGCGCGCTTTACCCTGGACACCCGGAGCATGGCGCGCGCGCCGCTGAGTGTCACCGTCTCGGCGGCAAGCTGGCTGGACGGCCGCGACATGTACTACCGGCTGGCCTATCGCGATCCGCACCGCCTCTACCGCTATGCCGGCAGTGCCTGGGCGTCGGCGGTGCCGAACCTGGTCGGAGAGCGCATCGATCCGGCACCGCAGGCCGGGATGCGGACTCTCGATATCCGCCTGAACGACTTCAGCCAGGTGTTCTCGTCGCCGACCGACAGCGTCGGCCGCGTCGACGCGTCACTGAGCCTGCGTGACGGTCGCGACGGCCGCCTGGTCGACAGCACGCGGCTGAGCGTGGAAAAGCCGGCCGGTGCCGACGCGGCCGCCGGCGTGGCGGCGCTGTCCGCCGCCAGTGACGAACTGCTGGCCCGGGCGCTGCGCTGGGCGGCGCAACACCCGTAACGGCAAGCGGGCGCGCACTGCCCTGGCGTTCAGCCCGTTGTCAGCCGCCGCCCCAGCCGGGCCAGGCGGGCCAGCGCATCGCGGTCGAAGTCGAAGCCGCCGTTCAGGCGCAGGCAGTGGCCGAAGCGGCCGGACGGGGAAAAGATCGTGCCGGGTACGTAGCTCATGCCGTCGGCAATGGTGGCGTCGTAGGCGGCCAGGGTATCGACGTTGTCCGGCAGGGCGGCCCACAGTACGTAGCCGCCGGCGGGGCGTGACACGCGGGTGCCGGGCGGGAAGTGCCGTTCGACCTCGTCGGCCAGCCGCGCCAGCTGGCCGGACAGGCGGCGGCGCAGCTGGGCCAGGCGCCGGTCCGGCTTTTCATTCTGCAGATAGCTGGCGACCGCCATCTGGTTCGGAATCGGCGTGGCCAGCGTGCCCATCAGTTTCAGCAGCAGTGTCTCGCGGTAGTAACGGCCGGCAGCGAGCCAGCCAATGCGCGGTCCCGGCGAGAATGCCTTCGAGAACGTCGAGCAGTACAGCACCCGGCCGCTGCGGTCGTAATGCTTGACCGGCCGGTACGGCACGTCGGAGAACGCCAGCTCGCGATAGGCGTCGTCCTCGATCAGCGGGATCCGGTGGCGTTCGAGGATGTCGATCAGCCGCTGCTTGTCGGCTTCACGCATGACGAACCCCAGCGGATTCTGCAGCGAGGGCATCAGCAGGCAGGCAGCGACGTTGTGGCGCGGGATGGCGGCATCCAGTTCGTCGAGGTCGATGCCGCGTGCCGGGTCGGTGCGGATCTCCAGCGCCTGCATGCCGTTGTTTTCGATGGCGTGCAGCAGGCCGTAGAAAGTGGGCGATTCGACCGCGATCACGTCGCCGGGGCGGGCCACGGCGCGCAGGGCCAGGTTCAGCGCCTCCATGGCGCCGCAGGTGATGACGGTTTCCTCCCAGTCCAGCGTGACCCCCTGATGCAGGGCGCGGCGGGCGATCTGCTGGCGCAGCGCGTCACTGCCGGGCGGCAGGTCGCGCAGCCCGCGCTCGGGGGAGAAGCGCCGGGCGGCCTGGCGCAGGTGGTAATTGACCCGGTCGAGATCGAGCCAGGCCGGTTCGATGAACGGCGAGCCGAACGGCGCGATATGGCTGTCGCGCAGCGCGTCGAACAGGCGCAGCGCCAGCGGTGCGACTGCGACCTTCTGTGGCCGGGACGCAGACGGCGACGGCGACGGCATGCGCGGTTCGAGAACGAAATAGCCGCGTCGCGGCTGCGCCTCGATCAGGCCGGCCGCTTCCAGGTCCTCCAGCACGCGGCGCACGGTACTGGTGCTGAGCTGGTGGATACGGCATAGCGCGCGCACCGATGGCAGGCGGTCGCCGGGTTTCATCGCCCCGCTGCGCATGGCATGGATCAGGGTATCGGTCAGCAGTCGGAACTTGCGTACGGGGGCTGTGGCTTCTGGTGGCATGGGGGCTTTACCGTGGAACATCGCATCCGGGTGGCATTGTCGCATCTGTATGCATTGAAAATGCAAAAACCTGTGTGTTCCTGATACCAGAGACGGGGTATAGCCTGCGCGACGTTCTCCCATTCCGCCCGGAGCCGTCATGTCGACCACCGTCCAACCCCTGCATCGCGTCAGTGCCAAAGCGGCCCGCGATGCGCGCAACAAGATCTATCCGCGCCTGACGCGCGGTCGTTTCAACACCATTCGCGTGCTGACCGTACTGATCACCCAGGCCGTGTTCTTCGGCCTGCCGTGGCTGCAGTGGAATGGCCGTCAGGCCGTGCTGCTCGATATTGACCACGAACGCTTCTATCTGTTCGGCCTGATTCTCGGCCCGCAGGATCTGGTCTACCTGGCCGGCTTGCTGATCGTCAGCGCCCTGGGCCTGTTCGGCTGGACGGCACTGGCCGGGCGACTGTGGTGCGGCAACGCCTGTCCGCAGACGGTCTACACCGAGATCATGCTGTGGATCGAGCGTGCAGTGCAGGGCGACCGCCCGGCGCGGATGCGGCTGGATGCGGCGCCGCGCGCGTGGAACACGCTGTGGCGCAAGGGCCTGTCGCACGGCCTGATGATGGGGTTTGCGCTGCTGACCGGTGCGACCTTTGTCGGCTATTTCACGCCGATCCAGGACATTGCCACCAGCGGCTCGTGGTTTGCGCTGGGGGGCTGGACCCAGTTCTGGCTGCTGTTCTATGCCGTGTTCACCTATGTGCTGGCCGGTCTGCTGCGCGAGCAGGTGTGCAAGCACATGTGCCCGTATGCGCGCTTCCAGGGCGCGATGTTCGACGATGACACACTGATCATCTCCTATGATCCGGTGCGCGGCGAACCGCGCGGTTCGCGCAAGCAGGGCGACAAGCCGCGTGGCGACTGTGTCGACTGCAGTATCTGCGTGCAGGTGTGCCCGACCGGCATCGATATCCGCGAGGGGTTGCAGTACGAGTGCATCGGCTGTGCCGCCTGTATCGACGCCTGCGACACGGTGATGGACAAGATCGGTGCGCCGCGCGGACTGATCCGCTTTACCTCGCAGAATGCCATGGCGCGCGGCGTCGGCCGGCTGTTTGGCTGGAAGACCCTGTTCCGGCCACGCATGGTGGTCTACGCCGTGCTGATGGCCACCGTGATCGGGGCCATGGGCGTCGGCCTGTGGCAGCACCAGCCGTACAAGTTCAACGTCCTGCGCGACCGCGCCTTCCTGAGCCGGGAAGCCGACGACGGTCTGCTGGAAAACGGCTTTACGCTGCGGGTGATGAACTACGGCGAAAGCGCACAGGATTACCGGGTCGAGGTGGAAGGCCTGCCGTCTGCCAGCGTCAGCACCCGGCCGGAGAAAATCCGGGTCGAGGCGAACGGGGATGCGACGGTCTACGCCTGGGTGCGTGCCGATACCGCCGACCTGCCGCGCGGCAGTCATCCGTTCCGTTTCCGCCTGGTGCCGCAGCAGGGCGAGGCGCTGGAAACCGACGCCAGTTTCATCGCCGAATGATCCGCCTATAGCGTTTCCGGTTATTCGCAAGTGGCATATCGATGCTGCAGCCTGGCGGGACGATGCGATATAAAGGGACTATCGGACTGAAACACTGACGGACCCCCTTGATGAAACTATCGCTCCTGATCCCGCTGCTGCTGCTCCTGCCGGCGCTGGCCATGGCGAAGCCGCTGACTGTCTGCACCGACGCCAGTCCGGAAGGCTTCGACGTTGTCCAGTACAACTCGCTGGTGACCACCAACGCTTCGGCCGATGTGCTGATGAACCGGCTGGTCGAGTTCGATGCCCGCGCCGGCAAGGTGGTGCCGGGGCTTGCCGAACGCTGGACCGTCAGCGCGGATGGCCTGAGCTATACCTTTACCCTGCGCCGCAACGTGGCGTTCCATGCCACCGACTACTTCAGGCCGGGGCGCAAGCTGAACGCCGACGACGTGGTGCAGAGCTTCGAGCGCATGCTGAAGCCGGACCATCCGTGGCACCGGATCGCCGTCAACGGCTTCCCGCATGCGCAGTCGATGCAGTTGCCGAAGCTGGTGCGCGCCGTGGACCGGATCGACGACCAGACCGTCCGCTTTACCCTGAACGAGGCCGACGCGACCTTCCTGCCGATGCTGACCATGGGCTTTGCGTCGATCTACTCGGCCGAGTACATGGACAAGCTGATGGCGGCCGGCAAGCCGGCGCTGCTGAACAGCCAGCCAATCGGCACCGGGCCGTTCGTGTTCAGGGCCTACCAGAAGGATGCGGCCGTTCGCTACGTCGCCAATCCGGACTATTTCGGTGGCAAGCCGAAGGTCGAACGGCTGCTGTTCAGCATCGTGCCCGATGCCACCGTGCGGCTGCAGAAGCTGCGTGCCGGCGAATGCCAGATCGCGCTGTCGCCGAAGCCGCAGGATGTGGCCGGCATCCGTGGCAATCCGGCGCTGCAGGCGCTGTCGGTGCCGGCCTTCATGACCGCGTTCGTGGCACTGAACAGCCAGCACAAGCCGCTGGACAATCCGAAGGTGCGCCAGGCAATCAACCTGGCTTTCGACCGCACCGCCTATCTGAACAGCGTGTTCGGCGGCACGGCCGTGGCCGCGACCCAGATCTACCCGCCGAATACCTGGAGCTATGCCCGCGACGTCAGACCGTGGCCGCACGACCCGGCACGCGCGCGGGCGCTGCTGGCCGAGGCCGGGCTGGCGAAGGGCTTCGAGACCACGATCTGGACCCGTCCGTCCGGCAGTACGCTGAACCCGAACCCGCGCGCCGGTGCCGAGCTGCTGCAGGCCGATCTGGCCCGCGTCGGCATTCGCGCCTCGATCAAGGTCATCGAATGGGGCGAGCTGATCAAGCGTGGCAAGGCCGGCGAGCATGATCTGCTGTTCATGGGCTGGGCCGGCGACAATGGCGACCCGGACAATTTCCTGACCCCGCAGTTCAGTTGTGCGGCCGTGACCTCCGGCACCAATTTCGCCCGCTACTGCTCGCCGACGCTCGATCGCCAGATCGAGGCCGGCAAGCGTACCGCCAATGTGGCCGAGCGCACCCGGCAGTACGTGGCGGCACAGAGGTGGATTCACGACCAGGCACTGTGGGTGCCGCTGGCCCATCCGACCGCAACGGTGCTGGTCCGGCGCGAAGTCGGCGGCTACCGGGTCAGTCCGTTCGGCCGCCAGGACTTCGCGCCGGTCGTGGTCAGGTAGCCAGCCTCGACAGCGCCAGCCCGGCCGCCGCCAGGTCCCAGGCGGCGCAGCCGACCGTCTTGCAGACGATGGGCCGGCCGTCGTCCGGCCGCCGGTCCAGCGCCGACACCAGCGGCTCGACCCGCTCCCAGTCGACTCCGGCCAGAATCAGGTCGCCGGCCTCGTGGCGGGCGCCGGCCGGATCGTCGACGAACAGCCGGCTGGCGGCAATGGTGTCCGCCGCAATTTCCGCCGCCGTCGGCTGGAAGGCGCCGACGCCGATCACCAGCCGGCCGGCACGGGCGGCATCGTGGTAGACCGGCGTGCGGCTGGTGGTCAGGGTGATGACGGCATCGACTGCCGGCGTCTGTTCCGGCGCCGCTCGCAGGTCGGCGTCCAGCGTCGCCAGTTCGCGGCGGAATGCCTCGTCGCGGCCCGGGGCCGAGCCGCGCACATACAGCGTGATGCCCGGATACAGCGCGGCCAGCGCTTCGGCATGATTCTTCGCCTGGGTACCGGTGCCGATCAGCAGCACGGCCGTCGGCGCCTGCGGCAGCAGCGCGCGCAGGCCGAGCAGCGAGATGGCGGCGGTACGGCGGCCGGTGACGGTCGGGCCATCCAGGATCAGCAGCAACTGGCCGGTCACGCTGTCGTAGGCGGACACCTGGCCGTGCAGGGTCGGCAAGCTGCGCTCGCGGTTGGCCGGGGTGATATTGACCAGTTTGTGAATGGCGAGGCGTTCGGCCACGGCCGGCATCGACAGCATCACGCCGTGTTGCGGCAGTGGTACGACCTGGCGCTCCGGGCAGTCGATACGGCCGGCGGCATAGTCGCGGCAGGCCTGTTCCAGTGCGTCGACCAGCTGTGGATACGGCAGCAGGCCGGCCGTCGCGGTGGCGTCAAATACGCGGGGCGGGGCGGATGGGGACATGGTCCGGGTCTCCGGGAAAGGGGTCAGCGAACGAGAAAACCATGGGTCAGCGGATCGTGCGGATCGATGACCCAGTTGGCAAAGCCGCACAGATGGGCCTGGCCGCTGATTTCGGGGATGACCGCGTCGATATCGCCGACCCGGGTTTCGTGCAGGATGCGGGCCTGCATCCGGGTGCCGATGATGGATTCGTTGACCAGGGTGTCGTCCGCGGTCAGCAGGCCGCGGGCATGCAACTGTGCCGCGCGGCCGGCGGTGCCGGAGCCGGTCGGTGAACGGTCGACTTCGCGGTCGGCGAAGATGCAGCAGTTGGCCTGGGTCGAACCGGCGTGACGCGGTGTGTTGTCGACAATGGTGCCGTAGATATGGTTGATTTCCGGAATCAGCGGATGGACCACCGGAAACGCCCGGTTGGCCGCCGCCTTGACCTCGGCGCCGAAGCGGATCAGCCGTTCGGCCTCGTGTTCGCGGATCTGCAACTGGTGCGGTTCGCCCGGGGTATAGAAATAGAATGCGCCGCCAAAGGCGATGTCGCCGCGCACGCGGCCAAACGACGGCGTGTCGACTTCGACATCGCGCAGATACAGGAACGACGGCACGTTGACGAAGCGCGTCGCGCCGGCCCGCTCGCCATCCCACTCGACGAAAGCCTCGATGAAACCGCACGGCGCATCGATGCCGACCCGGGTTTCCGGCTCGGTGCGTTCGACCCAGCCCAGCGCCACGGCGGCGGTGGCCAGCGCGATGGTGCCGTGGCCGCAGTGATCGCTGTAGCCCTCGTTGTGAACGAAGATCACGCCGAAATCGGCACCGTCGCTGACCGGATCGGTCAGGAAACCGGCGTACATGTCGGCGTGGCCGCGCGGCTCGAAAATCAGGGCGGTGCGCAGCGCGTCGATATGGTCCCTGGCCCAGGCGCGCCGTTCGACAATGGTCGCACCCGGCAGCTTCGGCAGGCCGCTGGTGACGATGCGGAACGGTTCGCCGCCGGTGTGCATCTCGACGGTACTGATCATGCGGTTCAGGTTCATGGAGCCTCGCTTCGGGTCGGGGATCGGGGGCCGTGCCGGTCAGTCGCCACGGTGGGGACAGGACAGAATGCTTGACGCGGAGGCGCCGGGCAAGGCATGGTGGCGCCACATATGAATATTTCGATGACAGCCGTTTTTCTCGCCGGATGGTGGCGCGCCTGACAAGGGCGGCGTCGGGTATTTCTTTGCTTACGACAGGCCGCCGCACAGGGCGGCCTTGTCATTCCTGCCTGTCCCTGGCGGCGGCATTCCCACTCAAAAGGAGAATGCAATGTCCCGCTCGCAATGGGGATCCAGGGTCGGATTCATCCTCGCATCGGCCGGTGCGACCGTTGGCCTCGGCTCGATCTGGAAGTTTCCGTATGTGACCGCCATGAATGGTGGCGGCGCCTTCCTCGCCATCTTTGTCGCCATTACCTTCACCCTTGGCCTGACGCTGCTGCTGGCCGAAATCGCCATCGGTCGCGCCGCCGGCTGCGGCGCCGTCAGCGCGCTGCGCAAGCTGGGCGGCGGTGGCTGGCCGCTGGTCGGCTACGCCGGCGTGCTGTGCGGCTTTCTGGTGCTGTCGTTCTACTGCGTGGTCGGCGGCTGGACGCTCGGCTACCTGTGGCGTGCGATCGACGGTCGGGTCATGAGCGATTCGCCCGAGGCGCTGGCCGCCCTGTTCGGCCAGTATGTGTCCAGCCCGGTCGAGCCGCTGCTGACCCTGGCGCTGTTTGTCCTGCTGACGCTGGTGGTGGTGATGTCCGGCATCCAGAAAGGCATCGAGCGGGCCGGCAAGATCATGATGCCGGCGCTGTTCCTGCTGATGCTGGTGCTGATCGTCCGTTCGCTGACCCTGCCGGGCGCATCGGCCGGGGTGGCGATGTTCCTGGCGCCCGACTTTTCCCGCGTTACGCCGGCCATGCTGGTCGACGCGCTGGGGCTGGCCTTTTTTTCGCTGTCGGTCGGCGCCGGCTGCATGCTCGCCTACGGCTCCTACCTGGGACGCGACGTCAAGCTGACCGGGGCGGCGCTGTGGGTGACCGGGCTGACCACGCTGACATCGATCCTGGCCGGGCTGATGATTTTCCCGGCCATCGCCGCCTTCGGCCTCGATGCCGCCGCCGGGCCCGGCCTGACCTACATGACCATGCCGATCGTGTTCAACCACCTGCCGTTCGGTCAGGGCTTTGCCCTGGCGTTCTTCGCCCTGCTGCTGTTCGCCGCACTGACCTCGTCGGTTTCGCTGCTGGAGCTGATCGTGGTGCTGCCGATCGACGACTGGGGTGTGTCGCGCCGTCGCGCTTCCCTGGTGGTGTCCGCCCTGGTGTTTGCCGCCGGTATCCCCGCGTCGCTGTCGTTCGGTCTGCTGGCCGACTACAAGTGGTTCGACCGCAATGTGTTCGAACTGATGGACTATGGCGCCAGCAATATCCTGCTGCCGCTCGGCGGTATCGGCACCGCGCTGTTTGCCGGCTGGAAAATCTGGCCGACGCTGCGCGACGAGCTCGAGCTGCCCGCCGGAATGACGGTGGCAATGCGCTGGATGTGTCGGCTGTTTGCACCGGTATTGATCGGCGTGATCCTGGTCTGGAATATATGAAAATCTTTTTTTGATGCGGCGGTTTTTAAATCGTTATTGAATAAAAAATAATATCAAATAGAAGGTTTTTATTGTCTGTTCGATGAAGGGAGAGCACGAAATCAGTATTCTCCCTTCCTTTCTCATGAAAAAAGAGCAACCTGCCGATATGCGCCAGGTCAGGGCGATATCTGCCCTGTTTACCTGTTTCGCCAATCATGGTTGCAGGCGATGCCATTTTCTTGTGGTACCCGCAAGATGTCTTTTTTATCGAGAATCGTGTGGTTTACGCTCATTCTGTGCAGGTTTCTCTTTCGACCGGCAGGGGCTGGCTGGTCGGCACGGCAATGCTGTGGACGGTTGCCGGCCCGGCCTGGGCCATCAATGAATGCGGTACCGGTCTGACCGTCAGTTGCAATGGCTCTGGCAGCAGTGCCGGACAGAAAAACCCGTACGCAAATGGTATCAGCTATACCGACGCCAATATCAATCTGACCGTGACCGGCAAGGTGGCTGTCGATACCAGCGGTGCAGCCGAAAATGACGGGCCCTATACGGTCGGTATCGGAATCAGCAGCAGCAAGCTTACCAAAGCCGGATCGGCACGGGTCCTGGTCGAGGCGGGGGCGACCATCACCACCCGGCAGGATTATGCCCGTGGGATTTCCATCCGGGGGACGGTCGGAAGTGCGTCAGGAACGGTAATCAACTACGGCAATATCACCACCTTTGGTGCCGACGCGCGGGCCATCTTCGTCCAGGTGAACAATAACGCCTCCGTGGTATCCACCGGCAGCATCAGCACCCGGGGTGCAACCGCCCGCGGCCTGTATGCGCAGAGCCTGCAGGGCGGCGATGTCTCGGTGACCAACAGCGGGACGGTGCAGACCGCGCTGGCCAATGGCATCGAGGCGCGGACGATCAATGCCGGTACGGTGGATATCACGCAGTCGGGTACGGTGGATGCAGGCGGTACGACCAGCGATGGCATCTTCGTCGAAGGGGGGGCTCAGGGGCATGCCACGGTCCGCAATACCGGGTCGGTTCGCGGTGCCACCGGACTGCTCATCACGGGTTCGCAGGCGACGGTCAGCAATACCGGCTCGCTGACCGGCACCCGGTCGGCAGGGCTGCGCGTGACCGGCGGTGCCGTGGCAACCATCGACAACGGACCTGGTGCAAGCATCAGCGGACAGACCGGCATCGACCTGCAGACGTCGGGCAACCGGATACGCAATCGTGGCCGGATCCGCGGCGAGGCAGGCACTGCGATCCGGCTGGGGGGCGCCGGCAATGTGCTCGAACTGGACAGTGGTTCGGTGCTGGACGGCGATGTGCTCAGTGCCGGCAGCAACAATACGCTGACACTGCTGGGCAGCGCGGTCGAAGACAGCCGCTTCGTGGGCGCGGGCGCCGGTGACGGATTCCGTTCCCTGACCATGGCCGGCGACGACTGGACGCTCAGCGGCGATGTGGCACTGATCGGCACCGCCGCCGACACCCTGTCGGTCCGGCAGGGACGGCTGACCCTCGGCGGCACCGTCGACAGCCGGGGCGGGGCCACGATTGCGCAGGGGGCCACACTGCGGATCGGTGAGGGGGCCGCCAGTGGTTCGTTCAATGGGTCGATCATCGACAATGGCGAACTGGTATTTGACCGCGCCGATGACACGGCTTTTTCCCGCTCGATCAGTGGCGATGGCGGGCTCACCCAGTCCGGCAGCGGCATGCTGACCCTCAATGGCGCGAACAGCTATCGCGGGCCGACCCGGGTCGAGGCTGGCACATTGCGGCTGGATTCGGCCCGTGCCATCAGCGGTGATTCGGTATCGGTCGCAGCCGGCGCCGTCTACCTGCTCGATTTCGCCGCGACGCCGCAGGCGTGGACCTTTGACCGGGCACTAACGGGGAGCGGCACGGTACGGGTTGACCTGGGAACGCCGTCTGCGGGTTTCCGGCTGGGAAGCGGGGCGGGGTCCGCATTTGCCGGCACGCTGGCGCTGGGCCGCAGCCAGTTCAACCTGGACGGCGACCAGGCGGCGCAACTGGCCCGGGCGACACTGCGGCTGGAAAGCGGCAATACCACCACCGTCGACAATGACCGGCTGGCGCTGGGACAGCTGTCCATTGCCGGCGGTGCGCTGGTACTGCCGACCGAGGCACCGGCCACCATCATCAGCGAGATCTCCACCGGCCGGCTGGACCTGCAGGGCGGCAGCGTGCAGGCCTATGTGCCCGACCACTACACGCCGGGCGAAGCATGGGATGGCCGGGCGCCGACCCTGCTGCGCCAGGACGATACCATCGTCAGCCGGCTGATCAGTGCGACCGGCATCACCGGCAGCGCCAGCCTGCTGGCGCTGATCGACCAGAATGGCACGGTGCTGGGAACGGAACGACAGATCGGCATCGAGCAGCACGGACTGGCCGTTGCCGTTGGCGACTATGGCTTTTATCTGGGTACCGGTGCCGGCAACGACGGGCTGTATGTCGGCTACGGCCTGCACCGGCTCGACATACAGGCCGGCCAGCTGCTGCACCTGACCGGGGACGACGGCACCCTGGCGGGTTCGACGCTGGATGCCAGGCTGACCGGCAGCGGCAATCTGCTGATCGAGGCTGCCGGCAGCATTACCCTGAACAATGCGGCCAACACTTACACCGGCACCACGCAGGTCTCCGGCAAGACACTGGTACTGGGCAACGACAATGTGCTCGGACAGACCTCGCAGCTGCGCATCGATGCCGGGGCGACCGTTGCAGCCAACGGGCATGTGCAGGGCGTGGGGGAATTGCTGATTGATGGCGATCTGCAGCTGTCCGGCGGCCAGCTGTCGGTACTGCCGCCCTGGGGCTCGGGCCGCCTCGAAGCCCGGACCGGGTCGCGCGTGGCGTTCGACGGCGGCGGGCTGAGTATCGGCAATGGCGGCCGCATCGCGGCCGGCACGCTGTCCGGCAGCGGCCTGCTGACCCTGACCGGTGGCGAGCTGCGGCTGGAGGGTGCCAATCCTGCGCTGGCGGTAACGACGCAGATCGCGGCAGGCGCCAGCGCAGTCGTGGACGATGTCGGCGGGCTGGGACGCGGCGGCATTTTCAACGATGGCACGCTGCGCTTCGACGCGGCAAATGGCGTGCTGTCCAATGCGCTGGATGGCCGGGGGGATGTGCAACTGGTGCAGAGCGGCCTGACGCTGTCCGGCGCCAATGACGGCTTTGCCGGTCGCTTCGACATCGATGCCGACAGCCGGCTGACCGTGACCGACACGCGACAGCTCGGCAGCGCCAGTGTGACGGATGAGGGTGTGCTGCTTCTCGACGTTGCCGGTGAGGGACGGCTGCTGAATGCGCTGACCGGGGCCGGCGAACTGGTTAAGCGCGGCAGCGGTGTCGTGCTGGCCGGGCAGGGGCTCGATCACCGTGGCGGTACCCGCATCGAGGGCGGCGGACTGCTGCTGGACAATGCCGCCGCGACGCTGGGGGGCGGCGGCCCGGTCACGGTTGCCGGCGGGGCGGTGCTGGGTGGCTACGGCGTCGTGGTCGGCGATGTCGGCAACGACGGCTATCTGGTGGTGGCTGACGCTGCGACGCGGCTGTCCGGGACCGGCAGACTGGAAATCCGCGGGGCGCTGGACAACCGGGGCGGCATCCTGCTCGGCGGTGCCGGTGTCGGCAATGCGCTGGTGCTGCAAGGTGACTACCGTGGCACCGGCTCTGCCTGGCTGCGGGTTCATGCCCGGCTGGACGGCGATGATTCGCCGGCTGACCGCGTACTGCTGGATGGCGGTCGCGCCAGTGGCGAGACCGCACTGCAGGTAGTCAATGTCGGTGGTGCCGGTGCCCAGACCCGGGGCGATGGCATCCTGCTGATCGAAACCGGCAACGGGGGGCAAACCGGGGCCCAGGCGTTCCGGCTCGACGCGCCGGTACTGGCCGGTCCGTACGCCTACCGCCTGTATCGCGGCGGCCAGGGGGCCGGTACGGCGGACAACTGGTATCTGCGTTCGGAGCGCAGCGATGAGGCGGATACGCCGGATGATGGCAAAAGACCCGACTACCGCGGTGAAACCTCGCTGTATGCCGTCGTGCCGGCCATGGCGCTGGCCTATGGCCAGACGATGCTGGCGACGCGCGAGGTCCGGGCGACGAATCTGGCCACCACCCGGCCGTTGCCGGCGGCCTGGGGGCGGGCGATCAACGAGGCGGGCCACTACGATGGCGGCGGCATACTGGCGAACGGGCCGCGGTATGCGAGCGAGTTGCAGGCACTGCAGGCTGGTCATGACCTGCTGCTCCGTCATGGGCGGGACGGCTCGGTGCTGCGTGGCGGGTTGTATCTGGCCATCGGCCAGGCCAGCGCCACCGTCGATCACGATGACGGTCGTCGTGCCGGCCATGACCAGCTCGACGGGCGCACGCTGGGCGGCTACTGGAACTGGCAGGCCGACAGCGGGGCCTATGTCGATGCCGTGGCCCAGGCCAGTCAATACCGCGTGCGTTCCGTCTCCGCCCAGGTGCGGCCGCTGCACAGCCGCGGCCATGGCGGCGCAGTGTCACTGGAGGCCGGCTTCCCGCTGCGGGTCGACCCGTCCTGGCGGCTGACGCCTCAGGTCCGGCTGAGCTACCAGCGCATCCGGCTGGACGCGGCGTCCGATGGTGCGGCCCAGGTCCGCTTCGGCGGGATGGAGTCGCTGCAGACCCGGGTCGGTCTGCTCGGCGAGCATGCGGCATCGCCGTCGTCATCGGTCTGGGTTCGTGCCGGGCTGGGCCGGGAGTCCGCCGCCAGGCCGGGCGCATCCTTCTCTTCCGACAACGGCTATCTTCCGTTCCGGACCGGCATGCGCGGCATGCTGGCCGATGCCGGGGCCGGTCTGGACATCCGGCTGGGCAAACAAACCAGCGTGCGCGGCAGCCTGGACTGGCAGGGTGCACCGGGCGGCCACGGCGGTGCCCGCCGTGCCGAACTCGTCATGCACATGAGCTGGTAGCGCAGTGCGGCGGCCGTTCGCCGCAATTTTTTTGCCCGCCAACCCTTGAAAAGCCCTTTCCTCGCCCATACCATTGGCACTCGCAACGGACGAGTGCCAGTCGCTCGTGCCAAATCGCTGATTTTTTTAGTGTTTTCTGATTGTTTCAGATAACTACTCGAGTACAGGAGAGTTTTTCCATGGTAATCCGCCCCCTGCATGACCGTGTTGTGATCAAACGCCTCGAAGCCGAAGAGAAAACCGCTTCGGGCATCGTGTTGCCGGGCAACGCGGCAGAAAAGCCGGACATGGGTGAAGTCGTCGCCGCCGGCAATGGCAAGATTCTGGAAAACGGCGAACGCCGTCCGCTGGAGCTCAAGAAGGGCGACAAGGTCATCTTCGGCAAGTACGCCGGCCAGACCGTCAAGGTTGACGGCGAAGAGCTGCTGGTGATGCGCGAAGAAGACGTGATGGGCATCGTCGAGTAATCGACCCGGTCCCGTCCCGTTGTCCCGATCCAATTTCCTGGAGTAAAAGAACATGGCTGCAAAAGACGTAAAATTCGGTGATTCCGCTCGTGCCAAGATGGTCATTGGTGTCAACGTGCTGGCTGACGCCGTCAAGGTGACCCTGGGCCCGAAGGGCCGCAATGTGGTGCTGGAGCGCAGCTTCGGCTCGCCGACCATCACCAAGGACGGTGTGTCGGTCGCCAAGGAAATCGAACTGAAGGACCGCTTCGAAAACATGGGCGCGCAAATGGTCAAGGAAGTGGCTTCCAAGACCAACGACGTTGCCGGTGACGGCACCACCACCGCGACCGTGCTGGCCCAGGCCGTCGTGCAGGAAGGCATGAAGTACGTTGCCGCCGGCATGAACCCGATGGACCTGAAGCGCGGCATCGACAAGGCGGTCATCGCCATCGTTGAAGAACTGAAAAAAATCTCCAAGCCGTGCGCGACCGGCAAGGAAATCGCCCAGGTCGGCGCGATTTCGGCCAACAGCGACAGCGTGATCGGTGAAAAGATCGCCGCCGCGATGGAAAAGGTCGGCAAGGAAGGCGTGATCACCGTTGAAGACGGTTCGGGCCTGGAAGACGAACTCGACGTGGTCGAAGGCATGCAGTTCGACCGCGGCTACCTGAGCCCGTACTTCATCAACCAGCCGGAAAAACAGATCGCCCAGCTCGACAACCCGTTCGTGCTGCTGTTCGACAAGAAGATCTCGAACATCCGCGACCTGCTGCCGGTGCTGGAACAGGTGGCCAAGTCGGGCCGTCCGCTGCTGATCATCGCCGAGGACGTCGATGGTGAAGCGCTGGCTACCCTGGTGGTCAACAACATCCGCGGCATCCTGAAGACCGTGGCCGTCAAGGCACCGGGCTTCGGCGACCGTCGCAAGGCCATGCTGGAAGACATCGCCATCCTGACCGGCGGCACCGTGATCGCCGAAGAAGTCGGCCTGACGCTGGAAAAGGCCACGCTGGAACAGCTGGGCCAGGCCAAGCGCGTCGAAATCGGCAAGGAAAACACCACGCTGATCGACGGTGCCGGCCAGGAAGCCGCCATCAAGGCGCGTGTCGACCAGATCCGCAAGCAGATCGAAGAAGCGACCAGCGACTACGACCGCGAAAAGCTGCAGGAACGCGTGGCCAAGCTGGCCGGCGGCGTGGCCGTGATCAAGGTCGGTGCCGCGACCGAAGTCGAAATGAAGGAAAAGAAGGCCCGCGTCGAAGACGCGCTGCACGCGACCCGTGCCGCCGTTGAAGAAGGCATCGTTCCTGGCGGCGGCGTGGCCCTGCTGCGCGCCCGTGGCAACCTGAGCAACCTGAAGGGCAGCAATGCCGAACAGGACGCCGGTATCCAGATCGTGCTGAAGGCGATCGAAGCTCCGCTGCGCCAGATCGTCGCCAACGCCGGCGACGAGCCGAGCGTGGTGGTGAGCAAGGTCTACGAAGGCAAGGGCAACTTCGGTTTCAACGCCGCCACCGGCGAATACGGTGACGTGGTTGAAATGGGCGTGCTCGATCCGACCAAGGTGACCCGCAGCGCGCTGCAACACGCCGCCTCGATCGCCGGCCTGATGCTGACCACCGATTGCATGATCGCCGAAGTGCCGGACGACAAGCCGTCGGCCCCGGACATGGGCGGCATGGGTGGCATGGGCGGCATGATGTAATACCGCTGCATGGCGCTCGCGCCATGCCCGGCAAACCCCCCGCGAACGCAGGTTCGCGGGGGGTTTTCATGGCCTGCCGCTGGCCGCCAGGCGCGGAATCCCGACCGGGCAATGGCGTGTTTTTGCCACGTCATCAATCATATGTTGCTAATGTGCAACAATGTCGTCACAATAAAAATTCAATAGAATCATGTATTTGTGTGTTGTTTCGGCCGCATGTTGCAAAAAAGACGCATAAACGTGAATTGCGTTGGCGAAATAGCAACAAAGCACCGTATAGTGAGTTCACACAAAGCACAGAGCACGTGCTGATCCGATGTTTAGAAGTCGGGCGCATCGACCCGCTGATTTACTCCAAAGAGGTAACTGACCATGAAAAAACTGATCGCACTGGCCGTTGCTGCACTGCCGCTGGCCGCTATGGCCGACGTGACCCTGTACGGCAACATCGAAGCCAGCGTTGAAGGTGGCAAGTCGAACGGCTACAACTTCGACAGCAACACCAGCAAGCTGAAGAGTGGCGTCCGCATCGACGACACCGGTTCGTACATCGGCTTCAAGGGCAACGAAGATCTGGGCAATGGCCTGAAGGCCATCTGGCAAGTCGAGCAAGGCCTGAACATCGACGGCACCACCGGTTCGGGTTCGGGCAACGGCTACAACAACACCTGGGCGACCCGCGACAGCTTCGTCGGCCTGACCGGTGATTTCGGTACCGTCCGCCTGGGTCGTCTGAGCACGTACCTGAACTCGGACATGGAAAAGTTTGACGCCTGGATCTACGGCGCAGGCGTGAACGGTTCGACGTACAACTCGGCTAACCTGCTGGACGGCCGCGTGAACAACGCCGTGCGTTACGACAGCCCGAACTTTGCCGGCTTCAAGTTCACCGCCCTGTACGGTGCTGACGAGCAGCGTGCCTATGTTGGTGACGATCGCACCAACAAGAACACCTGGAACCTGGGCCTCGGCTACGAAAACAGCGGCTACTTCGTTGACGCTGGCTATGTCGGCTTCCAGGACAACAACGCTGCTGGCGACAAGAACGCCAACTACTGGCGTGTTGAAGGCGGCTACAACGCCAACAACCTGCTGGCAGTGGTGTCCTACGGTCAAAGCAAGATGTACGGTGACAACAGCCCGTACGCCCAACTGGCCAACCTGGCCGTTGGTGGCAATGACGAGTTCAAGACCAAGGAAGCTGCACTGACCGTGGGTTACACCATCGGTGCCTTCACGCCGAAGTTCACGTACAACCGTGTCTGGGACATCAAGCAAAACGACAACAAGATTGCCGACAGCGCCCTGAACCAGTACGTGGTTGGTGTTGACTACGCCCTGTCCAAGCGCACCACGACCTACGCTTCGTACGGTTATGTTGACCACAAGGCCAACGAAGTCAGCAGCGAACAAACCTTCGCCGTTGGCGTGCAACACAAGTTCTAATCGTTACGATTGGAATGCATGACCGGCTCCGGCCGGTTACGGAAAACCCCGCCGTCAGGCGGGGTTTTTGCATCTGCCTTGACCTGCGGGTCGCCACTGGCAATACTTTCCGTTCTACCCAGTCCCGAAACCGACCTTGGACGACATTCCCTTATCGCTGTTGCTGACCACCCTGATCCTGCTGCTGGTGCTGTCGGCGTTTTTTTCCATGTCCGAAACCAGCATGATGGCGGTCAACCGCTATCGGCTGCGACACCGGGCCTTGCACGGCCATCGCGGGGCAAAGCTGGCGCAGGCGCTGCTGGCCCGTACCGACAAGCTGCTCGGCGTGATCCTGCTCGGCAACAACTTCGTCAATGCGGCGGCGGCGTCACTGGCGACGGTCATCACCTTCCGCCTGGTCGGACAGAACGAGATCGCGCTCGGCATTGCCACCGTGCTGGTGACCTTCGCCATTCTGGTGTTTGCCGAGGCGACGCCGAAAGTCATTGCCGCCACCCACCCGGAACGGATTGCGCTGGCCGCCAGCTACCCGCTGACGTTGCTGCTGAAACTCGCCTATCCGGTAGTCTGGTTCGTCAACCTGTTCGTCCACGGGCTGATCCGTCTGCTGCGCGTGCAGCCCGAGCCGGAAACGACGCAGCTGACACCGGAAGAATTGCGGGTGCTGGTGCTGGAAAGCGGGCAGTTCATTGCCAAGAAGCACCAGTCGATGCTGCTGAACCTGTTCGAGCTGCAGAACTGCACGGTCGATGATGTGATGATCCCGCGCCAGCAGATCGAAATGATCGACCTGGCCGATGACATCGACGATATCGTGCGCCAGCTGCGCACCTGCCATCACACCCGGCTGCCGGTCTGCGAGGGTTCCAGCGACAATGTGATCGGCGTGCTGCATACGCGCAAGGTGCTTGGCCTGACCGACACGGCACTGACACCGCTGCGGCTGCGCAGCGTGCTGCGCTCGCCGTACTACGTGCCGGCCGGCACGCCGCTGTTCACCCAGTTGCAGAATTTCCAGGAAAACCGCCGCCGCATCGGCATCGTCGTCGACGAGTATGGCGAGATGCAGGGGCTGCTGACGCTGGAAGACATTCTCGAACAGGTGGTCGGCGAGTTCACCACCTCGGCGCCAACCTTTGCCACCCACCTCGACCGCCAGGCCGACGGCTCGGTGCTGGTCGATGGCAGCGAGCAGCTGCGCGACCTGAACCGCAAGTTCGATACCCGGCTGCCGGTCGACGGACCGCGTACCGTCAACGGTCTGGTGCTCGAATACTTCCAGGACATCCCCGAGCCGGGCACCTGCTTCAAGCTGCATGGCTGCGTGTTCGAAGTGGTGCAGGCCGGCGACAAGGGTGTGCGCCGGGTCCGCATCCGGCCTCCGGGCTGAGTCCCGGCCATGAATGGCGTCCTCGCGCTGATTGCGCCGGCACCGCTGATCGCGGGCTGCGCCGTGCTCGGGCTGCTGTTCGGCAGCTTCTTTACCGTGCTGGTGCACCGCTTGCCGCGACGGCTGCTCGGCGACAGTGCCGATACGCTGTGGGCGCCACGCTCGCATTGCCCGCATTGCCGGCACGTGCTGGGCGCATGGGAGAACCTGCCGCTGCTGTCGTGGCTGGGGCTGCGTGGCCGCTGTCGCGCGTGCCACACGCCCGTTGGCTGGCACTATCCGTTGCTGGAGGCCGGCAGCATGCTGCTGGCGGCGGCGCTGGCCTGGCACTTTGGCGCCGGCTGGCCGCTGGCGGGGGCACTGCTGCTGTGCGGTTTTCTGCTGCCGCTGGCCGTCATCGACGCCCGTACCGGTTTGCTGCCGGACAGCCTGACCCGGCCGCTGCTGTGGCTGGGCCTGCTGTTCAATCTGTCCGCCGACGGTTTTGCGCCGCTCCCCGCCGCCGTGATCGGCGCGGCGGGCGGCTATGCTGTCTTGTGGCTGACTTGTCGCGCATGCACACTGCTGACCGGCCGGGATGGCATGGGGCATGGCGATTTCAAACTGCTGGCGGCGATCGGCGCCTGGCTGGGCTGGCCGCAACTGGGCCCGGTGCTGCTGCTGGCAGCCGGGTCGGCGGCGCTGGTCGGCGTGCTGCTGATCGCGTCCGGTCGGCGTCATCGTCATGATGCCATCCCGTTTGGCCCGTATCTTGCTGCTGCAGCCGTGGTCGTGCTGTGGCGCGCACCGTTTTGACAGAAGGAATCGGCGTGGGTGAAATCAGACTGATGGCGACCAGGGGTGAGGCATGACAAAAAAAGCACCGTTTGTGGTCGGATTGACCGGGGGTATCGGCAGTGGCAAGAGCGCCGTTGCCGACCTGTTTGCGTCGCACGGCGTGCCGGTGGTCGATACCGACCAGATCGCACGCGACCTGACCGTGGCCGGCGGGGCGGCGATGGCCGACATCGTGGCGGCATTCGGCCCGCAGTTCGCGCTGGCTGACGGCAGCCTGGACCGTGCGGCGATGCGGGCGCGGGTGTTCGGCGATGAGGCGGAACGGCAGCGGCTGAATGCCATTCTGCATCCGCGCATCAATGCGGAAAGCCGGCGCCAGATTGCCGCCAGCTGTGGCCCCTATGTGCTGCTGGTGGTGCCGCTGCTGTTCGAGACCGGCGGTTATGCCGACCTGTGCCAGCGCACACTGGCCGTCGATTGCCCGGAATGGATGCAGGTAGCGCGGGTCACGGCACGTAGTGGCTTGGCGGCCGATCAGGTCAGGGCTATCATGACGGCCCAGATGCCGCGTGACGCGCGGCTGGCGCAGGCGGACGATATTGTCGACAATAGCGGTTCGCTGTCGTCGCTGGCGCTGGCCGTGGCGGAAAAACACCACGACTACCTGACGCTGGCAGCCGCCTGACCCCGATCAACCTCTTGCTGCGACAGTGCCTGTGATCAGCTTCGAGTTTCCCATCGCCGAGCGCATCCGTCTGTTGTTGCGCCTCGAAGATCTGTTCCAGCGTCTTGCGCACTTCATGGAACGCGGTACCCCGACCGACCATCATGCGGCGCTGCTGTCGCTGTTCGAGATTTCGGAGATCGGTGCGCGTTCCGACGTCAAGGGCGAGCTGCTGCAGGAACTCGACCGGCAGAAGCATGCGCTGGATGCGCTGCGCGACAATCCGGCCATTGCCGAAGACGCGCTGGACGCGGTGCTGGCCGATATCGAAGCGGCGATGAGCGGTCTGTTCGACTCTACCAGTCGCGTCGGCCAGCATTTGCGCGAGAACGAATGGCTGTCGACCATCCGCCAGCGCTCCGGCATTCCCGGCGGGGTGTGCGAGTTCGACCTGCCGTCCTATCACTTCTGGCTGCACCGGCCCGATGCCATGCGCCGCGCTGACGTCGATCGCTGGTATGCGCCGCTGAAGCCGGCCCGTGCCGCTGCCGACGTGCTGCTGCAGCTGCTGCGCGACAATGGCAAGACCTATCCGCTGGTCGCCCGTGGCGGCAATTTCCAGCAGATGTCCGGGGGGCGCATCGTCCACATGATCCGCATCGTCATCGACGAGCTGTATGGTGTCGTGCCGGAACTGTCGGCCAACAAGTACGCGATCAACGTCCGTTTCGTGCAGCCGGGTACCGGCAACGAGCGGCCGCGTCCGGTCGGCAAGGACATCGAGTTCACGCTGACCTATTGCAAGCTGTAAGGATTTCCATGACCACCGTCGTCAAATGCCCGACCTGCTCCCGCCCGGTCGAATGGACCGCCGAGAGCCGCTGGCGGCCGTTCTGCAGCGAGCGCTGCAAACTGATCGACCTCGGGCAATGGGCCGAGGGTCGCTATACCGTGCCATGCGAACCGGCCGATCCCCGGGCTGATACTGAAAACGGGCAGGATTTTACCCACTGACAAGCGGGTATGTCGGGATGGCCGTTTATCCGTTTGTCACGGGATTTATTGAAATCGCCTTGTATTTTTACTGATTTGATCTAATTGTCCGACATTGGACTCTGATGCAGCGCAACAGAATGCATATTCCGCTTGCGCCATTGTTTTTCCATTGTGTAGCTTTAGCACATGCGTGTGGAAACACGCGCACCATAACGACGCTACACTGGAGAGAATATGCGCATCAAGAAGCTCGCGCTGGCGCTAGCCGCAACCGGTTTCATGGCCCAGGCCTATGCTGCCGGCACCCTGATCTATTGCTCGGAAGGCAGCCCGGCCGGTTTTGACCCGGCCCAGTACACCACCGGCACCGATTTCGACGCGTCAGCCGAAACCGTATTCAACCGCCTGTCGCAATTCGAGCGCGGCTCGACCAAAGTCGTGCCGGGCCTGGCCGAAAAATGGGATATTGCGCCGGACGGTCTGGCTTATACCTTCCATCTGCGCAAGGGCGTGAAATTCCACACCACCGACTATTTCAAGCCGACGCGTGATTTCAACGCCGACGACGTCGTGTTTACCTTCGATCGCATGCTTGACCGCAACAATGCGTTCCGCAAGGCTTATCCGACCGAATTCCCGTATTTCACCGACATGGGCATGAATCAGACCATTGCCAAGGTCGAGAAAATCGATCCGTATACGGTCAAATTCGTCCTGAAGAAACCGGAAGCGGCCTTTATCCAGAACATGGCCATGAGCTTCGCGTCGATCCAGTCGGCCGAATACGCGAACCAGTTGCTGAAGACCGGCAAGGCGGCGCAGCTGAACACCCAGCCGATCGGCACCGGCCCGTTCATCTTCAAGCGCTACCAGAAGGATGCGCAGATCCGCTTCGTCGGCAACAAGCAGTATTGGGAAAAGGGTGCCAATGCCGTCAAGCTGGACAACCTGATCTTCGCCATCAACACCGACGCATCGGTGCGGGCGCAGAAGGTCAAGGCCGGCGAATGCCATATTGCCTCGTACCCGAAGCCGGCCGACGTGGCCGGGCTGAAGGCCGACCCGAAGCTGACCGTGCAGTCGCAAGCCGGCTTCAACCTGGGTTACATCGCCTACAACGTCAAGCACAAGCCGTTCGACAAGCTGGAAGTGCGCCAGGCGCTGGACATGGCGGTCAACAAGAAGGCGATCATCAACGCCGTCTACCAGGGCGCCGGCCAGCTGGCGACCAACCCGATGCCGCCGACGCAATGGTCGTACAACAAGGCGCTGAAGGATGCGCCGTACGACCTGAACAAGGCCAAGGCACTGCTGAAGAAGGCCGGCGTGCCGAACGGCTTCAGCATCACGCTGTGGGCGATGCCGGTGCAGCGCCCGTACAACCCGAACGCCAAGCTGATGGCGGAAATGCTGCAGGCCGACTGGGCCAAGATCGGCGTCAAGGCGAAAATCGTCTCGTACGAGTGGGGCGAATACATGAAGCGTGCCAAGGCCGGCGAGCATGATGTGCTGCTGATTGGCTGGACCGGTGACAATGGGGATCCGGACAACTGGCTGGGCACGCTGCTCGGCTGCGACGCGATCAATGGCAACAACTTCTCCAAGTGGTGCCAGAAGCCGTTCAACGACCTGATCGTCAAGGGCCGTTCGACCAGCAACCAGGCTGAGCGCAGCAAGTACTACATGCAGGCACAGCAGATCTTCAAGCAGGAAGTGCCGTTCACGCCGGTGGCTCACTCGACCATCGACAAGCCGATGAGCAAGAAAGTGCAGGGCTACAGGATCAGCCCGTTCTCGCTGAATTCGTTCTACGGCGTCAGTGTGCAGTAAGCAGCCACCGAGACGACAAGGACGGCCCCCGGGGTTCCGGGGGCCGTTTTTTGTTCATGTGACTGGATGCATAAAAGACAGCGATGCGCCATATTCATTTCTGCAGGCGACATACTGTGCTTGCGGCGGTGAGGCGCGAAAGTGAACATTCCCCATTCCTTGAGTGTTAATGACCATGCTGACGGAATGGAAGTGGCGCTTGCTTGCGTTTTTCTGGGCGAATTGCGGAATTTCTGTCATCAGACCGGTTTGTGCAGCACTGGCCGGGTGCGCGGGCGTTCGTGTTCGAACATGTGCCGGCCCGCTGCGGCATGGTGTCGCCGGGGGGCGGGATCATGCGTTGATTGTTGCCGGGCGACCCCGCCGCTATGATCCGCCGTTCATGAAAGCGTCAAACGCATTTCCTAAAAGGACTCACCGATGTTCTCGTTCGTTCTGAGACGACTCGGCCTGCTCATTCCGACCTTCTTCGGCATCACGCTGATCACCTTCGGGTTGATCCGGCTGATTCCTGGCGACCCGGTCGAAGTGATGATGGGCGAGCGTCGCGTCGATCCGGTCATGCATGCAGAAGCCATGCATCGCCTCGGACTCGACAAATCCCTGCCGGCACAATATCTCGACTACATCACCAGTCTGGCTCATGGCGATCTCGGGCAGTCGCTGGTGACGCGCGAGAGCGTGTGGAAGGAATTCACCGTGCTGTTCCCGGCCACGCTGGAACTGGCCAGTGCCGCGATGCTGATCGCGGTGGTGCTCGGCCTGCTGGCCGGCGTCGTTGCCGCCATCAAGCGCGGCACCATTCTCGACCATGGCGTAATGGGCCTGAGCCTGACCGGTTTCTCGATGCCGATCTTCTGGTGGGGGCTGATCCTGATCATGTTCTTCTCGGTGACGCTGGGCTGGACCCCGGTGTCCGGGCGCATCGACCTGATGTATGACATCGACCCGAAAACCGGCTTCATGCTGATCGACACCTGGCTGGCGCAGCAGGCCGATCCGGAACTGAACGCCGGCGCCTTTGTCGACGCCGTCCGCCACCTGATCCTGCCGGCCGTGGTGCTCGCCACCATCCCGCTGGCGGTGATTGCGCGGATGACGCGCTCGTCGATGCTCGAAGTGCTGCGCGAGGACTATATCCGCACCGCGCGCGCCAAGGGGCTGTCGCCGATGCGGGTGGTGTTCGTGCATGCGCTGCGCAATGCGCTGATCCCGGTGCTGACCGTGATCGGCCTGCAGGTGGGCACGCTGCTCGCCGGTGCGGTGCTGACCGAGACCATCTTCTCGTGGCCGGGCATCGGCAAATGGCTGATCGACGCCATTGGCCGCCGCGACTACCCGGTGGTGCAGAACGGCATCCTGATCGTCGCCACGCTGGTCATCGTGGTGAACTTCCTCGTTGACGTGCTGTACGGCATCGCCAACCCGCGCATCCGCCACCAGAGATAAGAGGGCGTCATGACGACAACGAATACCCTGACCGTGGCACCGGCCGACGCGCCGGACCATCCGTCCCCGCTGCGCGAATTCTGGCAGAGCTTTGCACACAACCGCGGCGCCGTCGCCGGCCTGCTGTTCATGCTGCTGGTGCTCGCCTGTGCGCTGTTCGCGCCGCTGCTGGCGCCGCACGATCCGATCGAGCAGTTCCGCGATCACCTGCTGACACCGCCGGTCTGGCTGGATGGCGGCAGCAGCCAGTTCCTGTTCGGTACCGATGAACTGGGACGCGACATCCTGTCGCGACTGATCTATGGCGCCCGGCTGTCGCTGCTGATCGGCCTGTCCTCGGTGGTGATGTCACTGCTGCCGGGCATTGCACTCGGTCTGGCGGCCGCTTTCTTTCCGAAACTGGCCGGCAGCCTGATCATGCGGCTGATGGACGTGATGATGGCGCTGCCGAGCCTGCTGCTGGCGGTGGCCATCGTCGCCATCCTCGGGCCGGGCCTGATCAATACCATGATGGCCATTGCCATCGTCGCCCTGCCGGGTTATGTGCGGCTGACGCGGGCGTCGGCCATGTCCGAACTGAACCGTGAATACGTGACCGCCAGCCGGGTGGCCGGCGCCGGCATCCTGCGCCTGATGTTCATTACCGTACTGCCGAACTGCATGGCGCCGCTGATCGTCAACGCGACCATGGGCTTCTCCACCGCGATTCTCGATGCCGCCGCGCTCGGCTTCCTCGGCCTGGGCGTGCAACCGCCGACGCCGGAGTGGGGCACCATGCTGGCCAGCGCGCGCGACTATATCGAACGTGCGTGGTGGGTCGTGACTCTGCCGGGGCTGACCATTCTGCTGTCGGTGCTGGCGATCAATCTGATGGGTGACGGGCTGCGCGATGCGCTGGACCCGAAACTCAAGCGCGCCGCCTAGGAGACCGCTGATGAGTTTGTTGGATATCCGCAATCTGGCGGTACGCTTCGGCCACTTCAATGCCGTCGAGGGTGTCGACCTGCAAGTCGAGGCCGGCGAGATCGTCGGCATCGTCGGCGAGTCCGGTTCGGGCAAGTCGGTGACCATGATGGCGCTGATGGGGCTGATCGACAGCAATGGCACGATCAGTGCCGATGCCATGACCTTCGATGGCAAGGACCTGATGAAAATGGGTGCCCGCGCCCGGCGCAAGATCGTCGGCAAGGACATCGCCATGATCTTCCAGGACCCGATGACCAGCCTGAACCCGAGCTATACCGTCGGCTTCCAGATCATGGAAGTGCTGAAACTGCACCAGGGCCTGCACGGCGCCGCACTGAAACAGCGCGCGATCGAACTGATGGAGCTGGTCGAAATCCCCAGCCCGGCCAGCCGGCTCAATGCCTATCCGCACCAGCTGTCCGGCGGCATGAGCCAGCGGGTGGTGATTGCAATGGCGATCGCCTGTCGTCCGAAACTGCTGATCGCCGACGAGCCGACCACCGCGCTCGACGTCACCATCCAGGCGCAGATCATGGAACTGCTGGTCAACCTGCAGAAAAACCATGGCATGGCGCTGGTGATGATTACCCACGACCTGGCGGTTATCGCCGAGATCGCTGACCGGGTGCAGGTGATGTATGCCGGCCAGGTGGTCGAGACCGGTCGCGTGCCGCAGCTGTTCCGCACCCCGCACCATCCGTATACCGAAGCGCTGCTGTCGGCCATTCCCGAGCACAGCAAGGGCGCGTCGCGCCTGCGCACGCTGCCCGGCGTGGTACCCGGCGCCTATGACCGGCCCGGCGGCTGTCTGCTGTCGCCACGCTGCCCGTACGTGCAGGACAACTGCCGCGCCACACGGCCGGAACTGGTGGCCACCTCGCATGGCGAGGCGCGCTGCTACTACCCGCTGACCTATACGGAGGCCGCATGAGCGACGTCATTCTTTCCGCCCGCGACCTGACCCGTCACTACCAGGTCAGCCGCGGTTTCATGAAGGGCCTGGCCACTGTCAAGGCGCTGAACGGTGTCAGTTTTGACCTGAGTCCGGGCCGCACGCTGGCCGTGGTCGGCGAGTCCGGCTGCGGCAAGTCCACGCTGGCGCGGCAACTGACCCTGATCGAGGCCCCGACCAGCGGCTCGCTGCAGATCGACGGCCATGATGCGGCCCGGGCCGACAAGGCGCTGATCCACACCCTGCGGCAGAAGGTGCAGATGGTGTTCCAGAACCCGTACGGCTCGCTGAACCCGCGGCAGAAGATCGGCACCCAGCTTGGCGAACCGCTGGCGATCAACACCGCGCTGTCGCGGCAGGAGCGCGATGACAAGGTGCGCGAGATGATGGACCGGGTCGGCCTGCGACCGGAGTACTTCTTCCGCTATCCGCACATGTTTTCCGGTGGTCAGCGCCAGCGCATTGCCATTGCGCGGGCGATGATGCTGAACCCCGGCATCGTTGTCGCCGACGAACCGACCTCGGCGCTGGACGTGTCGATCCAGGCCCAGGTGCTGAACCTGTTCATGGACCTGCAGGACGAGTTCCGTACCGCCTATGTGTTCATCACCCACAACCTGGCCGTGGTCGAACACGTTGCCGATACGGTGATGGTGATGTACCTCGGCCGGGCGGTCGAAGTGGCGGACAAGGCCACTCTGTATGCGACGCCGCTGCACCCGTACACCAGGGTGCTGCTGTCGGCCACGCCGTCCATCCATGCCGAGAACCGCAAGATCAAGATCAAGGTGACCGGCGAGCTGCCGAGTCCGCTCAACCCGCCGGAAGGCTGTGCGTTCCACAAGCGCTGCCCGTTCGCGACCGAACGCTGCCGGCACGAGGTGCCGGAATTGCGACCGCTCGGCGAAACCCGGGTCGCCTGCCATCATGCGGAGTCGATCAACGGCTGAGCATGGCGGTGGTCGATCTGCGTCAATGCCGAATCGGTAAATCCGGTTTATGACTACAAGACTGCTCATGAAGGCGGGCACCGACGGTTTGCGTGGCGTCGGTGCATGCCCGACTGACAGTACTGTCAGTGCAGGCGGCAGTCTGCCTGATTGAATCCTGCCCCTTCCGTCCCCGCCGTCGCGGGGAAACCTCGCTGCGCTCGTCCGTTCTTCGCCGGGAGGGGTGTGGGCAGTTTGACAGGGATTTTTTTTCGCAGGCCTGCGACACGCTCCAGAAAGGCAGATGGGAATGAAGACCAAGAAGCTGGTAATGATTCCGGGACCGACGCCGGTCGTGCGTTCCATTCAGGAACAGATGGGACGCGAGACCGCCGCCTTTGGCGATCCCGACTTCGTGCGCGACTTCACGTCGCTGCTCGATGACCTGAAGTCGCTGTGGAAAACGACGGGCGAAGTCTTTGTCGTCGCCGGCACCGGTACGCTGGGGATGGAAATGGCCGTCGCCAACAGCCTGCGCGCCGGCGACCGGGCGCTGGTGGTGTCGCACGGCTACTTTGGCGACCGTTTCTCCGAGCTGTGCTCGCGCCGTGGCATCGAAGTCGACGTGCTGGCCAGTGAATGGGGCCGGATCGTGCCGCTGGAGCAGATCGAACGTGCGCTGGCGAGCAAGAACTACCAGGCGATCACCGTGACCCACGTCGATACCTCGACCGGGGTGTGCGCGCCGGTCGCCGAAATCGGCCAGCTGCTGCGCCGCTTCCCCGACACGCTGTATATCGTCGATGGCGTGTGCGCGACCGCCGCCGAACCGGAGTACGTCGACGACATGGGCATCGACATTCTGCTGACCGGTTCGCAGAAGGCATTCGGCGTACCGCCGGGACTGGCGATCCTGTGGGCCGGGCCGAAGGCGCTGGCGCGTCGTGCATCGCTGGGCACCATTCCCGACTACTACATCGACTTCGACAAGTGGCTGCCGATCATGCACGAGCCGGCAAAGTACTTTGCCACCCCGGCCGTCAACCTGGTCTGGGCACTGAAGGAAGCGGTGCGGCTGATCAAGGAAGAAGGACTGGAAAACCGCTACGCCCGCCACCGGCGCACGGCGCGGGCGATGCAGGCCGCGCTGGAAGCACTGGGCTTCCGGGTACTGGCCGAGGCCGATCATCGTGCGGTGACACTGTCCAACCTGATCTATCCGTCCGGGGCCGACGATGCCGCCTTCCGCCGGCTGCTGGCCGAGGAGGGGGTGATGGTGGCTGGCGGGCTGGCTGCCTATGCCGGCCGCATGTTCCGGCTGGGCCATATGGGCAATATCGACGCGCACGATCTGGTGGCCACGCTGGCGGCGATCGAGCGTGCCGCCGTGCGCAGCGGGATCCCGGTCGAGCTGGGCGCCGGGCTGGCCGTACTGCAGCGCGAACTGGTGCGTGCTGCCGGGTAAGCAGCGCCACGGCAAATGCCAAATAGCTATTAAGTCAGTACAGAGGGATGGTTGCCTGCATGGCCGTGGCCGGTTATGTTGCGGTCATCCCTCTTTTCGTACAGGACCTGTCGTCATGCGCATTGAAACCCTGGCCGTCCATGGCGGATTCTCGCCCGACCCGACCACCAAGGCCGTCGCCGTCCCGATCTACCAGACCACCAGCTTTGCGTTCGACAGCACCCAGCATGGTGCCGACCTGTTCGACCTGAAGGTGCAGGGCAATATCTACACCCGCATCATGAACCCGACCACCGACGTGCTGGAAAAGCGCGTCGCGGCGATGGAGGGCGGCATCGGCGCACTGGCCGTCGCCAGCGGCATGGCCGCAACCTGCTACGCAATCCAGACCATTGCCGAGACCGGTGACAACATCATCGCCACCTCGACCCTGTATGGCGGCACCTACAACCTGTTCGCCCATACCCTGCCGCAACTGGGCATCGAAGTGCGCTTCGTCGACTATCGCAAACCGGAAGACATTGCCGGCCTGATCGACGCACGCACCAAGGCGGTGTTCTGCGAAAGCATCGGCAATCCGCTCGGCAATGTGGTCGATTTCGCCGCCTTTGCCGACATTGCCCACGCCCACGGTGTGCCGCTGATCGTCGACAACACCGTACCGAGTCCGTACCTGTGCCGTCCGTTCGAGCATGGCGCCGATATCGTGGTCCATTCGCTGACCAAATACCTTGGTGGCCACGGCACCAGCATCGGCGGCATCATCGTCGACTCGGGCAAGTTCCCGTGGGGCGAGCACAAGGAGCGCTTCAAGCGCCTGAACGAACCGGACGTCAGCTATCACGGCGTCAACTACGTCGAAGTGCTGGGGGCGGCTGCCTATATCGCCCGGGCGCGGGTGGTGCCGTTGCGCAATATGGGCGCGGCGATCTCGCCGATGAACAGCTTCCTGATCCTGCAGGGCATCGAGACCCTGCCGCTGCGCATGGACCGGATCTGCGACAACGCACTGGCCATCGCCCGCCACCTGTCCCGGCATCCGCTGGTCGACTGGGTCGAGTATGCGGCGCTGGAAGGCAATATCAGCAAGCTGCTGGTCGACATGTACATGGGCGGACGCGCTTCCGGCGTGCTCAGCTTCGGCATCAAGACCGGTGCGGTCGGTGGCGCCAGGTTCATCGACGCGCTGCAGCTGGTCACGCGACTGGTCAATATCGGCGACGCCAAGAGCCTGGCCTGCCATCCGGGCAGCACCACCCACCGTCAGTTGAGCCCGGAAGAGCAGTTGAAGGCCGGCGTGCGTCCGGAAATGATCCGGCTGTCGATCGGCATCGAGCATATCGACGACCTGCTGGAAGATATCGACCAGGCGCTGGCCGCTGCAGCCTGACAAAGTGTATGTTTGCCGGCGCGATGGCCTTGGCCATCGCGCCGTTTTCATTGCTGGAGGTTGCCTGGCATGCAGGTATTGAACGTGGTGGGCGCCGGTCGGGTCGGCCGGTCGCTGGCGCGCTTGTGGCATCAGGCCGGCGCGGTGCGCCTCGGCGGCGTCTGTACCCGGCGTACGGACTCCGCCGCTGACGCGGTGGCCTTTATCGGCGCCGGTCAGGCACTGGCGCTGGACGCCATGCCGCCGGCTGCGCTGTGGCTGCTGGCCGTGCCCGACAGCGAACTGGCTGCGGTTGCCGAGACACTGGCCGGTCGCATCGACCGCGGCACGGTTTTTCACGCCAGCGGTGCGCTGACCGCCGCCGTGCTGGCACCGCTGGCCGCGCGCGGGCTGGCGACCGCCAGCGCGCACCCGGCGCTGAGCTTTGCCGAGCCGGCGCGGGCGGTGCGCGAGTTTGCCGGTACGCCGGTGGCACTGGAAGGCGATGCGGCAGCCTGCCAGACCCTGTCTGCCCTGTTTGCCGCCATCGGTGGCGCGCCGTTCCCGCTTGCCGCCGCCGCCAAGCCCGGGTATCACGCCGCCTGTGCGATCGCCTCGAACTACGCGGTGGTGCTGGCCGATCTGGCATTGCGGACCGCGCAGCGGGCCGGGCTGGATGCCGCGACCGCACGTGCGGTGCTGGCACCGCTGGCAGGCCAGTCGCTGGCCAATGCCTTCACCCTTGGCCCGGCGGCCGCCCTGACCGGACCGGTGGCGCGCGGCGATGCGGCCACCGTGGCGCTGCATCTGGCCGGTCTTGACCAGGTGCCGGCCGACGCCGACGCTTACCGGGCGCTGGGCCGGCTGGCCCTGCAACTGGCTGCGCCGGGGCTGGAGCCGGCCCGGATCGCCGCCGTGCACGAGGCGCTGGCGCGGTGATTGTCCGCTGCCGAACTGGCATCATGGCAGCTTCGTTCCCCTGTTTGCTGCCGCCATGCCGATCCTGATCAATCATCAGCCCGCCGAGAGTCTGCCCGTGTCCGACCGGGGCTTCACCTATGGCGACGGCGTGTTCCGCACCCTGCGCGCCAGCCATGGCCAGCCCCGGCTGTGGCGCTGGCAATGGCAGCGGCTGGCGCATGACTGCGCGGCACTGGGGCTGCCGCTGCCGGATGTCGACCCGCTGCTGGCCGACATTACCCGCGTCTGCGCCGGCATTGACGAAGCCACGGTCCGGATCACCGTGACCCGGGGGCAGGGCGCACGCGGCTATTCGCCGGCCTCGGCGCCGGGCTCGACCCTGATCGTCCAGGCCTCGCCGTATCTGGCGGCGCCGGACAGCTGCTTTCGCGACGGCATCGTCGCCCGGCTGTGCGACTGGCGGCTGGCGCTCCAGCCGCGGCTGGCCGGCATCAAGCACCTGAACCGGCTGGAGAACGTGCTGGCCCGGGCCGAATGGGCCGACCCGGCCATTCGCGAAGGCATCCTGCGCGACAGCGAAGGCCGGGTGATCGAAGGCACGATGTCCAATCTGGTCATCAGTCATGATGGTGCGTTGCTGACGCCACGGCTGGACGGTGCCGGTGTCGCCGGCGCCGTGCGCGCCTGCCTGATGGCGACGTTGCCGCTGCAGGAAACCGAATTGCGACTGGGCGACCTGCTTGCTGCCGACGAGATCCTCTGCGTCAATTCGCTGATCGGCGTCTGGCCGCTGGCCCGGCTCGGCGACTGGCGCAGCCGCTCGCGCACGGCGACAGAACAGCTGGCGGCCGTACTGACCGAGGCCGGATAGTGGCGCTTTTCTGAACGAAAACAGGAAGCGTCTGACTGAGAATTTTGTGGATAACTTATATAATCGCCGGTTTGCATGTCAGATTCGAATCGTCGATGAACCTTATTCTGAAATTGCTGGCCGGCATGCTGGTCGGTGCGCTGCTCGGCCTGTTTGCCCCGGCGGACGTGGTGCGCGGTCTGCTGACCTTCAAGGCGCTGTTCGGCCAGTTCCTCAATTTCGTCATTCCGCTGATCATCCTGTTCTACATCATGAGCGGGATTGCCAGCCTGGAACGCAATTCCGGCCGGCTGCTCGGGCTGACGGTCGGGCTGGCCTATCTGTCGACCATTCTGGCCGGCGGCTTCGCCTTTGCGGTGGCGCACGAGGTGTTGCCGGGGCTGATCGCCGAGGGCATCCATGCCGCGGCCCGGCATGAACAGGCGCTGGAGCCGTTCTTTACCGTCGACATCAAGCCGCTGTTTGACGTCATGACCGCGCTGGGCCTGGCCTTTATCGGCGGCATCGGCATTTCCGCGACCGGTGCGACCTCGCTGCGCCGGGTCGCCGACGAGGGGCGCAATATCGTCGAGTGGGTGCTGGCCAGTGCCCTGATCCCGCTGCTGCCGTTCTATATTGCCGGCGTGTTCGCCGGCATGGCGGCCGACGGCACGGTGTTCGATACGCTGAAGACCTTTGGCGTGGTGCTGCTGCTGGCGGTGCTGCTGCACTGGGTATGGCTGGCGGTGCTGTATACGGTGGCCGGTACGGCGACCGGACGCAATCCGCTGCGCCTGCTGCGGACCATGCTGCCGGCCTACCTGACCGCGCTCGGCACCATGTCGTCGGCGGCGACCATTCCGGTCACGCTGCGTCAGGCGCGGGCGATGCCGGTACGCGACGAGATCGGCGATTTCGTCATCCCGCTGTGCGCGACCATCCATCTGTGCGGCAGCACCATCACGCTGGTGTCGTGCGCGACGGCGGTGATGATGATGACCGCCGGGCTCGACGTGGCCAGCTGGTCGACCATGCTGCCGTTCATCCTGATGCTGGGGGTGGCCATGGTCGCCGCACCCGGCGTGCCGGGCGGCGGCGTGATGGCGGCGCTGGGTCTGCTGGCGTCGATGCTCGGTTTTGGCGATGCCAGTCTGGCGCTGATGATTGCGCTGTATGTGGCCCAGGACAGCTTCGGCACCGCCTGCAACGTGACCGGCGACGGCGCGATTGCGGTGGCGGTCGATGCGGCCGTGCCGGCCGCGGTAGCGGTCGGCGACGAAGCCTGAGAGAAGGGATCAGCGCCGGCGGGCAATCAGCCGGCGCACGATGCCGGCCAGTCGCCAGCCGGCCAGCGCCAGCGGAATGAACCTGGCGGCACCTTTCCAGCGTGACGAGGCGGCCAGGCTGCCAAGCGCGGCGATCCAGCCGGACGAGCCGCCACGCAGCAGGCCGAGCATGGCGGCAAAGCGGCCGGCCTGACGGATCGGGTGCTTCATCTCGTCCAGCACGCTGACCAGTTCCAGCCGGTGCGATTCGAGTTCGAGACGGTAAAGCTGCTTGCGGATATCGCGGCGGGCGCGGATTTCGGCGGCACTCATGCTCATGACAGCAGACGCTCCTTGTCGCGCTTGAGTTCATCCAGCGTGGCGGCAAACGGCGTCGGCGAGTGCAGCGCCAGCTTGCGTGCGGCAGCGATGCAGCCCAGGCCCATCAGCAGGAAGACCAGCACCATGGTGCCGACCGCATACGGTCGCCATGACGGATCGGCCAGCACGATGATGCCGATCATCACCGTCTGCAGGCACAGCAGCAGCGCGCCGGCACCGAGCATGCCGAGGACCACCATCCTGAGAATGCGCTCGCGCGCTTCCTCCAGCTCGACGCCGAGCAGGCCCATGTGGGCGTGAAGCAGGCCAAGCAGGCTGCCAAGCAGCCGTTGCATGACGCCAGGGGAAGCGGAGGGGCGCCGGGTATCGGTCATGGTCGCAGTGAAGGGTCTCGGTCGGGTATCAGAAAAAAACGCGCCGGCCACCCCGCAGTGCGGGACGGCCTGGCAGCGTCATCGGTGGTGCCTCAGCGGCGCGACACCAGCAGGCCGAGCAGAAAGCCGACGCCGGCGGCGACGCCGACCGATTGCCACGGATGGTCATGCACATAGGTATCGGTCGCCCTGGCGGCTTCCTTGGCCTTGCCGGCCACCTTCTGTTCCGCGTCGTACAGACGGCTGCGCACGGCGCGCAGGTTGTCGGCAATCTTGCCGCGCAGCGCCAGCGCCTTTTCGCCACCCTGGGCGGTCACATCGTCGATCATGGCTTCGGTATCGGCCAGCACATCGCGCAGATCGTCGATCAGGGCTTCCTGCGGGTCCTGCTTTCTTGCGTTCTGAGTTGCCATGAAACTCTCCTGTGGGGTTGAAAGAAGGGGAAGACATGCACTGACGGTCCGGACCCGGGCCGTCGGCGGCTACAAGAAGACAGCTGGGGGCGGTCGGGCGAGGATCAAGCGCTTGTCTCTGCATAGTTGCGTAATCATGGCGACTTGGCAATGGCGCAGCCGACGCCGGCCCTGGCCGGCAATCGACAAACTTGGACCGGCGGGCGCGCCTTTCGCCTATCATGACGGGCATTTATTCGGGATGGGGACAGGTGTGCGGATCGGCAAACTGGTGATCATCGGCGTCGGCCTGATCGGCGGCTCTTTCGCGCTGGCGCTGAAGCGCGCCGGCCAGGTGGACCATGTGGTCGGGGTCGGGCGCAGCGTGCGCAACCTCGAACGCGCCATCGAACTGGGCGTGATCGATGCTTGCGAACACGATGCCGGCCTTGCGGTGCGCGATGCCGACCTGGTGCTGGTGGCCACGCCGGTCGGACAGATGGGCGGAGTGTTCGACGCCATTGCTGCCCATCTGCCGCCCCGGGCCATCGTCACCGATGCCGGCAGCACCAAGGGCGACGTGGCCTTGCTGATGCAGCGGCACCTGCCATGCCAGCTCGGTTACTGTGTCCCGGCGCATCCGATCGCCGGCTCCGACCTGTCCGGTGCGGCGGCGGCCCAGTACGGGCTGTTCGAGCACCGCACCGTGGTGGTCGCGCCGCTGGACACGACCCTGCCCGATGCCGTCGAACGGGTCAGCGACGCCTGGCGCACCTGTGGCGCCACCGTGGTGGCGATGGCGCCGGCCGACCATGACCGGGTGTTCGCCACCGTCAGTCACCTGCCGCACCTGCTGGCATTCTCGTACGTGAACAGCGTGGCCTCGCGGCCCGATGCCCAGCGCTGCCTGGACTTCGCCTCGACCGGCTTTCGCGATTTCACCCGCATCGCCGGCAGTCATCCGGAAATGTGGCGTGATATCTCGCTGGTCAACCGCGAGGCGCTGCTGGCCGAGATCGATGCCTTCAGCAACGAACTGGCCGCCCTGCGTGCCGAGCTGGCAGCCGGGGACGGCGACGCGATGGAAGCCCGCTACCGGCGCGCGCGCGCCGTCCGGCTGGACTGGTTTGCGCGCTTCCAGAAGCGGTGAGGGTACCGCCGGGCGGAGCAGAATTGGTTGTGGACTGAATTCGGTCTAAAATCAGTCCTGTCTGTTCAGCGCCGAGCCGGGGCCCTCCATGAAATTTTCATCGCACATCAAACCCATCAGTTATCTCAAGAGCCATGCTGCCGAAATTGTCAGGGACATTTCCTGCAGCCGCGAGCCGTTGCTGATTACCCAGAATGGCGAAGCCAAGCTGGTGGTCATGGACGTAAAAAGCTATGAGGAGCAGGAGCAGACCATGGCCTTGCTGAAGCTGCTGGCCATGGGAAACCGGGAAATCGAGCTGGCGCAATTTCGTGATGCCGAAGACGTCTTTGCCGAACTGGACCGGGAAGATCCGCAATGAGCCATCGCGTCGTACTGCTGGCCTCCGCCACGCGGGATCTGCAGACACTCAGGCGCTATCTGCTCCGGCGCTTTTCTGCGGCGGTCTGGCAGGACAGCTACGACAAGATAAAGGCATCCATCCGCGCGCTGGAAACCTTCCCGCTGGCGGGAGGGATTCCCGAGGAAATCGAGCGCCTGAACCTGACGCAATACCGGCAGGCGCTGGCGGGCATGAATCGCATCATCTACGAGGTCAGGCAGAGTACGGTTTACATCCACCTGATCGCAGATGCCAGAGAAGACATGCAGTCACTATTGACACGAAGGTTGCTGAGCGTACCGTAGCGCCCCTCTACGACTTGCCGGCGTCCTCGTCCAGCTGGCGCAGGAAGGCCAGCTTGTCGGCAATCTTGCTTTCCAGCCCGCGTGGCACCGGCACATACCAGCGCGGTGGCGGCATGTCGTCGGGCAGATAGGTTTCACCCGCCGCATAGGCGTGCGGCTCGTCATGGGCATAGCGGTACTCATGGCCGTAGCCGAGTTCCTTCATCAGCTTCGTGGGCGCATTGCGCAGATGCACCGGCACCTCGCGCGACTTGTCCTGTTTGACGAAGGCACGTGCCTGGTTGTACGCCATATAGCCGGCGTTGCTCTTGGCGGCGATGGCCAGATAGATGACTGCCTGCCCCAGCGCCAGCTCGCCTTCCGGCGAGCCGAGGCGCTCGAAGGTGGTTGCCGCGTCGTTGGCGATCTGCATCGCGCGCGGATCGGCCAGCCCGATATCCTCCCACGCCATGCGCACGATGCGCCGCGACAGGTAGCGCGGGTCGGCGCCGCCATCCAGCATCCGGCACAGCCAGTACAGCGCGGCATCCGGGTCCGAGCCGCGCACCGATTTGTGCAGCGCCGAAATCTGGTCGTAGAAATTGTCGCCGCCCTTGTCGAAGCGGCGCGCGTTCAGCGTCAGCGCCTCCTGCAGGAAGGTGGCGCTGATCGTGGTTGTTCTGGCAGCACGCGACGCGGTCTGCACCTGTTCGAGCAGATTCAGGAAACGGCGGGCGTCACCGTCGGCATAACCGATCAGCGTATCGACGGCGGCATCGTCGAACTGCAGCGTCGTCAGCGCCTTGTCGCGCGCGCGCGCCAGCAACTGGCGCAGCTCGTCGTCGCCGAACGATTTCAGCACATAGACCTGGGCGCGCGACAGCAGCGCGGAGTTGACCTCGAACGACGGGTTTTCGGTCGTGGCGCCGATAAAGGTCACCAGGCCGGATTCGACATACGGCAGCAGCGCGTCCTGCTGCGACTTGTTGAAGCGGTGGATCTCGTCGACGAACAGAATGGTGTGCCGGCCCTGTGCCAGATGCTGCTCGGCCTGTTCCATGGCCGAGCGGATATCCTTGACCCCGGCAAATACGGCCGACAGCGCGATGAACGCGCAGTCGAACGCATGGGCAGTCAGCCGCGCCAGCGTGGTCTTGCCGACGCCGGGCGGGCCCCACAGAATCATCGAGTGCGGCGTGCCGGACTCGAACGCCAGCCGCAGCGGCTTGCCGGGACCGAGCAGGTGGGTCTGGCCGATGACCTCGTCCAGTGTCTGCGGCCGCAGGGCTTCGGCCAGCGGCGGCGTCGGGTCGACTTTGAACAGGTCCGCCATCGGTTCAGCCTCCGGTCAGTGCCGGCAGTGCCGACAGATCCCAGCGCGGCTTGACCGAATAGCTGCCTGCCGGGTGTGCGTGCGCGAGCCGGTGGCAGCCGGCCAGCGCGATCATCGCGCCATTGTCGGTACACAGCGACAGCGGCGGGTAGAACACCTCGAAACGGTGGCGGGCGGCAGCGCGGTCGAGCGCGGCGCGCAACTGGGTGTTGGCGCCGACGCCACCGGCCACCACCAGCCGTTTCAGGCCGCTGCGCTTCAGCGCGCCGAGCGACTTGTGCAGCAGCACGTCGACAATGGCTTCCTGGAACGCGCGGCAGATGTCGGCGCGGGTCTGTTCGTCGATGCCGCCGGCTTCGCGTTCGATCTTGCGTACCAGCGTCAGCACCGCGGTCTTCAGTCCGGAAAAGCTCATGTCGAGATCGCCGGAGTGCAGCATCGGCCGGGGCAGGGTAAAGCGTAGCGGATCACCGGACTCGGCCAGCTTCGACAGCAGCGGACCGCCGGGATACGGCAGGCCGAGCAGTTTGGCGGTCTTGTCGAAGGCCTCGCCCGCCGCGTCGTCCAGCGTTTCGCCGAGGGTCTGGTAGTCGCCGATGGCGCGGACCGCCATCAACTGGGTATGGCCGCCGGACACCAGCAGGGCAACGAACGGGAAGGCCGGTGCCGGGTCGGCCAGCATCGGCGACAGCAGGTGGCCTTCCAGATGATGGACCGCCACTACCGGGATGCCGAGGCCGAAGGCCAGTGCATTGGCGACCGATGCGCCGACCAGCAGCGCGCCGCCGAGGCCGGGGCCTTCGGTGTAGGCAATGGCGTCGACATCGGCCAGTGTCTTGCCGCCGGATTTCAGGCACTCCTGGGCCAGCGGGATCGCACGGCGGATGTGGTCGCGACTGGCCAGTTCCGGCACCACGCCGCCATATTCGGCATGCATGGCCATCTGGGTGTGCAGTGCATGGGCGATCAGACCGCGTTCGCTGTCGTACAGCGCAACGCCGGTCTCATCGCACGAGGATTCAAAGCCGAGAACGAGCATGGGGAGCGGGCCGGCGAAGGCCGGCAGTCTGCGTGATCAATCGGTCATTTTACCCCGTGCGGCAAGCGGACGCGCGCGAACCGTTCGTCAGCCGGGCGGGCGGGGCCCGGTTCGCGCCGGGGTAACATCATGCCGCTTCCCCCCGACTTCCCGGCCGACCCGACGTGACCCGCCTTCGCCTGCTGCTGTTCCTGATCGCGCTGCTGCCGCTGCTGGCCGGTGCGGCTACCCTGACATTGCGGGTCGACAAGCGTGCCCGCACCCTGGTGGTACTGGCTGACGGCCAGCCGATCCGCAGTTATCGGGTGTCGCTGGGCAGCCACCCGCTGGGCACCAAGCACGAGGCCGGCGACGGCCGCACCGCCGAGGGCCAGTACGATATCCGGGTCAAGAATCCGGCCAGCCGCTTTTATCGCTCACTGGGCATCAGCTATCCGGGGCCGGATGACGCCCTGCGCGGGCTGGAAGCCGGGCTGATTTCCGACAACGACTACCGCCGCATCATGGCCGCCCACGCCGCCGGCGAAGTCCCTCCGTGGGACACCCGGCTCGGCGGCGCGCTGTTCATCCATGGCGGCGGCGCCACCTTCGACTGGACCGATGGCTGCGTGGCGCTGGACGATGCCGACATGCGCGAGCTGTTCGACCTGATCGATGAGGGAACGCAGGTCGAGATCCGGCCGTGAAGCGGTCAGCGCGCCCCCTGTGCCGACAGCACCTCGCTCAAAGTATCGTTCTCGTCCTCGTCGACACTGAACCACGGGTAGTCGCTGTGCCGGCGCAGGTAACCCAGTGCGGTGACAACGCGGATTTCCCGTCCCAGCGCATCGTGGTAATGGGTATCGGCATAGCCCCAGTTGCGGATCGACGAGTCGTTCACGTACTGCGGCGCATTGATGAAATACGGCTGGTACTGGCGTATCGGCTGGCCCTTGTTGTCGTACTCGACCCGGCCGGACACCGTCCAGCGCGGTGCGGTACCGGTATCGGCCACCACCGGCATGCCGTTGTCGTCGAGCAGCACATTGCCGTCGGCATCGACCTGGTATGCGTCGCCGGGTTCTGCCTTCTGCTTGCTCTGCAGCGCACGGCCGAAGCCGTCGGACTGGGTCAGCGCGATGCGGATCTGCGCGGCGGTGCCCGCGCCCGGGTACTGGTCGGCCTGCAGGATCGCGCTCTGCACCGGGCTGCGCGGCGCATCGGTCAGCAGCGGGCGCAGTGATGACGGCAGGCCGGCGATATCGGTCGCGCCTCGCGCCCATGCATGGCCGCGGGAACGGATCCGGCCATCCGGCGCAATCAGGTGGGCGTGCAGCAGCGCCTGCCACCAGGCGGCGGCCTGTGCCGCTGATCCGTACGCGGCCAGCCCTGCCTGGCTGATGCTGCCCATCCAGCTGTCGGACTGGTACAGGCAGGCCGACGCGCAGCCCTGCACCGCACCGGCCGGATCGTCCAGTGCCGCGTCGATGCTGGCGACGGCGGCCGCGCCGGCATCGTAGTCCGCGACCGGGTTGAAGCCGGTGCTGATCACCGCGTCGTTCTCGTCCAGTTCGCTGCCGTAGAAACTGGTCGCGCACACGCGTCCGAGTGCGTCGAACAGGACTTCCTGCTTGTTGCCGTTGGCATCGATCAACTGCCACGGGGCCAGAAAACGGTAGTCGCAGGCGGTCCGGGTCTGGTTGCCCAGCGCATCGGTACTGCTGACAACGACGCAGCTGTCGTCGTCATAGGCCAGCGTGCTGGCGCCGACCAGCAGGCTGCTTTGCTGCGTGCGCGGCAGATTGAACGGCAGCCAGGCGCCTTCGGCATCGACGTAGCCGTGATAGCCGTGGGCGATGACCCATACCGTGGCGGCCGATTCGTCCGCTCGCGGAAACAGCAGCGGCTGTTCCACATAGCCGGCCGCCGCCAGTTCGGTCTTGAGGTCGAAATCGGGCACATCGTCATACGCATGCAGCGCCTCGGCATCCAGCTCGGCGACTTCGATGTGGTGGACCAGCGCCAGCCAGGGCGGCGCGGACTGCGCATCCTGCTGCGCGGTGCCGGCCTGGTTGAAGTAGCAGACCAGGCTTTGTCCGGCATAGTCCCGTGGCTGGCTGTCGCCAAGCACGCCGTCGGGCTGGACCAGCGCCTCGTAATCGAGCCCGGTGCTGCTGTTGCCGACCGGGTAGCCGGCATAGCCGTCCGGATCGGTCACCACATTCCGGCGCTGCTGCCATGGCAGACCGAGCCGCCATGCCTGCGGGTCGGTCAGGTGATACACCCCGGTCAGGCTTTCCGTCAGCCGCAGCGATTGCTGGGCATCGTCATAGCTGCTGTCCCACAGCGTTGCCGGCAGCGTGGACGGGTACGGGTCGACCTCTCCCTGCGGCCGGCGCGCGTAGTTGATGGCGACCGCTGCCGTGGGCACGCCATACGCGTCGACCTGCAGTGTCACTTGCTGCTGTACGAGCGGATCACTGGCGATCCGCTCGTAGTGCACGTCCAGCTGCTCCAGCAGCATAGGCAGCACGACCGCGTACGGCTGTGTGTCGCTGGCTGGCTGCAGCAGGCGGACCTGGTAGCGGGCGGTCTGCACATGGTACGGAACCCCGGCCTGTGCACTGCCATCCTGGCCGTAGACCTCCTGGCGCAGCAGCGATCCCTTCAGGGCTCGCGACAGCAGGAACAGGGTACTGGCATCCGGCGCCGGCAGCACGTCGTCGGCGCCGGTGCCGGTGTTCAGGCTGCTGAAGCGGGACGGGCCGAGAGCGAACAGCGCCGGATCGGCATACGGGGTGTCGGCCGGGTTGTCCTCGGCATCCTGCACACCGGTGTGATACCACGCCCTGGTCAGCGTCGGCGGCGAGTAGTCATCATCGCTGCCGGTCGGCACCGCGCACGCGTCGGTGTCCAGATGCTGGACGAAGCCAAAGCCGCGGAACTCCCGGCATGCGCCGTCATACACGCCCTGGCGGTAGTGGTATTGCTGGGTCAGCATATTGCCGGTGATTTCGTCGGTACTGACCATGCGCGACAGCAGCGGCATGGCGAACGGCAGTGAGCAAACGTGCTCCGGCGCCGCCTGTTTTTCATCCAGCCATTCCTGTGCCGAACCGCGATAGCTCCAGGTGGTACCGGCGCCCATATTGTTGTTCATCGAGGTCAGCAGATACGGCTTGGCGGCGGCAAAGTCGTAGCGCCAGTGCTGTGGTGTCATGTGCGGCACGCTGAGCACCAGGCTGGCGGTGCCATTGCCGCCGACATCGGCGAAAGCCAGGTGGCACAGGTCGTCGAAGCGGATGCCGGCCGGCAGCGGCAGGGTGTGCCCGTTGCTGTCGAAACCGTTGCCGGACTGATTGAGGAAAATCCGGATCTGGTCTGACTCGGCATAGATCAGGTCCGCGGCGCCGGAGCCATCCAGGTCGGCGAGAAACACCCGGGCGGGGTTGAACGAGGCAGCATCGAACGGCAGGTCGTCGGCCAGGGTCAGCATGGCGCCAAAATGGCCGCGCCCCAGATTGGGCCAGCATTCGATCCGGTCGTGGCGGATGCGTACCAGATGCTGCTGGCCGGAGCCGAGTATATCGCTGAAGGCGACCAGTGCGGCCGGGTCGTGGCCGATGGTCGGCAGGGTGGCGTCAGGGCAGTCGACCTGCTCGCCGGGGCCGAAACCGGCCTCGCGCCGGTTTGCATACAGCCGCACGCTGCGCGGACCGATCAGCGCCAGATCGGACAGCCCGGCACCGATCAGGTCGGCCAGTTGTGCTTCCGGGTGGTGGAACTCGGTCGGCAGCGCCGGAAACGGCACGAAGCCGGACCAGCTGTGATCCGGGTTCAGCGTGAAATAACCGCTCAGACCGGGGCTGGCCAGCAGCCAGTCCAGCCGGCCGTCGCCATTCAGGTCCATCAATGCCATGCTGTCCGCCTGCAGCGTCGGCACCAGCGGCAGAGATTCCCATGGTCCGTAGGCAATGGCATCGCCACCCGACTGCGCATCGCGCTGCGGCGGGCGATAGCGCCAGTCGCTGCCATTACGGTACAGCACGCCGGGCAGGCCCTCGCCGTACAGGTCGACCAGCTGGTAATGCGGGCTTTCATCCAGACCCGGCAGGGCAGGAAACGGCTGGTAGCCGTCAGCCGGCCAGTCGGTGCTGAACGGCGCATAGCCGAGATCCAGAGGCGGCAGCGACAGCGGCGTGCCACGGCTGTCGTAGGCCCAGTGCCGGGCACCGACCAGCTGGCTGCACAACGGAGTTTCGTCATGGTCGAACAGCAGGCGACCAACCAGCACCGGTGCCGTGCCGAGTGCCGCGAACTGGTGAAACATCAGCACCTGGCGGCACAGCCGCAGCGTGCGCAGCTCGAAGCCGCATGCATAGTCGGAGAACGGGTCCTGCCGCACCGGCCAGCTGTCAGGTGCTGTCCACGGCGGCGCGGTCATGCCATCGGTGCCGCGTTCGCCATAGTCGAACACCAGCGTGAACAGCCAGACGGGCGGATCGCCCTGGCCCCAGGCGTACAACGGCACACAGGGCACGGTATTGCCGTACTGGAACTGCAGCGGATAGCACTGCGCGGCATGGTCGCGCAGTGCCTCGGCGCCGCTCAGCGTCACGCCATCGGCATTCTCGTGCCGGTACTGGTAGCTGATGTGTTCGCCGGACGGCGTAACCGACTCTTCCAGCAGCCAGCGGACAATGCGGCTGGCGTCGGCCGGGTCGGCGGCGCGGGCCGCCACACTCTTGCCGGCGCAGTGCAGCTGGCCGTCGCTGCCATGCACCAGCCAGAAATCATTGCCGTCGTCCTTGCCCTGCCAGCGTTCGATGCGATCGAATCCGCTTTCGATGCGTGGCAAGTAGCGGGTGACGGTATAGCTCTGGTCCAGTGTCAGGTCACCATAGGTCGAGACCGTGACCGGATTGTCGTCTCCGGCCGCGATGACCAGCACCTCGCCGTCCGGGCCGAGAAACAGGTCATCGTCCTGGTAGCGCGGCACGCCGAGGCTGGTGCGGCGACGGATTTCCCACGGGCCGGCCAGCGACCAGCCGAGCCCGAACGGGCCGTTGCCGCTGCCGCTGCCATAAGCAAGCACGGCGGACGGGGCATGGCCGCGGCCGGCCGACACCGGCAGGGGGAGGGTCAGGCCGGCCTGGCCTGTCATGCCGACCTTGCCGAGTGCCTCGCCCATGCCCTGGATCGTGCCGCCGCCCTTCGGCAGTGACGAAGGGGTAATGACATCCAATTGCTGATTCATGATGCGTTCCTGATCAGGATGGCACTGGACCGGCAAGGGGCGGGCAGCACCGGCCCCTTGCCGGGACCGGGGGATCAAGCATGGCTGGACATTGTCGTCGCGCCATTCATGTGCAGGTAATAGTCTGATACGTTGAAAGCTTCGATGGGCTCGTTTGCATGCAGACGCTTCATTTGCTCATCGAGCGCGGCCGTAATGCTCTGGGCAATTTCACTGCTTCTCCCCTTCTGCGTATGCAGAAGACCGAAGGCTTCGGCTATTGTTTCCGTGTCATTGAATCCCAATTTCGCCATGATTCCGGATACATTTCCCGGATCATCGATAATGAGTTTTTCGAAGGCAGTCAGGGTATTGACCATCGTCTGTGCATACTCGATCTCGGCGGTATAGCGCAACATGCCGGTATGGGTCTCGGTCGCGGCCCTGAGTGCCCCCAGATTGCCTGCCAGCTCCCGTGCTTTCAAGGTGGCGCGGCTGGCTGGCGCCGGGCTGGCGAGAGGGCGCTCGGGCAGCAGCGGCGCCGCTTCAGCAGACATCCCGCTCGCCACGAACGCGTCGCCTGCCTCCGGCGACGGGCTGTCCAGCGGGACGTCTTCCAGCGGGTAGCCGTCGATGTATTCCTCGTTACCCGTTTCCGTACCGGAAGCCGGTCCGCGATCGAAGTGACTCAACTCGAGAATGCCTGGATGATCAGGGAGGGGCTCGTCCAGCAACCCGCGTTCCGGCGGTCGCAGCACGAGGAGTGCCGGCAGCAGCATGAACATCCACGGCACACCACTGTCCGGTACGCTGTAGCTGAAACTGTGATGGCCATCCGGGTCGAAATAGGTGGCCGGATTGTTCCTGGTCATTTCATAGACATTCAGCCCGTCCGAATAGCCGGCCGGGTCCGGATTGACCCAGCGTGCCATCCACGGGATGTAATAACGGAAGCCGTAGTAGTACAGGCCGGTGACATCCCGTTCCTTGCCGGCGTAGCGCTGGAATTTGTACTTCGCCTCGGTGGTGTTTTTCGTCGACCAGACCGCCGTGCCGCCGAAGGGATAGTATTCCTCCAGGGTCAGGATATCGGCATTGGCATCGAGCTCGATCAGGTTCGACCGCGTCTGGTTGTTGACGCTGTAGCGATACTGGTCGTTGGCGATATCGGTCGGTGCGCCGGCTTCCCAGTGCAGGATGCGGATATCCTGGTCGCTGCTGCCGTGGATCGACAGCGTGTGCAATTCCTCATTCAGCGTACTGCCGTAATAGGTGCGCCGCAGCGTCAGGCCCGGCAGGTAAAGGGTCTGGATCGTATTGACGCTGCCACTGTCGGTGCTCTGCAGCGTCTTGCTTTCCTTGCAGACCCGCTGTCCCTGCCCATCGTAGAAATAGCTTTCGGTATCGTTCGGATTGCCATCGCTGCGGGTGACGGTGGTGACCTGCGCCAGCTGGTTGTAGCGGTTCCAGGCCAGCGTGGCGCCGGTGCTCAGCGTGGCCGGGTTGCCCTGTGCGTCGAACAGCGCATCGACGGCGCCCGGGTCGATGCCGGTGGCGGTCTGCAGTACGCTGCGGTTGCTGCGGGCGGACACGACGAAATCCTGGGTGAACGACACCGCCCCCTCATGCTTGATCTGCTGCAGGTTCCCGCCCTTGTCATAGCGGTAGGTGCGTCCGTACGGACTCATCTGCGTCGGGTCGATGACGATCGGCGTGATCGGATCGGGCGGCATGGGGCCCTGCCGGGTCCTGGCATTTTCCCGGGCCGACGTGGCGCACAGCTGGTAGCACGCATCGTAGGTAAAGGTGGACTCACCCAGCATGCCGGCGTTGTCGTTGTCGCTGTCGTTCAGCGCATAGTTGTAGGTGGCAATGATGTTGCCGACCGGGTCATAGTCGTAGTACAGATCCTGCAGCATCGGGTCGCGCCCTTCCTGCTCCGGGCGCAGGGTCTGGCTGGCAATCAGTCGTCGGGTGGCCGGATCGTAGCTGTGCTCGTTGGTCACATTGTTGCCGAGCCGGTCGAAAATGCGCAGGCCGTTGGCGTCGTAGCGGATGTCGCTGATCACCGTGACCGCATCCTTGCCTTTCTGGGTGATGGCAATGGAGACCAGCTGGCCGGCGACGTTGTACGTGCGGTCATGCCGGTTGCCGACCGCATCGAGCAGCGACAGCGGATTGTCCAGCGCATCGTAGGCATGAGTGCTGGTATAGGCGTTTGTTTCCAGCAGGGCCGCCCAGGCTGCATCGTCGGCCCCCTGCCAGTCGGTTCCCTGGCTGCGGTCCTTGACCAGCTGGCGGGTCTCGCCAAGCGGTTTGCCGCCGGGCGTGTAGCCGGAAATGCTTCGCCGGCCGGCCGTGTCGTAATGGCGGACGCAACGGCCGAGCAGGTTGCCGGCCCGGGCGGCCGTCTGGTCGGACTCCCCCTCGCCATAGCACCAGCGTTCCCGTACCCGTTCGGTCCCGGTGGCGTCGTTCTGGTAGGCGGCAGTCGGTCGGCCCAGCGTGTCGTAGTCGAAGCGGCTCTGCCTGGTGGCGTCGTCGTCGAGAAACTGCAGGAACGGATTGCCTGCGACATCCCATACCAGGGTGCGCTTGCCGGCGTCGACACTGTCGCTGCGCAGGCAGCGGCCGGTCAGGTCGTTCAACTGGCTGACGTTTGGCTGGACGGTGCTGTCCTGCTGCTGCAGGTCGAACAGGCGCGGATCGATGCTGGAGACCAGAAAACCGTTTATCGAATAAGTGTTGCGGGTGATCCGGATCTCCAGCGGATCGTCGGGCAGTATCCGGTTGGACTGAACCTGTCGTGCCACGTTGCCGCAGACGTCGAAGACGGTGATGTCCGGGGTATTGGCGCACACCCGGCCGATTTCGTCGTAGCTGTCTATCATTGCTGCACCTCATTATGCAGGTGCCGCCCGGCGGGCCGGGCGGCGGGGCCGGGTCAGTGGCGGGTGGCCCGGGACGCGGTTTTTGTCGCCTTGCCGCTGGCGGCCGGTGCCGTCTGCGCGGCAATGACCGCCTTGGCGAAGGCCGGGCCGCCGTCCCTGGCGGTGTATCGCAACTGGACAATGATGTCGGTCAGCGAGCCGAGGAGGGACGCCTGATCGGTGCCGCTGGCGTGCGGGAAAGTCAGCCGCCAGCCCGAGACGGCGCCGGTACCCTCGAATGGCAGGTAGCGCTGGTCGTACATGTCGAGCACGAACTGGCCGGCATCGTTGAGTCCGGTGGACAGCACGATCTGCTGGCTTGGCCGCAGATTGGTGATGACATTGGCCGGGGATGCGCCGCTGCCGTCCGGATCCAGCAGGTAGTTGACGCCTGCGATATCCGCCGTCAGCAGTACCGAACTGCTGGACTGTGCCAGCGTGGCACGCACATCCTGGTAGGGCCCGACCGTGGCCGGCAGGGTCAGGCTGACCGATTTCAGCTGGCGCAGATAATGGCCCGGGTAGTCGCTGTCCAGCAGCGCTTCATTGATGGAGAAATCGATGTAGCTGGTGTCCGTGCCGTCGGTGGGCGTGACGATGCTGCCTTTCCACTCACTGCCGAGCAGTGTGCTCAGCGCTACCGTCTTGACGATCTCCAGCCTGCGCTCGTTGCGCTGCAGATAGGCGTTTTCCATCTGTTGCAGGTTGAACGTCAGCGTGTCGCCGGCAGTCAGGCCCTTGTGGCTGTCGTCCCAGGCATTGGGGTTGACGAAGGTGGTCTTGTAATCCCCCATTTCGTACTGCCAGCTCGCCTGGGTGCCGAGGCACAGTGCCTGGACTGCCTGGTAGGCGCTGCTGTACAGCGCGGACATCTGGCCGACCAGCCATTGGTACAGGGAGCCGCTGCTGTCCCGGGTCTGCAGGAAATTTTTCATGTCCAGAATCTGCTGCTGCTGGGCATTGGCCTGATCCAGTGAAGTCTGGGCCGCGGTGACCAGAACATTCTGCACGGTGACCTGGAGGTGGAGCGTATCGATCTCGTCTTGTGCCTGATCGGCCTGGAATTGCCACTCCTTGTTGCGACGATCGTAGGCTTCCGACTCGGCGATGATCGCGGCAGAGCCGTTGAGACTGATGGCCAGGGTCTGGAGAATGGTTCCGGTGGCCAGCAGGGGCGCCTGCTTCATGGCGCCCCCCCAGGCGGTGCCCCTGATATTGGGCATCATTGCCAGGGCGGCACCGGCGGCAAGGAACGGAATGGAGGACGTCCCCAGTATCAGCCCGGTACCCTGCAGCCCCATCGCGGCCGTTTCCTGGGTGGAGTTGCCGTTGCTGGCCAACTGCTGGAAGTGCGTCTGGCGGTCGGTTGCGCTGCTCAGGTTGGCATTCAGCACATCCAGGGTGTCGTTGGCCGCCTGCAGCGACAGCTGCTGCAGGCTGACGGTAAAGGCAGACAGGGCCAGCAGTTGTTCCTGCTGCATTTCTTCCTGGCTGGCACGGTCCTTCCGTTCCTGATACGACAGCAGCAGATCGCCGAAGCGGTTCAGCGTGGCGACGGCGCGGTAGGCGCTGGGCAGCAGTGCCTGGAAGCGATAGGCCGGAATGGTTGGCGCTGCCGCGTAGCCGAGCACCTGCAGCGGCGTGGCGCCGGCGCCACGCGCGGCCATCAGCCGGGCCGGGTCGGCCGGTGTCGCGTACAGTGGCACCGACATCGGCTGCCCGGTCAGGCTCAGGTTGTGGCGCAGGTTGTACAGGCGGCTGTCCAGCGTCGACCAGTAACCGAGCAACTGCGAGTTCAGCGGCGGCCGCGAGGGCAGGTCCAGCGCGCCCAGCAGCGGGTGGGGGGCCGGTGTGGCCTGCGGCACCGGCGTCGGCCCGGCCTGAGTGCGCTCGAAGTCCCGCAGCGCCGGATTGCCTGCGGAGACGGCGCTGCCCAGCGTGACCGGCGCCCAGTCGTTCTCCAGTTCCCCGCCCGGGAATGGCCCCAGCAGATCGAGCGCCTGGCGGTAGATCAGCTTGGCCATGCTCAGGCTGTCCGGGGTCTGCGTGCGGTAGAACGCATCCCCGGCCGCAATCAGGTTGCGGACATACAACTGGAACAGCGTCTTCTGGTAGTGGACCGGATTCGAGTAGGCGATGGCATCCGGATCGGTCGGACCCGCTGCCTCATAGGATGCATTGCCGGCCTCGACCAGCGGGCGCGAGTTCCAGTAGGGCGGCGGCGAGCTGCCGTCGGAACGTCGCGCCGACGGGTCGAACAGATAATGTATCCACAGCGCCGCTTTTGCATACTGCTGTTCCTGGTTCAGCCGGTAGGCAACCAGGTGCGGGGCATGAAAGAACAGTTCCCAGAAATACAGGCCGTTCGCGCCGTTGAAATCGATGGGGGCCGGTGCATCCGTGCTGAGCAGCGGCGGTTCGGTCAGGTTCTGCGTGTCCCAGCTCAGCACACTGGCAACCGAGGCGCTGGCGCGGGCAATCAGGTCCTTGCCGATCTGGGTGTTCAGGCGGATGCGCAGCGTATTGACGCCGGTGTCGTCGCTGCCGGTGAAATCCAGATACTGGGCATTGTTGCCGGCATTCGTTTTCAGTACCGGAATGTTGCTGGTATCGGGATAACTCTCGGCCGTGGTGATCTTGAAATTGACGGCGGCGTCGTCTGCCATCTCCTCGCTGGAGGTGCTGGCGGTATACGACAGCTGAACCGTGGTGGTGGCGCCGGCACTGTAGGCGACGGTGCAGCTGCCCTGGCCGGTACTGGCGCTGCCGCTGTCATTCAGCGCAACGCTTGCACTGCAGATGGTCACCGAGCCGTCCGCGCTGGTCAGTTGCAGCGTGCCCTTGCCGGTGGCCGCGCTGGTGTAGCTGTCCGTGCCTTCGAGGACGTAAGTGATCTGCGAGCCATCGGCACTCAGTGTGCTGCTGATGATGTTCAGCGCCATGTCTGCCTGATGCGTCGACGAACCGCTTGCCCCTGTTGCTGTGGTGGTGGTGGCGGTTTGTTTACTGAATGTGCTCTGCAGCGTGCTGTCCGAACTGTACAGCGTCATGTGCAGGTACTGGCCGAAGCTGTCGTAGTCGCTGCTCGGCACGGCCGGTTCGCCGAGTGGCGTGAACAGCAGGTCGCAGGGCGCATTCAGATAGGTGACCTTGCTGGCGTCAGCCGTCTGCGTCGCGACCAGCGAAATGTAGATGATGTCTTCGTCGTTGTAGTACGTGTAGTCGGGCGTGGTTCCGGCCTTGTACTTGTCCGGTCGCTGGTCGATGACGGCAATCAGCTCGTAATCGTAGGCACTGGCATCGGTCGTGCCGTCCGGGCTGCTCCAGCTGCGCAGCGTGTGCGGCACGCTCCAGTTGCCGTCGAAACCGCGATAGGCACAGCACAGCTTGTATTCCGAATACTCGGTGGTATCCGTCTCCGGCCCGGTCTGCGGCAATTCACCGCGTTGCAGCCAGACCAGATGCAGCCGGCCGCCGGACACGAACGGGCGGATGATTTCGATATCGGCCGATTGCGCCAGCTCGATAGCGTTCCACTCGGTCCAGGCGGTCGGATTGAGCGCGCCACTGCTGTCGCGTGCCGACATGTCCAGTGAACGCCAGTAGAACTGGTTCGGCACGATGTTGCTCTGGCCGGTCAGGTAGTAGACCGCATTGCCCGAATCCGGCGATTCGGCGTAGCCGTTCAGTACCTTCAGGTTGCTGATGGTTTCGAAGCCGGTCAGGTAGGCGAGAAAGCTCTGCTGGATCGACGTGTCGTTCAGGGCGTGGGCGGCCAGCTGGTTTTCCAGCAACCCGAACAGTCCGGTCTTCCGCTCGCGCAGTGTCGGGTCGATATAGTTTTCCGGGTAGTCCTGCAATTCCTGGTCACCGGCCCAGATCGAGTACTGGCTGCCGCTCTGCGCCCAGTCGGCGACATCGTCGGCCGGCAGCGACGCGCGGCCGGGCTCCATGTTCAGCATCACGGCGTTGATGTATTGCTGGACGCTGGCAATGGCCTGAGCGACCCGGCTGGTCGTGACGTCGGTCGCCACCCGGGGGTCGATCAGCAGGTATTCATACAGATCGGCTTCGGTCTTGACCGCCGACAGCGCCGGCGTATTGGGTACGAGCTGCCCAAGGTAGTACGAGACATATGCGTCGCGCAGCGACTCGTCCAGTTGTGCATGGAGATTTCTCATGATTCACCTCTGCGGTGCGAATGGGGGAAGGCAAGGCGGGATGCGGAAGACGGGTTATCCGGCTTCGCCCGTGCCGTTCAGACGGCTGTTCAGGCCGGCGACCACGGACTCGCCCGCTGCGGCATAACCGTCGGTCTTGGTGGGGACCAGTGCGCTGAGCTGGATCTGCAGCTCGGCCGACAGGCCGGTCTGCTGCCATAGCGCCTGCTGGCGCCGCACGCCGTCGATCTCCTGCAGCGTCCTGGCGATCTTGCCGGAGGGCTCCATCTGCGCTGCCGCATTCGCGACTTCGCTGTCCGACCAGTCGATCAGGGCTGCCAGCAGCTTTGCCGCGACGGCGGCACTCGGCGGAGTGGCGGCATTGACGCCGGCCAGATAGTCGAGCAGGGCGCTTTCATCGGCGGTGCTGCCATCGAGCAGGTCGTTGTAGCGGCTGAAGCCGTACAGCGTACCGAGGGTGACCGCAATGGCGCCGCTGGAGACGCTGGCGCCGAACCAGCCCGGATGGTTCACATAGGTCTGCACCAGACCGGCGCTGAGCGCGAAGCTCACCACTACCGCCTGGATGCGGCCCAGCGTGTACAGCAGTTTCAGGTAGTCCGCGGTCGGCGTGATGACGCCATCCGCATCCAGCGTCAGCGTGGTGGACAGGAAGGTGTAGCTGTCGCTGCCGGCCCACTGCAGCAGCAGCAGCGGATAGTCCGGAGCGGCATCCAGATAGCCGGACAGCGCGGCGATGGTCACGCCCTGCTGGGCGGTATCGGCCGTCAGCAACTGTGTCTTGACCAGCTGGCTGGCGGCGGCGTCGATCTTGACGGCGGCCAGTGCCGTATCGATGGCGCCGGACAGATCGGCCTGATCAATGACCAGCCCGCTGGCATCCAGCACGCTGGCCAGCGCCGTGGCCCAGTCGATGGCGGCACCGTCGCTGTCGCTTTGCGGTGCGCCGGCGGCGATCAGCCGGTCCACGGTCAGCAGCGTCGACGCCAGATCGTGGACAATGCCGTCGATCAGGGTGGTCTGGGCCGGGGTGCCGGTCAGCGTACCCGTCGGCGCATGCACCATGAAGGTGACGGCTGCCACCGACAGGTCGTGGCTGCTGATCCAGTCGGCGCAGGCGGCGAAGGCCACGATAATGTCGAGGATGTCCGGCGCGGTGTCGCTGGGCGTGGTGTTGACCGGAGGCTTGCCCGCCAGCGTGCCGATCACATGGGAACCGAGCAGGTTGATGATGCCGAGACCGGCGGTGACACTCAGGCCGAAGGCGCGCGGCAGGGTCACCAGCCGGTAGAAGGCCGAGAATACCGGCAGCGAGCAGGTCAGACTCTGCTTGGCCGATACATGACTGGCCAGCAGCTCGTATTCGGCCTGGGTAATGCCCAGGCCGGCAGACAGCTGCTTGATGACGGTGGTGCTGCTGGACGAGAATGCGCTGCCATCGCAGACCAGCGGCGTGCTGAACAGGCCATTGCTGTTGAACAGCCGGTCGTAGAACGGGACGTTGTTGCCGACTGCATACGGCGTGATCTGGCCGACCCAGGCGGCAAAGGTTTCGGCACTGATGGTGGCGCTGCGGTTCAGTTCCCTGAACACGCCGAGCGTCCGCACCGTATTGGCATTGGCCAGCAGGTCCACAGGCTGGGTGTTATCCTTCACATTGCCCTCGGCCATCATCGTCGACACCAGCAGCAGATCAAGCTGGTCGAACGGCAATTGCATCCAGTTGCGCAGGCGGATGAACCGGCTCATGCGGTCGAAGCGATCGTCGCTGGTATGGGTCAGGGTCGAGGCATCCGGGTCTCCGCTGTCAGCGGCAAGGGTCATGATGCTGGTGTCGGCCGTGCTGTCGCCGTGAATGTAGACCGCACCATACTGGTTTGGCGCGGCGACGAGAGCCGGGGAGGTCACGTTGTGCGAGGCCACCACGCTGTAGGCGGCGTCCTTGCCCTGCGAGCACAGCAGGTCCTGCACGTCACAGGCCGCCAGGCCGGTCTGGTGGCAGAAACCGGACAGTGTCTTCAGGCTGCTGCTGTCCGCGACACCGTAGTTCGTCGGGTAGGAATAAGTGCTCGGGGGGGTCTCGGTCAGCAGCGTGTACTGTTCCGTCGACAGCTGGCTGCCCTGTTGCTGGGCGGTTTCCCCCTGCGTGGTCGACAACGCGGGGACGAGGAAATACGGCCATGCGGTATCGAGCTGCTGGGTCAGCGACATCAGCGACGACCGGACACCGTCCAGCCCGCGGGTAATCTGCTGGCTGGCGTAATCGTAGGGCAGGGTGAACGGAAAGCGGGCTGCCGCCAGCTTGTCGTTGAGCGCTTTCAGCGTGGTGGTGCCGGTGTAGCTCTCAAGCGCCTTGCCCAGGATCTCGTTCACCAGCGACAGGGCGGTGACGGTCTGGTCGGTGCTGACCCGGTCGAGTACCAGTGATGCGAGATCGGGACGGCGGGTGGTCAGCGGGATCATGCTGCCGCTGCCGTCGTCCGAGATCGCATCCATCTGCTGCGCCCACTGGTACAGCCGGCACAGATAGATGACCGGGGAATCGTTGGCTTCCAGCGCGTCTTCCGGGCTGCATGTGTGCCAGTCTTCCTGGAACAGCGACTGATAGGTCGGCTGGCCGTCGATCAGCGCCGCCGGGGCGCTGCCGCCCCGGCGGCGGGTGCGATAGCGGCGGGCCAGCGGGACCGCCTGGCGCAGCGCATCGTCGTACAGGCTGGCGGCGCCGGCTCCGAGACGGGAACCATGCCGGCGGACAAAGGCGCTTTTCGACTGGCCGACGATATCGAACAGCGAGTCGAACGTGTTGCTGTCGAGGCCGTGCCGTTGCAGCAACTGTGAAAGCAGAGGGGTGGAGGGCATGTCAGTTCCTTTGCGGATGGCCGGTGCCGCGGCCGGTTGGGACGAAGCTCAGGCCGCCGTCTTGCCGGGCAGCAGGGGGATGACGGTGTAGCCGAAGTCACTGCCGGAAGTGGTCATGAACATGATGGCGACACAGGTGGTTTTGGCGAGGGCCGGCGCCGTGTAGAGCCCGGTTGCGGAAAGGGAGCCCAGTGAGCCGTCATCCGGCACCGGGGCGCCGAGAATGGAGCAGGTGCAGCCGGGGGTGCTGGCGATGTCGGTGCTTTCGCCCGTCATCATGTTGGTCTGGATTGCCGCAAGCTGGCGCGATGCGCCGGGCGCCAGCGGGGTCAGGTTGCCGGCCACGACTTCATCGGGATCGGTATCTCCGGCGTGCCAGGTGCCGGCACCGACATGGAGCGTCGGGTAGAGACCCGGCTTGACCACCAGGACACTGGCCGTGGCGGAGACCGAGCCTATCGAGAACGTGACGGTTTCCAGCCCGTATGCTCCCGTAGACAGGGTCGGCGTGTAGCTGGCGGTGTAGATGCCGGGCGGGGCGCTGTCGGGGGTCGTGTCGGTGGCGCCGCCCCAGGCGGGCTGACCCGCATCTTCGGCTGATTTGTTGACCACGGATGCGGTGAACGTGATTGGCGCGCTGCTGCCGGAGACGGCATAGGCGAAGCACGGATTGATATTGATCGGGTTGGCCGACACGATGGCAACCGCGCTGGCGGTATACGTGCTCGTGGTGCCGTCGGCATTGTCGACAACGGCGACGGCGGTGATGACTTCCTGGAACGATGCACTGCTCAGCAGCGAGATATCCGGCGCCTTGTAGGTCGCGCTGATGCCGTCTTCACGACCTTCGATGCGATCATCCGTGCAGACGTCGGCGTTGTTGCTCAGCGACCAGCTGATGGTGGCGCCGGCCGGTCCGGTCAGGGTGAAGACCTGGGTGTCATTGACCAGGGCGGATTGCGCCGGATTGCTGGCGACGACCGTCGCCTGCAGCGGCGACAGCAGGCAGGTCGTGGCCGATGGATTGATCTGACCGAACAGCGCCATGTCGCCGGGGACGGAGGCATCACTGAGCTGCAGTGCGTTGTCGTTCGGGAACAGCATGTTGCTGAGGGTAAAGACATCGATATCCGGAACCTGCAGCGAGGCCAGCTTCTCGATGGCCGAGTAAGTGTCTCCGGACAAGTCCTGCGTGATTTGATCACGGTACTCGGCGTCATCGATTTCGTTGCACCAGGGATAACCGCCCAGCGTAATGTCCGTGCTGCTCCGGGAATTTGTGATTTTGACAATATTGCTGTCGGGATCGACGGAAGGTGTCGACGTGCTGGTGAGCGGGTAGGAAATGCGCATGCTCTGGTTGGTAATGTCTTGGAAATCATTCGGGGAAAGCTGGTGGTGCAGCTGATAGATGAACTGGTCGAATTGTCCCGACCAGCTTAGTTTTATCGACTGGGCAGAGGGCACAACCGTCATGCCGGTGATATCGAGAAGAACTGGCTGGAGATTTTTATTGGTGTCGGACGTGTGGACGGTAACGATGACATGCGCCATGGGGGCTGGAGCAGGTTGCTCTTCATAAAATTCCCATGACATGTCCAGCGTGCCGCCACGGACATGCCCGGTCGCTGCCATGAGATAACTGGCCGGGGAGGCGGTGCCGTTGTCCAGCAGTTTGGTGTTCAGTACAACGTCATCGCTGCCGATCTGGGACAGATAGGCCGGTCTGATGATGCTGTCGAAAAGCGTTGCGCTTTCCACAATGACTGCGCCCGAGTACAGGGCATTGCCTGCACTGTCTGTATCGTCCGGAATCAGGTAGGGATAGCCGGAGCCTGACGAGGGCAGGCTGCCGGTCGTGCCGCTGGTATTGGCTGCGGTCTGGATAAACAGGACCACGGCGCCGTCGCCATAGCTCTTGTCCGAAATATTCGCCGAGGCCGTGGGGGCCGGCTGGGTGCGCAGTGCAAATTGCGTCGGGTTCAGCGGGTTGCTGCTGTCGATATTTTGCAGTGAACCCAGCGGGTACCGTTTTTGCTCGTCGCTTGCCTGATTGAACAGCTGCTGAAAATAGGTGCTCAACTGCGTGATATTGGATTGCCCTTCGACCAGATTGACACTGATGTCCGCCGCGCTGGCCTGGGACAGGTCAAGATACACATCGCCGGAGCTGCTGATGTCCCCCTCGGTTTTTGACAGGTCCAGCGTGGCGGTCAGGTTGAAATTGCTGTCTGGCAATACCCCGTCATAGCGGCTGATGGTCGAGGGCGCCGTTTCCGACTCCGCAATCGAGAAGAAATAGCCGGACAGGAACTGCATGGTCAGCGCGGCCGTGGAAGTGTCGAGGTCCGCATTGGCGAACGACAGCAGGGGCGGTCCCAGCGCCAGATCGCTGACACTGAGATAGATGTCGCTGGCGCTGGACGAGTGGTTGTCGGGGATTTCCTGATCCGGCACCACCAGATTGTTTCCCGCGGCCGTTTTCTGGGCGAACTGCTGGGCAAACAGGGCATTGATCCGGTCGCGGTTGTAGACGACGACGGCATTCCAGCCCAGCGTGATGGACTTGCCGTCCAGAGCGGAAAGCAGGTCGGTTTTCGAGTTTGACATCATGGGACTCCTTGAAACGGGCGCGTCGGAAAAACCTCAGTCGCCTGGCGCCAGCGGGACGACGGTGTAACCGAAATGGCTGCCATTGCTGGCAAGAATGGTCACGCAGGAAGTGGTGATGGTTGCCGGAGCGATATACAGCCCCTGGTTGATGGACCCCTGGGGGGGATCGTCCAGAATCTGCCAGGTGCAACTGGCGGTGACGTTCGCATAGCTGCCATCGCCGGGATTGCCTTCCAGCGCGGTCAGTTGTCGCTGGCCATAGGGCGGCAGCGGAAACAGGCCTCCCGTGACGACTTCCGACGGGTTGCCGGACTGCCAGGAGCCACCGCCGACCAGCAGGGAAGGCGTGGTGTCGGGCGCCATGACCAGTACGCTGGCCGTGGCGGTGTCACCGGTCGCACTGCCGATGCTGGCGGTGACGGTCTGCAGTGCGCAGGACTGGCCGCTGCCCAGGACGGGGGAATAGCTGGCCTGGTGGACGCCCGGTTGCGGGGATCCGGTTTCCGTGGCCTGGCTCCAGGTGACGGTGGTGTCGGCATTCCCGGCCACCGAGGCGGTGAAAATGATCGGTGCCTGGCCGGCCGTGGCCAGAATGAAGCCCGGATTCACATTGATGGCGTTGCCGGACACGACCACGACCGCACTGGCCCTGCCGTTGCTGCCATCGCGGGCAGTAAAGCTGGCCGTGACGGTTTCCGGCATCGATGCGCTGCTCAATGCCGCCCGGTCCGGCGCCTGATAGACGGCGCTGCCGTTGGCGCTGGCCCGGATGCGGCCGGTGACATCGATGCCCGATGCGTTCCCGATCGACCAGGTGACAGCACTTGCGCCGTCGGCCTCCAGCGTGAAGGTGCAGGAGGTGCCGGCCGCCACGGTTGCCTGCCGTGGCAACAGCGACTGGCTGGACGACGAGGGAGCCAGCTGGCCGAACAGGGCCATGTCGCCGGGAATGGCAACATCACCGAGCTGCAGCGTGCTGCCGTCCGGGAACAGCTGATTGTCGAGTGTGAACCGGGCGATACCGGGAAGATCGATCGTATCGGCAGAATGAAGAATCTGCGACACGAGGCCGCGGAGCGTGGCCAGCAATTCATCGGTCTGTTCGCAGCGCCAGTCCCAGGCTTTCAGCAGTGCACTTATGCCGGGCAGATTGACGGTAATATCCCGCTCATTGAGCGACAAATGGAATGCGACCGCGTTTTCTGGCGAAATGGAAACAGGAAAGTGGCTGTGCGAATAAAAAACAGGATCGAGGGTTTCCTCGCCGTCGCTGTTTCCCCGCGGGCTGCTGCCGTGCAGCCGGATAACACAGGATTCATTGTTGTTCCACTCCTGATACAGGCCGGTCAGATTCGGCACCAGGGTAAAACCCGGGCCATCCTGTGGCGCAAAGGGAAAATCGAGTGACGAGAGGGTCGCGGTATAGTCGTACTCGTCGGCCTCGTGCGTGGCCGACCATGAGAGCGTGACGCTGTCCGTCGGTGCGACCCCCCCGGTGGCGACCAGATATCCGCACAGGCCGCTCGTACTGCTCTGTCCGGGCTGGAGCGACAGCCCGTTTGCGCTAATCTGGTCCTGAAAGGCAGGGGCCACGAGATCGTTGCACAGGGCACGACTGGAAATAAGCACCGAACCGGAATAAAGCGCACTGCCATCCTGCGAATCATCCGGAATCAGGTAGGGGAAACCGGAGTCGGCCGACGGCAGGGGGCCGCCGGTGCCGTTGCGGGTCTGGACGAAGACCAGCACGGCGCCATCGCCCGCCCCGCCCGGCGCGGCCTGGGTACGGATGGCGAATGCCACCGGGGTCAGTGGCGTCTCATCGTCGCCGGTGTTCAGCGTGGCCAGCACATAGTGCCTGGCAGAGACGCCAATGCTGGTGAATTTGTCCAGGAAATACTGGCCGATCTGCTGATTTGTCCGGTCGTCAGTGGTCAGGTTGACAGTGGCGCTGCCCGGGATGCCGTCGGACAGGTCGAAGTAGATGTCGCTTTGGGGAGAAACATCGCTGCTGCTTTGCTGCAGCGGCAAACCCAGTTCCAGGCTGAACTCGCTGTCCGGGAAAACCGTGTGGTATCCGGTCAGGGCGACCGGTGCGCCAGGCGATTCGCTCAGCGTGAAAAAAAATCCGGACAGGAACGGTATCTGCAGCGATGCCGCCGCGTCGTCGAGCGTTGCCGTATCGAATGAAAGCCGGGGCTGCCCGAGTACCAGATTGTTGGCATGTATATAGACGCTGTCGCCATTCTGATCGTGGTTTCCCGGGATGTCTTCTTCCGCAGTATCAAATAATTCGCCTGTCGAAATATATTGGGAAAACTGTTGCCAGATAATATCGTTTAGGCTGTTTCTTTGATAAACGCTTATGGCATCCCAGCCAAGCGTTATTGAATGGCCAAGCATCATGGCAAGCAGATCATTTTTGGAGTTTTCAGACATGAACTGGCTCCCGGCCCGAACGAAATACAGGCGGATGACTCTCCATCGTCGTGCAACGGACACCATGGAGCAGATACGGTATTCAGCGAACGCGAGGCACCTGGCGTTTTATCGTGAATCCGGATTCACGGCGTGACATGCCGGGCCGGGGGCGCAAACCGGTATTGCTGGGCCGATGGCCATTGGCGGAATGCGATCCGGCAGAATAGAGACGCTGGCTTTGCGGTGAGGACTGAAGGTTTTCCTCAGTATCTGCCAAGCGTGCTATTTTTCCAGTCGATTTGCTCGCGTTCCGATGAATGGATATCGGGTGGAGACAGGCGGTAGTGAATCGCCATTGACGCTCTCCGGCCTGGCGTGCGGTGCCCCTGTGGTAGTGGCGAAAGCGCGTGGCGACAGGGGCGGCAGCAGGTGGCCTGCCGCGGAAACGGCTGGCGGCCGGATTCCGCTGTCGGGTATTCTCAACGCTGTTTCCGATAGCGAATTGAAAGTCCCTGATTCATGAAAGCAAGACTGAAGCAGATCGAAGGTACCCGCTTCCTCGGCGAGTCCGAAAGCGGCCATGGGGTCGTCATCGACCCGGACAAGCAGTTTGGCGCCAGCCCGATGGAACTGGTGCTGATGGGCGCTGGCGGTTGCACTTGCTACGACGTGGTCAGCATCCTGAAGAAAGCCCGCCAGGATGTGCGCGACGTGCAGGTCGAGCTGGATGCCGACCGCGCCGACAGCGATCCCAAGGTGTTCACGCGCATCCATTTCCACTTCATTGTCCACGGACGCGACCTCAAGCCGGAACATGTCGGACGGGCCATCAGCCTGTCGGCGGAAAAGTACTGCTCGGCCTCGATCATGCTCGGCAAGACGGCCACCCTCAGCCACGACTTCGAGATTGTGGACTGCCAGTAGGACAGGGCAGGCAACCCGCCCGCCGCCTTGTCCCTGGCCGGGCAGGCGGTTGCTGTCCACCCCTTGTGGTCGGGGCCGGACTCGCGCACGATCCGCTTGGGGGCTGGCAGGGTTTATGCTTGCCGGCTTGATCGGTGTGGAAAAAAATCTCAAACAGGTAAAGAATGTTTCCCGGCCTGTTTCCTCCGCTGACGGCGGGGGAGCGGCAACGACGACACGAGTGCGCGGCGAGGCCCTGGCCCGCCGGGATTTTTTCGACTTTGCAGGGATGCCTCCGCCGTCGTATGGACGAATATACCGTTCAAAACGTCTCTTCATCCGGGCAGGAATCGGGGCCGCCGCGCTTTCTGACCCAGGCGCTCGACTGTATCGAGCACAGTGCCGTGATCGTCGATGCCGACCATCCCGGCCATCCCATCGTCTACTGCAATCCGGCATTCGAACGGCTGACCGGCTACAGCCGTCACCAGGTGCTGGGGCGCAACGGCCGCTTCCTGCAATATGGCGATGACGACACCGTCACCCGCGCGCGCCTGCGCGACTGCCTGGCCGACGGACGTCCGTTCCGGGGCGTACTGAAGAATGTCCGCGCCGACGGCTCGGTGTTCTGGAACGACCTCAGCGTGGTGGCGGCGGAGTTCGGGGACGGTCGTTACCTGCTCGGCATGCAGAAGGATGTCACCGAACGCGACACGCCGGCCGGCGACAACGGCCATGCATTGCTGGACTGGGTGACCGGCGCGCTGTCGCGGCTGCTGCATGCCGACGGCGAGCAGGGCGTGTTCACTGATCTGATTACCCATCTGGTCGAGCTGACCGGCAGCGAATGCGGGCTGATCGCCCACGTCTGCGAAGGCCGGCCGCCCCGCACGCTGGCGACCGGCCGCTACGGACCCGATTGCCTGGCCAGTGGCTGTGACAGCGCCGTGCTGCCGCCCTGCCTGCGTCAGCTGCTGCTGGACGGTGGAGAAAACCCGCGGGCGCCGGCGGACGGTCCCTGCTGCGAGTCCGGCGTCGCCGGCGCGCGGCGCCTGATCCATGTGCCGCTGATGCATGCCGGCCGGCAGGTCGGCCTGCTGGGACTGGTCACCCGGCATGATGGCGACGAATTGCTGGTGCGGGAACGTCTGCGTCCGGTCACGGCCGCCTGCGCGGCGCTGATCGCGGTCTGGTGCCATGACGAGCGGCTGCAGCGGGCCGAGCGCTCGCTGGCCGTCAATGAGGCGCGCTACCGGGCCATGGTCTCGGCGCTGTCCGAGGGGTTGCTGCTGGTGGATGGCGGCGGGCGGGTTCTGGTCGGCAACCAGGCGGCCGAACGCATACTCGGTCAGCCCGGACTGGCAGCGGGCGGCATGCTGCTGAATGACCGGCGCTGGCGCATGGTCGACGAGCAGGGCAGGGCGCTGGCCCCCGACGACTATCCGACCGAACGCGTGCTGCGCGGCGGACAGGCCGTGCGCAATGTCGTCATCGGCGTACTGCGCGATGACGGCCAGCCGCCGTGCTGGGTCCGCACCCATGTCGAGCCGCTGCATGTCGAGGGGGCGGCGTCAGTTGCCCTGATCGTGTCCTTTGTCGACATTACCGAACTCAAACAGCGTGAACATGAACTGGCCGAACAGGATGCGCGCTGGAAAGCGGTATTTGCCGCGACCGGCGACATGGTGTTCGACCTGACTTTCCCGTCCGGCGACGCCTGGCGCGCCGCGCTGCGCTCGCCGGACGGCGACGGCCTGCTGACCCTGGCGCTGCCCGGGGCCTATTTTTCGCCATCCTGGCTCGGCATGGTCGGGCTGGATACGATGCCGGCCGACAGCTACCGCGACCGCGGTGCCCGTGTGCATCCGGAGGATGTCGCCCATGTCGCGCATGAACTCGGGCGCCACCTGCGCGGCGAAACCGCACTGTATTTCGCCGAATACCGGCTGCTGCGCGCGGATGGCAGTGTCCTGCCGGTGCTGGACCGGGGGCAGGTCTATCTGCGCGACGAGGACGGCCTGCCGCAGCGCATGCATGGCGTCATGATCGACCTGAGCCCGCAGAAGCAGGCCGAGGAAACGGCGCGCCGCTTCCGCAAGGTGGTCGAAGCCACGTCGGACGGCATGGCCTTCATCGACCGCAATGACCGTATCGAGCTGGCCAACCGGACCATGCGTGACTGGCTGGGAACCGATGGTGCCGCCGTGCTGGGCCGGCCGTTTTCCGAGCGGGCCCGGGCCATGGGGCTGACGCTGGACCTGGCGGCAGCGCGCGCGCGCTGCCAGGGCGGCGACAGCGTGCGCGAGCGCTGCTGGGTGAACCATGGCGGGCGCGGCCCGCGCCATGTCGAGATCAGCCTGGAGCCGTACCGCGATACGCTGGGCCGCTTCGATGGCATGGTCTGCATGCTGCGCGACATCACCGACAGCGAGCGCCAGGCACAGCTGATGGCCCAGACCCAGCACGCCGCGCGGATTGGCGGCTGGCAACTGGACCCGGAAACACTGACCCTGTTCTGGACCCCGCAGACCTACCGGTTGCTGGGTCTGGTCTCGGCGGACGAGAAGGTCGAACTGTCGGTGGCACTCGACTTCATGACTGCCGAGAGCCGCGGACGGGTCATGAGCCGGCTGGCCGAGCTGCTGCGCGGCGAGAGCAGCGGCAAGTCGATCGATATCCAGGTGCTGACCGCGCAGGGCGAACTGCGCACCCTGGAGCTGATCAGCCACCGCCACGATCTGGCGGCCGGCGCCATCCAGCTGATCGGGTCGGTACAGGACGTGACCGACGAGCGGGCGGCCGAGCGGGAGCTGGCGCTGTCGGCGCAGGTGTTCGAGCACGGCCGCGAAGCGGTGTTCATCACCGACCCGCAGGGCGAGATCGTCCGCGTCAATGCCGCGTTCTGCGCCATTACCGGCTATGCGGCCGGGCAGGCATGCGGCCAGCCGATGACCTATCGCTGGCAGGGGGCGCCCGCGCTGCTGACCGCACAGGCAGCCGCACTGGCGCAGAGCGGACACTGGCAGGGCGAGGTGTCGGGATTGCGCGCCAGTGGCGAGGTTCATCCCGAGTGGTGCTCGATTGCCACCGCACGCGATGCCAGTGGCCGGATCTCCCACTACATAGGCATGTTCGTCGACATTTCCGACCTGAAAGCCGCCGAAGCGCGCGCACTGCGGCTGGCCAATTACGACCACCTGACCGACCTGCCGAGCCGGCCGCTGCTGTACGAACGGCTGAACGCCGCCCTGGCGCAGGCGGACCGTGACGGCTCGCTGGTCGGCGTGCTGTTCTGCGATCTCGACCGCTTCAAGAACATCAACGATACCCTCGGCCACAGCTACGGCGACGGGCTGCTGCGGGTGATCGCCCAGCGCTTCTCGCGCCAGACGCGAAGCAGCGACGTGGTCTGCCGCTACGGCGGCGACGAGTTCGTCGTCGTGCTGACCGGCATGCACTCGGTCAACGACCTCGCCCGGCTGGCCGACCAGCTCAGGGCCTCGGTCAGCGCGCCGGTACACGTCGGCGATACCGACCTGATGGTGACCACATCGCTCGGCATCGCCGTGTACCCGCATGACGGCCGCGACATCGACACCCTGCTGCGTCACGCCGATGCCGCGCTGTACCACGCCAAGGCGCTGGGCCGGAACAACTACCAGTTCTTCACCCGGGCCATCAACGAACGCATCAGCGAATACCTGGTGATCGAAAACGGGCTGCGCCGCGCGCTCGACCGGCAGGAATTCGAACTGCACTACCAGCCGCAGATCGACATGCGCAGCGGGAAACTGATCGGCGTCGAAGCGCTGTTGCGCTGGAAACATCCGGAGCAGGGGCTGATCTCGCCGGCGCGCTTCATCCCGATCGCCGAGGAAACCGGGCTGATCGTGCCGATCGGCGACTGGGTGATCCATACCGCCTGTCAGGCGGCCAGAGCCTGGCAGGACGACGGGCTGCCGCCGATCACCTTTGCCGTCAACCTGTCGGCGCGGCAGTTTACTGCGCATGTGGTCGACACCATCGACCGCGCCCTGGCACTGACCGGGCTGGCGCCGTGCTGGCTGCAGGTCGAAGCGACCGAAAGCGTGCTGATGGAAGACCTGCGCGAAACCGAAGCCGTGCTGTCCGAACTGAAGGCGCGCGGCCTGTCGCTGTCGATAGACGATTTCGGCACCGGCTATTCCAGTCTCGCCTACCTCAAGCGTTTTCCGCTGGACCAGATCAAAATTGATCGTTCCTTTGTGCAGGATATCGGCGTGGACGACGATAATGCCCTTATCGTCAACGCCATTATCGGCCTGGGACACAGCCTCGGCGTCCAGGTGCTGGCCGAGGGCGTGGAAACCGAATCACAGTGGCAGTTCCTGCGCGGGCAGGGCTGCGACGAAGTACAGGGCTTCCTGATTTCGCGGCCGTTACCGATAATGGAACTGGCCGAAACCGTACGCCATGATGGCTTCAGGAGTGAAGTGTGAAAGAAGCGTCCCCGAGCACGATTATTCAGGTTGCTCCCAGCTATGACGCAGATGTCATCCTGCCGCGAGGCACCCGTCCGCCGCCTGTCCGGCCGCCGCTGGTCTTTATCGGCGCGTCCACCGGGGGGACCGAGGCACTGAAAATAGTGTTGTCGGCCCTGTCGCCCGATTGTCCGCCTATCCTTGTCGCCCAGCACATGCCGCCGAACTTCACCCGTTCGTTTGCCGCGCGGCTCGATGGCCTGTGCCGGATACGGGTCAAGGAAGCCGAGCATAACGAACCGCTGCAACGCGGCTGCGCGTATATTGCGCCCGGCGATGCCCACCTGATGGCCGGCTGGCGGGCCAACTGGATGGCGGTGCTGGACCGCGGTTCGGAGGTCAACCGGCACAAGCCGTCGGTCGATGTCCTGTTCCGCTCCGCCGCGAACGAAAGCGGCAGCGCCGCACTGGGCGTGATCCTGACCGGCATGGGCCGCGACGGCGCGCGCGGGCTGCTGGAAATGAAACAGGCCGGTGCCTACACCCTGGCCCAGGACGAGGCCAGCTCGGTGGTCTTCGGCATGCCGAAAGAAGCCATCGCGCTGGGCGCCGCTTATGAAGTGCTGCCGCTGGACCGCATAGGCGGACGAATCATGGAGTGTCTGGCGCGCCGGCCTGCACCCGGAGGAAAGTAAACGAATGGCGGAGTTGCCGATACTGGTCGTGGAAGACGACGTCGCCTTGCGCGAAGCGCTGGTCGATACGCTCGAACTGGGCGGACTGCAGGTGCTGACGGCCGGCGACGGCGAGGAAGCGCTGAGCGTGCTGCGCCACGAGGCAGTAGGACTGGTGCTGTCCGACGGACAGATGAAACCGATGGACGGCTACCGGCTGTTCCACGAGATTCGTCGCCGTGCGCTGCAGGTGCCGTTCATGCTGATGACCGCCTATGGCGCGGTCGATCGCGCCGTCGACCTGCTGCGTGCCGGCGCCTGTCACTACCTGACCAAGCCGTTCGAACCCGACGTCCTGCTGGCCGAAGTCAATCGCCACCGGATGACCCTGCCGGCCGACGAGTCGCAGCCGCCGGCCGTGGTCGCGGTCGCCAAGGCGTCGCGCGATGTGTTCGAACTGGCCCGCCGCGTCGCCGCCAGCGAGGCGACCGTGCTGATCAATGGCGAATCCGGCGTCGGCAAGGAAGTCATGGCGCGCTTCCTGCACTGCCACTCGCCACGCCGGCTAGCGCCGTTCATTGCCGTCAACTGTGCGGCCATCCCAGAAGCACTGTTCGAGTCGACGCTGTTCGGCCACGAAAAGGGTGCCTTCACCGGGGCGGTGGCAACCTACCAGGGCAAGTTCGAGCAGGCACAGGGCGGTACGCTGCTGCTGGATGAAATCTCGGAAATGCCACTGTCGCTGCAGGCCAAACTGCTGCGCGTGCTGCAGGAGCGCGAGCTGGAACGCGTCGGCGGCAGCCGTACGGTCAAGCTCGACATCCGCATCCTGGCGACCACCAACCGCGATCTCGCCGGCGAAGTCGCGGCCGGACGCTTCCGCGCCGACCTGTACTATCGCGTCAACGTGTTCCCGCTGACCCTGCCGCCGCTGCGCCAGCGTCGCGCCGACATCGTGCCGCTGGCCGAAAACATCCTGTGCGGACTGGCCCGGCGCTCGAAGCGGCTGTCTCCGGGGCTGTCGCAGGCAGCCATCGCCAAATTGACCGCCTATGACTGGCCCGGTAACATCCGCGAACTGGAAAATGTCCTGCAGCGTGCGGAAATTCTTGCATGCGGTGAGGAAATTGACTGCGACAGCCTGCATTTCACACTGGTGCCGGCACCAGCAACTACTGTTGTAGAGCTAGGGCAAATACTCAAGTCCGAGATTGTCCGGACGAAATCCTCAGATGAGGCTGAGACTCAGGGTATTCGCAGTCTGGAAAAACAGTACATTCTGGACACGCTGCAGGCCGTGAACGGCGTGCGGCGCCTGGCGGCGGAACGACTGGGCATCAGCGAACGAACCTTGCGTTACAAACTGGCCCGTTGGCGCGAAACGGGCGATGTCGAGACCAGCGAACCGGCTTGCGGCGGCGACCGCGGAGAGAATCAATGAACAATATTCAAGGTATCGATCAGTTGCTGGGCGAACTGCGCTCTGCTGCCGCGATGGCCAGCGGCAAACCGGCTGCTGCACCGGCCGCGCTGGATGGCGCAGGCAAGGCTGTCGACTTTTCCGACATCCTGAAGCAGTCGATCGACAAGGTTGCCGAGACCCAGGGCACCAGCGTCGACATGCAGAAGCGCTACGAACTTGGCGATGAAAGCGTCAACCTGCATGACGTAATGCTGTCGCTGCAGAAGGCCAGCCTGTCGTTCCAGACCATGGTCCAGGTGCGCAACAAGCTGGTGACCGCCTATCAGGAAGTCATGAACACCCAGATTTGATGTAACGAAAACCGGGCAAAGCCTCCGCGTTCCCGTTCTGCGTCGGTCTCCGTGTACTGCGCGGTTTTTCTGTGATCTACCTTTTCCTGCCGGCCGGCTCGGCTGGTGGGTCCGGAATTGTCTATCTCATGGCCGAATTGGCTGGTTCGCCTCCCCCTCCCTCCATGCAGACGCGTGTGCGTGAAAGCATGGCGCGTTATCGCGATTTGCCGCCGAACAAGAAAATGCTCTTGCTCGGTGGCCTCGCCGCCATTTTTGCCGTCCTGCTCGGCAGCTACTTCTACATGCGCGAACCGGCCTACAAGGTGCTGTTCAGCAACGTGTCCGACCGCGATGGCGGGCAGATTACCGAAGCGCTGCAGAAGCTGAACGTGCCGTACAAGCTGACCGACAGCGGCGTGATCGAGATCCCGTCCGCCCGCGTCTATGACACTCGTCTGAAACTGGCGGCGCAGGGGTTGCCGAAAGCCTCCGGCGTCGGTTTCGAACTGATGGACAACCAGAAGTTCGGTATCAGCCAGTTTGCCGAGCAGGTCAACTACCAGCGCGCCGTCGAAGGTGAACTGGCGCGTACGGTCGAGTCGCTGGACGTGGTCGAGCACGCCCGCGTTCACCTCGCCATCCCGAAACAGAGCGTATTCGTGCGCGAACAGCAGCCGTCGACCGCGTCGGTGATGCTGACGCTGCGCCCCGGCTTCATCCTCGATGCCGGGCAGATTGCCGGGATCCGCAACCTGGTGGCGTCCGCGGTGCCGGGGTTGTCGCAGAAAAACATCACCATCGTCGACCAGGAAGGCAACCTGATCTCCAAGCACCCGGATCTGGATGACGGCCTGTCCGGCCTGTCGCGCCGCCAGCTCGACTATGTGCGTCAGGTGGAGCAGGGACTGACCAAGCGCATCGAGGCCATCCTCGAACCGATCGTCGGCGCCGGCAACGTGCGCGCCGAAGTCACCGCCGCGCTCGACTTCTCCGAAACCGAGCAGACCTCGGAAAACTTCAACCCGAACACCCCGCCGAATGCGGCTGCGATCCGCAGCCAGCAGACGTCCGAATCGTCCACGCGCGTGACCGATCCGCAGGGGGGCGTGCCGGGCGCGCTGTCGAACCAGCCGCCGTCGGCCGCCGCCGCGCCGATCACGCTGCCGCCGGGCACCCAGGCCGGACTGATGCCGACGCCGGCCAATGGCCAGGCGGCGCAGCCGCCGCTGAAGAGCAGCAAGGACAACACGACCAACTACGAGCTTGACCGCACCATCCAGCACGTCAAGCAGCCGGTCGGCTCGATCAAGCGCGTGAACGCCGCCGTGGTCGTCAACTACAAGCTCGCTGCCGGCAAGGATGGCGTCGAGCGCCCGACGCCGCTGTCGGACAAGGAAATCAAGCAGATCCAGGATCTGGTTCGTGAAGCGATGGGTTACAACCAGACCCGTGGCGACTCGCTGAACGTGGTCAATGCCAGCTTTGCCGCCACCGGTCCGGAACGGCTGTCGCTGCAGGATCGTGCCGTCGACTACGTGACCAACAACCTCAGCGACGTGCTCAAGTACGGCTTCCTGCTGCTGGTGGTGCTGTACCTGCTGTTCGGCGTGGTCCGTCCGGTGGTGCGCGACATCATCCGGCCGAAGGAAGTGCCGCTGCCGCCGGGCATGGAAGGGGCGGAAGTCGATGCCGACGGCGTCGCCATCAGCAGCACCGACAGCGGCCTGCCGAGCGACGACCCGGTCGAAGTGGCGCGCCGTGAATACGAAATGGCGCTGGAATCTGCCCGACAGGTCGTGCGCAACGATCCGCGCATGGCGGCCCAGATCATCAAGGAATGGGTGAGCAACGATGAGTGATGCGGGTATCCGGCGCAGTGCCGTGCTGCTGTTCAGTCTCGGTCAGGCGGATGCCGTCGAGGTGTTCAAGTACCTGGGGCCGAAGGAAGTGCAGAAGATCTCGACGCTGATGACGCAGATCAGCAACCTTGGCCGCGACGAGATCATCCAGGCCGCCCAGCTGTTCAAGGACGAAGCGCGGATGCGCGCGTCCATCGACTCGTCCGACGAATTCCTGCGCAGCGTGCTGACCGAGGCGCTGGGCGAGGACAAGGCCTCGAACCTGCTGGACAAGATTACCCAGGGCAACGACCACACCGGCATCGAAAGCCTGAAGTGGATGGACCCGTCCAGCGCGTCCGACCTGATCCGCAACGAGCACCCGCAGATCATCGCCACCATCCTGGTTCACCTGGACCCGGACCAGTCGAGCGCGATCCTGTCGAACTTTACCGAGCGGCTGCGCAACGACGTGCTGCTGCGTATCGCCACACTCGAAGGCGTGCAGCCGCAGGCGCTGCGCGAACTGAACGACGTGCTGACCCAGCTGCTGTCCGGCTCCGACCGGATCAAGAAGAGCGCCATGGGTGGCGTGCAGCTGGCGGCCGAAATCCTCAACTTCATGGGGGCGCAGGTCGAAGGCGCGGCGCTGGGATCGATCCGCGAGCACGACCCGGATCTGGCCCAGCGCATCCAGGACAAGATGTTCGTGTTCGAGAACCTGTGCGATATCGACAACCGGTCGATCCAGGTGCTGCTGCGCGAAGTCTCCAGCGAAAGCCTCATTACCGCCCTCAAGGGCACCAGCGAGACCCTCAAGGACAAGATCTTCAAGAACATGTCGTCGCGGGCCGCGGAAATGCTCAAGGACGACCTGGAGGCCAAGGGACCGGTCAAGGTGTCCGAGGTCGAGGCCGAGCAAAAGGAAATTCTCAAGATCGTTCGCAAACTGGCCGACGACGGCCAGATAGTGCTGGGCGGCAAGGGTGGCGAGGAAGGTGTTGTCGAATAAGCCCGTGTCAGGCGAAGACGCTGCGTGGCAGCGTTGGGACCTTCGCCCCATAGAACCCCCGGCCCCCCCGGCGTTTCTGACGCCGGCCAAGGCCCGCGCGCGCCTGAATCCGGTCGCGCCGGAAGCCGTGGCCGAGCCGGAACCGGAAGTCGTCGACGAACCGGAAATCGATCCGCGCGGCGTCGACGTGCCGACCGAAGAGGTCGACATCGAGCCGGAAACGCTGTCGTCGTACCCGACCGCCGCCGAACTGGAAGCCATTCACCAGGAAGCATGGCAGGCCGGTTTCGAGGCCGGTCATGCCGAAGGTCTGGACAAGGGCCGCGAAGAAGGCAAAGTTGCGGCACATGACGAACTGCGCCCCGAGCTGCAGGCCGAACTGGCGCTGCTGCAGGCGCTGCGCACACGGCTGGAAACCTCGCTGACCCAGCTGGAGTCCGACCTGGCGCCGCAACTGCTGTCGCTGGCGCTGGAATGTGCGGACCGGCTGGTTGGCGCGCACGTGGCGGCCTGCGAGGATGCCCTGGAACCGCTGCTGACCGGGGCGCTGGCCAATCTGGCCGGCTCGCTGAAGCAGGCCCGGCTGCGCGTGCATCCCGACGACCTGATCGTCGCGCGCCGCGTGATCGAACGCGAGGCGGCTGATGCCAGCTGGCAGTACATTCCCGACGCCTCGGTCGGACGCGGCGGCTGTCTGATCGACCTGCCCAGCGGGCGGATCGACCTGCGCCTGGCCACCCGGCGCGAAGCGCTGGGTGAAGCGCTCGGTGCCGAACCGGTGCCGGGTGACGTCGAGGCGGATCATGTCGTCCGCTGAGACCGGCCAATCCGGCCATCCGTGGAGTGATTACCTGTCCGCCTGCCGCGACACCGTGCGCACGGCGGACCTGTCGCGACCGAACGGCCAGCTGACGCGCGTCACCGGCATGGTGATGGAAGCGGCCGGGCTGCGGCTGCCGGTCGGCGGCGCCTGCTCGGTCTGCCTGCCGGACGGCCGGCGGGTCGAAGCCGAAGTGGTCGGCTTCAACACCGACACCCTGTTCCTGATGCCGGTCAACAACGTGCACGGCCTGATGCCGGGCATTGCCGTCGAACCGCTGATCGTGCATTCGCCGCCGCGCTTCGGCCACAGCCAGGCGCCGTCCGACCAGGCTGGCGGGCGACGGGTGCCGGTCGGCTTCAAGCTGCTGGGGCGCATCGTCGACTCGCTCGGGCGACCGCTCGACGACGGCGGCGAGATCCTGGCCGACGATTTCTATCCGCTGTACTCGCAGCCGGTCAATCCGCTCGACCGCGACCCGGTGCGCGACAGCATGGACGTCGGCGTGCGCGCCATCAACGGCCTGCTGACGGTCGGCCGCGGCCAGCGTCTCGGCCTGTTCGCCGGCTCCGGTGTCGGCAAATCGGTGCTGCTCGGCATGATGGCCAAGTACACCCGTGCCGACGTGGTCGTGGTCGGGCTGATCGGCGAACGGGGCCGCGAGGTCAAGGACTTCATCGAAGCCATTCTCGGCGAGGAAGGCCTCGCCCGTTCGGTCGTGGTCGCCGCGCCGGCCGACTCACCGCCGCTGATGCGCCTGCACGGCGCCGCCTATGCGACCGCGCTGGCCGAGTACTTCCGCGACCAGGGACTGGACGTCCTGCTGCTGATGGACTCGGTGACCCGCTATGCGATGGCCCAGCGCGAAATCGCCCTGGCCATCGGCGAACCGCCGGTCACCAAAGGCTATCCGCCGTCCGTGTTCGCCAAGCTGCCGCAACTGATCGAGCGGGCCGGCAACGGCCGGCCGGGCGGTGGCTCGATTACCGCGTTCTATACCGTGCTGTCCGAGGGCGATGACCAGCAGGACCCGATTGCCGACAGTGCACGGGCCATTCTCGACGGCCACTTCGTGCTCAGTCGCCGGCTGGCCGAATCCGGCCACTATCCGGCCATCGACATCGAACAGTCGATCAGCCGGGTCATGGCCGACGTCGTCCCGCAGGAACACCTGGACGCCGCCCGCCGCTTCAAGCAGTTCTATTCGCGCTACCAGCGCAACCTGGACCTGATCAGCGTCGGTGCCTACGTGCCCGGCGCCGACCGCCTGCTGGACGAGGCCATCCGCCTCGAACCGGCCATGAATGCCTACCTGATCCAGCCGGCCGGCGAGGCCAGCGACTTCGAGACCTCGCTCGCCGGGCTGGTGCAGGTCACGGGCCAGTGAGCCCGGCATGAACAGCCGTTACGCACTGCTGACCCGGCTGGCGACCGATCGCACCGACGCCGCCGCCAAACTGATGGGCCAGGCACAGCAGCGTCTGGTCCAGGCCGGGCAGAAACTCGCGCAACTGGAGCAGTTTCTGGCCGAATACCGCATGCAGCGCATCCAGCGTGCCAGCACCGGCATGTCAGCCGTGCAGTGGGCCGACTATCAGCGCTTTCTCGAACGCATCGAGACTGCCGTGAATGCCCAGCGCGAGGAACTGGTTCTGCGCGAGGCGGAGTGCGAAGCCACGCGCACCCGCTGGCTGGCCGAGCGCAAGAAACTGAAGGCATTCGAAACCCTCGACGAGCAGGCCGCGCAGCGCGAACAGGCGGTCAAGGCGCGGCGCGAGCAGAAGCTGACCGACGAACTGGCCACCCGCGGTTTCCGCCGTCCACGCTAGGCCGCGACTGGAATTCCGGATCGTTTCTTGCGCCGCATGGCGCATTTTTTCAGGCATGATTCTTGCATTGCTGTTGTCTGTTGTGTACCTAACCTTGGGCCTGCCTGCCATGAGTATTTCGCTTTCCACCCCGACCGTCGCCCAGGCGCAGTCTGCCGCCAGCAGCAAGACCGCTTCGGCAGGAAAAGGACCGTCCACGCCGGACAACACGTTCACACAGCTGGTCGACGAACAGATCGCCGTGCTCGACGGCAAGGGCAAGACCGACAAGACCACCGTGGTCGACGAGGCGGACAGCAAGACCGGGGAGCCGGACGGCAAGGACGTCCGTCCCGATCCGGCAACACTTGCCGCCATGCTGGGCGCGCCGGTGCTGACCGAGCCGGTCAAACCGGTCGTCGACACCGCGGTTGGCGAGCAGGTCGTGGCTGCCAGCGACGACGGTCAGGCCGACCTGCGCCTGACGGGCAGGGACGAGGGCGCCGCGGTCGTGGCCGCCAGCGGTGACAGCGAGGAGAATGCCGCCCAGGCGGCCGACCGTGCCGCTGTGGCGGCGCGCAATGCACAGGGCCAGGCTCAGGTACCGGCACAGGACGGCGGCAAGACCGTCCAGGATGCTGCCGCGCAGCGTGCTGCCGCCACCACCGCTGCCGCGGGCCGGGCTGCGCAGCCCGGCACCCAGGGCGTGGCAAAAGCCACGCTGGACGAAACCGCGCCGGTCGAGAGCAAGCAACCGGTGGACTTCGGCAGCGAACTGCAGGCGGCGGCCCGATCCTCCGGTGCGGCCACCGTCGCCAGCGCCGCCACGCCGCAGCAGGCGGCCTCGGCACTGGCCCATATCGCCAATGGCGGACAGACCGCGCCGACTGCCGCCGCTCCGGCCCCGCTGGCACTGCAGATGCAGCAGCCGGTGACCAGCCCGCAATGGGGCCAGGAGCTCGGCCAGCACGTCGCCCTGCTGGCGCAGCACAAGCTCGACGGGGCTCGCCTGCAGATGAACCCGGAAAAAATGGGGCCGATCGAGGTCACGCTGAAGTTCGGCGCGGAAAATCAGTTGACGCTCAATTTTGTCTCCGCCGTGCCGAATACAAGGGATGTACTGGAACAGAACCTGCCGCGCCTGGCGCAGCAACTGGCCGGGCAGGGCATCCAGCTTGCCGATGCGCAGGTGTCGAGCGGGCAGCGCGATCAGCAGAGCGCGTCGTCATTTGCGCAACAGGGCGGGCAGTCCTCGTCCGGCCGCGGCGACGGCAGTTTTTCGCTGGATGGCAATGCCGGCGCGGGGGTGACGACAACAGTTATCCAGCCTGCGACCGGCAAGGATGATGGAAGAGTCAGCGTATTTGCGTGATACGCTAGTCGGCAAGCGACAATTACGCGAAAATACGTATTTACAAATCTTTACAGGTATTGCACATGGCATCTTTGGCAGAAGCTCAACCGGCAGCGGGCGGTAAAAAACTAATGCTGGTCATTGGCGCGCTGGTCGGAGTTGTCCTGTTGCTCGCTGGCGCTGTCGGCTATCTGTTCCTGGCGCACGGCAATGGCGAAAGCAAGCCGAAGGCTGAAGAAGCCGCCGCCGCGCCGGTCGCGCCGACGTTCAGCAAGATCGACACCTTCGTCGTCAACCTGTCCGATCCGGGCACGATGCTGCAGACCGAACTGCAGGTCGAACTTGGCAAGCCGGGCGACGCCGAGCTGATCTCGGCCTACATGCCGCGCATCCGCAGCAACCTGATCCTGCTGCTGTCCAGCAAGACCTCGGCCGATGTGGCCACGGCCGAAGGCAAGGCCCGGCTGAAGGCGCAGATCCGCAGCGTCATCAACGAGTCGCTCGCTGATTCCGGCCACGCCGACGTCGTGCGCTCGGTAGTATTCACGTCCTTCATCGTTCAGTTGCAGTAATCATGTCCGACGACATCCTCTCGCAGGAAGAGGTCGACGCGCTGCTGCGCGGCGTTACCGGCAACGACAACGATGTCGGCGACGCCAGTTCGCCCGATGTCCGCAATTACGAGATCGGGCGGCAGGAACGCATCGTGCGCGGCCGGATGCCGACGCTCGAAGTCATCAATGAGCGTTTCGCGCGCAACCTGCGTATCGGCCTGTTCAACTTCATCCGCCGCAACGCCGAAATTTCGGTGGGGCCGGTCAAGGTCCACAAGTACAGCGAGTTCATCCGCAACCTGGTGGTGCCGACCAACCTCAACCTGTGCCACGTCAAGCCGCTGCGCGGGACGTCGCTGCTGATTTTCGATCCCGACCTGGTGTTCCTGATCGTCGACAACCTGTTCGGCTCCGACGGTCGCTACCATGTGCGGGTCGAGGGGCGCGACTTTACCGCGACCGAGCAGCGCATCATCCGCAGACTGCTGGACGTGGTGTTCAACGAGTACCAGAAGGCATGGGAACCGGTCTATCCGATCGAGTTCAACTACATGCGTTCCGAAATGAATACCCAGTTTGCCAACATCGCCACGCCGACCGAAGTCGTGGTGTCGATGACCTTCCGCATCGAGCTGGGCGCGGGCGGCGGCGACTTCCACGTCTGCATGCCGTACTCGACCATCGAGCCGATCCGCGACGTGCTGTCGTCGACCATGGCGGCCGACCGGACCGAAGTCGACAACCGCTGGGTCAACCTGCTGTCGAAACAGGTGCAGATCGCCGAGGTCGAGCTGGTTGCCACGCTGACCGAAACCGAGGTCGCGCTGGGCGACATCCTGAACCTGAAAGTGGGCGATGTGATCCCGGTCGATATCGCCTCGACGGTGGTGGCTGACGTGTCCGGCATCCCGGTGCTGGAGTGCGGTTATGGCACCTCCGGCGGTCAATACGCGCTGAAGGTCGAAAAAGTCCTGGCCGGCGCGCAGGAACTGAGTGAACAAGCGCTGGCTCATGGCAGTTGAGTGGCGAGCAATCCGACGCAAACGAGATCGATAAGACATGAACGACGAAGTGACGATGGACGATTGGGCCTCCGCAATGGCCGAACAGCAAAGTGCCACCGACGCGCCGCCTGAAGGCGAGGCTGCGGCCGCGCCGGCAGAAGCGGCTGGCGGCGCACAGCCGGCCGCCGGGCTGTTCCAGGAGTTTTCGCCCGCGACACAGCAGGCCGCCGGTGGTGCGACCAACCTGGACATGATTCTCGACATCCCGGTCAGCATGACCGTGGAACTGGGGCGGACCAAGATTGCCATCCGCAACCTGCTGCAACTGGCACAGGGCTCGGTGGTGGAGCTCGACGGCCTGGCCGGCGAACCGATGGACGTGCTGGTCAACGGCTGCCTGATCGCCCAGGGCGAAGTCGTGGTGGTGAACGACAAGTTCGGTATCCGCCTGACCGACATCATTACCCCTGCCGAGCGGCTGCGCCGTTTGCAGAAGTAGCACCATGCGCCTGACGCCCGTCGCCGCCGCCGCAACGCTGGCGGCGGTTTCGCTGTCGGCCCGCGCCGCGGCGCCGGCCGCCGCCATGCCCGGCCCGATCGGCGGGCTGGTGCAGGTCGTGCTGGCCCTCGGTCTGGTTCTCGGACTGATTGCTGCACTGGCCTGGCTGGTACGCCGGTTGAACCAGGCGGGACTGTCCGGTGGACGCGCGGTGCGCGTCGTCGGCGGCACGCTGCTTGGCGGGCGCGAACGCGTGGTGGTGGTCGAGGTGTCCGGTCGCTGGCTGGTGCTCGGCGTCACGCCGCAGCACATCAGCCTGCTGAAGGACATGGAACGCCCCGACAACGCCGATACGCCTCCTCCTTCCCTTGCGGACGGCAACTTTGCCGCCCGTCTCAAAACGGCGATCGAACGTCTGCAACGAACGCCTTCCGACCGAAAAGCATGATGGTTTCCCTTTTGTCCTACTGTCGCCGGGCGCTGCTGCCGCTGGCGCTATGGTTGCTTCCGGCAGCGGCGATGGCGGCAGGCGGGCTGCCGCTGATGAATTCCGGCCCGGCGCCGGATGGCGGTACCCAGTACTCGCTGTCGCTGCAGATGCTGCTGTTCCTGACCGGGCTGACCTTCATCCCGGCGCTGCTGCTGATGATGACCGCGTTCACCCGCATCGTGATCGTGCTGTCGCTGCTGCGCCAGGCCATCGGCCTGATGCAGGCGCCGCCTAACCAGGTGGTCATCGGCCTGTCGCTGTTCCTGACCCTGTTCGTCATGGCGCCGACCTTCGACAAGGCCTACAAGGACGCCTGGCTGCCGTTCTCCGAAGACCAGATCAGCATCCTGCAGGCAGCGGAGAAGGGCGCGGAGCCGTTCCGCGAATTCATGCTGCGGCAGACGCGCGAGAAGGACCTGGCCTTTTTCATCGAGATTGCCCGCGAGGACAAGCCGGCCACCCAGGCCGACGTCAGCCTGAAAACGCTGATTCCGGCCTTCGTGGTCAGTGAACTGAAGACGGCGTTCCAGATCGGCTTCATGGTGTTCATCCCGTTCCTGATCATCGACCTGGTCGTGGCCAGCGTGCTGATGGCGATGGGCATGATGATGGTGTCGCCGACCATGATCTCGCTGCCGTTCAAGCTGATGCTGTTCGTGCTGGTCGACGGCTGGACCCTGCTGATCGGCTCGCTGGTGCAGAGCTTCTACATAAAGTGAAGGTGCGGACATGACGCCGGAAATGGTCATCAACCTGGTCCAGAATGCGCTGTTCATCCTGATTATCGTCGCCGCGCCGATACTGCTGGTCGCGCTCGGCGTCGGCCTGCTGGTCAGCGTGTTCCAGGCCGCGACCCAGATCAACGAAATGACGCTGACCTTCATCCCGAAGCTGCTGGCCATGTTCCTGGTGCTGGTGCTGGCGGGACCGTGGATGCTGCGCACGCTGATCGAATACACCACGCGCCTGCTGGCCAGTATTCCCAGCATGATCGGCTGACGTGCTCGAACTGACCGACACCCAGATCGGCCTGCTGCTGTCGACCTATCTGTGGCCGCTGTTCCGCATTACCGGTTTCCTGCTGGCCGACCCGCTGTTCGGCACCAAGCAGGTCCCGCGCCGGATCAAGACCGTGCTGGCGATCTCGCTGACGGTGCTGATTGCACCACTGCTGCCGCCGATGCCGGCGGTGCCGGTCGTCTCGGGCGAGGGCGTGTTCATCATCGTCCAGCAACTGCTGATTGGCGCCGCCATGGGCTTTACCATGCGGCTGGCGATTACCGCCGTCGAGGTGTCCGGTGCCATTATTGCCATGCAGATGGGCCTGGGCTTCGCCATGCAGTTCGATCCGGGCTCTGGCGCCCAGGTGTCGTCGGTCTCGCGGCTGCTGACCCTGTTCACCTATCTGATCCTGCTGGCCATCAACGGTCACCACGTCATGCTCGGCACCCTGGTGGAAAGCTTCACCCTGCTGCCGGTATCGCTGGCACCGCTGCCGGCGATGAGCCTGAAAATGCTGGCCGGCTGGGGCGGCACCATGCTGGCCCTCGGCCTGTGGCTGTCGCTGCCGCTGGTGGCGGCGCTGCTGATCGTCAACCTGTCGGTCGGGGTGATGACGCGCGCCGCGCCGCAGTTCAACATTTTCAGCTTTGGCTTCCCGATGACGCTGACCATCGGCTTCGTCGTGCTGTACCTGTCGATCCCGCTGCTGGGAACGGCGCTGGAACAGGTCTACCTGCAGGCCTTCGTCCTCATGCGTCAACTGCTGCTGCCGCAGACTGGCAGCGCCCCGTGAGGCGGTGCTAGAATCCGTACCAGACCCCGCACCGACGCCTCTGTCGCCGCCGGTGCTCACCGATATCACCCGTCTGAACCCGCCTGCGGCGGGTTTTTTCGATCTTCACGAGGTTACACATGGCCGGTCACAGCAAATGGGCGAACATCCAGCACCGCAAGGGTCGCCAGGACGCCAAGCGCGGCAAGATCTTCACCCGACTCATCAAGGAAATCACCGTTGCCGCCAAGATGGGCGGCGGGGATCCGACGGCCAACCCGCGCCTGCGCCTGGCGGTGGAAAAGGCCAAGGGCGAGTCGATGCCCAAGGACAATATCGAGAACGCGATCAAGCGCGGCACCGGCCAGCTCGATGGCGTGACCTATGAAGAAATCCGCTACGAAGGCTACGGCATCGGTGGCGCTGCCGTCATGGTCGACTGCCTGACCGACAACAAGACCCGCACCGTGGCCGACGTTCGCCATGCGTTCTCGAAGTTCGGCGGCAATATGGGCACCGACGGCTGCGTGGCCTTCCAGTTCACGCATTGTGGCTACCTGGTGTTCGCACCGGGCACCGACGAGGATGCGCTGATGGAGTCCGCGCTGGAAGCCGGCGCCGACGACGTGGTCACCAACGACGACGGCTCGATCGAAGTCATCACGCCGCCGTACGAGTACGCCGACATCAAGGAACGGCTGGAAGCGGCCGGCTACAAGACCGATATCGGTGAAGTGACCATGCGCGCGCAGAACGATACCGAACTGACCGGCGACGACGCCGCGCGCATGCAACGGCTGATCGACGCGCTCGAAGACCTCGACGACGTGCAGGAAGTCTATACCAGCGCTGTCATGGACGAATAAACCCGTCCGCGCAGGAAAAAACGGCGATGCATCGAATGCATCGCCGTTTTTTCTGCCTGTGAAGCGTGGCGGGTGAGGCGGGAATGGCGTGTTCGCGAACCCCGTTGTCAGCCGGGCGTGCACCGACGCTGCGGTTACCCTTGCGCCTTCTCCATTTGCCGCTGTCTGGCCGCAAGAATCACGCCGAGCTTGTCCGCCGGCTGCCAGCCGGCCGGCTTCAGGATCTTGCCGTCGTCGCGGCGAACCATGTGGCCATCGACGCACTTGGCCATATTGGCGGCGTGGATCGCATCGGCCATGGCATCGATCGGCAGCCCCTGGGAAATCATCAGCCCGACCAGCACATTGATTGCGTCGCAGCCCTCGGCGCAGAACTCGGCCTGGGCCGCCGCCAGCGCGTCGGCGTCATTCGGGTCGACCGCGCGATAGTGATCGATCGCCTCGCGCAATTCGGCCAGCTCTTCAGCCAGCATGGTTTCCCACATCGGCAGCTGTTGCGGGCGGAAAACCGGCGACTGCGGCTGCGGTTCGCCGGCGGCGGCCATGAAGGCATGGCGATCGGTGACGAAACGGTCCCGGCTCATGCGCACAGCCCCGCGAAAACGTCGAAGTAGTCAGGGAAGGTCTTGGCCACGCAGCGCGGATCGTTGATGCGCACCGGTACCGCAAAGCTGGCCAGCGAGAAGCACATCGCCATGCGATGGTCGTCGTAAGTGTCGATGGCGGCCTGCGGCGTCAGTTGTGCCGGCGGAGTCACGGCAATGAAATCGTCGCCGGACTCGACCGTGGCGCCCAGCCTGGTCAGCTCGGTGACCATGGCCGCGATGCGGTCGGTCTCCTTGACCCGCCAGCTGGCGATCTGCTCCAGCCGGGTGGTGCCGTCGGCAAACAGCGCGGCCACTGCCAGCGTCATCGCCGCATCCGGAATCGCATTGCAGTCCAGCGTGACCGCCCGCAGCCGGCCACCGGCCGGCGCCCGCGCCTCGATCCAGTCCGGACCCATCTCGATCTGCGCGCCCATCTGCGCCAGCGCGGCAGCGAAGTGGACATCGCCCTGGATGCTGTCGCGACCCACGCCCTCGACCCGGACCGGACCGCCGCCGATGGCGCCGGCGGCCAGGAAGTAACTGGCGCTGGACGCGTCACCTTCGACATGGATCTCGCCGGGGCTCACATAGCAGCTGCCGGCCGGTACGGTAAAGCGGGCGTAACCGTCGCGCACGACCGTGACGCCGAAGCGGGCGATCAGGTTCAGCGTCAGGTCGACATAGGGGCGGGAAATCAGCTCGCCGATCACCTCGACCGTACCGCCGCCCACCAGTGGCAGCGCCATCAGCAGCGCGGACAGGAACTGGCTGGACACATTGCCGTTGACGCGCGTGGTGCCGCCGGCGGCGATGTCGACCGGATGGATGTCCAGCGGCGGGAAGCCGGGCTGGCCGGGATAGTCGATCCGGGCACCGAGTGCGGTCAGCGCGTCGACCAGATCGCCGATCGGGCGCTCATGCATGCGCGGCACGCCGTGCAGGTGGTAATCGCCACCGGTCAGCGCCAGTGCGGCGGTCAGCGGCCGGAAGGCGGTGCCGGCATTGCCGAGGAACAGATCGGCGCGCCGGACCGGAAAGCGGCCGCCGACGCCATGAATCAGGATATCCCGCGTGCCGGACTGCGGCGAAAGCGCGACACCCAGTGTCGTCAACGCGTCGAGCATGCGCTCGGTGTCGTCGGCGGCGAGCACGCCACGGACCAGAGTGTCGCCACTGGCCAGTGCGGCCAGCAGCAGGATGCGGTTGGAGATGCTTTTCGAACCGGGAAGGCATACGGTGCCTTGTGCCCGGTCACGAACGGACAGATCGAGAAATTCCATGCGGGAGAGGGGAACCAAGCGTTGAGTCGGATGCCGAACGCTAGCACACCCGCCCGCCGGCGTGGGAGCGACGACGCCATAGTCATGCCGGCGGATTGTGCAGCGCAATGAAAATGCGCTAGCATTTCATACGTTTGCAGCCGGATGCGTCCGGCTGTTTGTCATTTGCTGCCGGTATCCAACCTTACACATGTCTGCACCTGTCATTACGCTCGATGGTCCGTCCGCCTCCGGCAAAGGCACCGTGGCTGCGATGGTCGCGCTTCGCCTGGGATTCCACTACCTGGATTCCGGTTCGCTTTACCGTCTGGCTGCGCTGTACGCCGTCCGCCACCAGATCCCGCTGGACAACGAGGCCAAGCTGGCGATGGCCGCCGTGCGGCTGCCGATCGCGTTTCGCGACGGCCGGGTCTGGCTCGAGGACATCGATGTCACCGACGAGATCCGCAGCGAGGACATCGGTCTCTGTGCGTCGCGGATCGGCGCCCTGCCGGCGCTGCGCAGCGCGCTGCTGCAGCGCCAGCGCGACTTTCGCCACCCGCCCGGTCTGGTGACCGACGGTCGCGACATGGGCTCGGTCGTGTTTCCCGACGCCACGCTGAAGGTTTTCCTGACCGCCAGTGCCGACGAACGGGGCCGCAGACGCTATAAGCAGTTGATCGGAAAGGGCGCGTCTGCTAATCTCCAGCAGATTCAGCAGGATATTGCCGACCGTGACGAGCGCGATGCCGCCCGCCCGGTGGCACCGCTCCGGCAAGAGCCCGACGCCCGGTTGCTCGACACCACCCGCCTGACCATTGACGCTGCCGTCGATCAGGTCATCGAGTGGTATCGCGCCATCGCGCCGCGGGCATGATTTTTTTCTCCGTACGGGATGGGATCGTGCGGACATCATCAACGTCACCTCGCGGATTCCCATCGTTCGCACCGAGTCTCCATTTCAATGACTAACACTGTTCCCGCCATGGAAAGCTTTGCCGCCCTCTTCGAAGAAAGCCTGTCCCGTCAGGTGATGAAGGCCGGTGAAGTGATCACCGCTGAAGTTGTCCTTATCGATCCGAATTTCGTCACCGTCAACGCCGGCCTCAAGTCCGAGTCGCTGATCCCGGTCGAAGAATTCAAGAACGACAAGGGCGAACTGGAAGTCAGCATCGGTGATTTCGTTACCGTGGCGCTCGATAGCCTGGAAAACGGCTATGGCGAAACCAAGCTGTCGCGCGACAAGGCCAAGCGCATGGCTGCATGGCTTGAGCTCGAAGAAGCGCTGGAAACCAGCAAGATCCTGTCCGGCGTCATCAGCGGCAAGGTCAAGGGCGGCCTGACCGTCATGGTCAACAGCATCCGCGCCTTCCTGCCGGGTTCCCTGGTCGACGTGCGTCCGGTCAAGGACACCACGCCGTTCGAAGGCAAGCAGATCGAATTCAAGGTCATCAAGCTCGACCGCAAGCGCAACAACGTCGTTGTGTCGCGTCGCGCCGTGCTGGAAGAAACCCTGGGCGAAGAGCGCAAGGCACTGCTGGAAAACCTGAAGGAAGGTGCAGTCGTCAAGGGCATCGTCAAGAACATCACCGACTACGGCGCCTTCGTGGACCTGGGCGGCATTGATGGTCTGCTGCACATCACCGACCTCGCATGGCGTCGTGTGAAGCACCCGAGCGAAGTCCTGGCCGTCGGCGACGAAGTCGAAGCCAAGGTGCTGAAGTTCGATCAAGAGAAGAACCGCGTGTCGCTGGGCCTGAAGCAGCTGGGCGAAGATCCGTGGGTGGGCCTGAGCCGTCGCTACCCGCAAAGCACCCGCCTGTTCGGCAAGGTCACCAACCTGACCGACTACGGCGCCTTCGTCGAAATCGAACAGGGCATCGAAGGCCTGGTCCACGTGTCCGAAATGGACTGGACCAACAAGAACGTGCATCCGTCCAAGGTTGTGTCGCTGGGTGACGAAGTCGAAGTCATGATCCTCGAGATCGACGAAGACCGCCGCCGCATCTCGCTGGGCATGAAGCAGTGCATGCCGAACCCGTGGGATGATTTCTCGGCCAACTACAAGAAGGGTGACAAGATCACCGGCACCATCAAGTCGATCACCGACTTCGGCGTGTTCATCGGCCTGCCGGGCGGCATCGACGGTCTGGTGCACCTGTCCGACCTGTCGTGGAGCGTTGCCGGCGAAGAAGCCATCCGCCAGTTCAAGAAGGGCGACGAAGTCGAAGCGCTGGTCCTGTCGATCGATACCGACAAGGAACGCATCTCGATGGGCATCAAGCAACTCGAAGGCGATCCGTTCGGCAGCTTCGTGTCGATCCACGACAAGAACACGCTGGTCAAGGGCATCATCAAGACCGTTGACGCACGTGGCGCCGTGATCGCGCTGGACGGCGACATCGAAGGTTACCTGCCGGCTTCCGAGCTGTCGCGTGACCGCGTCGAAGATGCCCGTTCGCTGCTGAAGGAAGGCGAAGAGATCGAAGCTCTGGTCATCAACGTCGACCGCAAGAGCCGTTCGCTGAAGCTGTCGATCAAGGCCAAGGATGCGGCTGAAGAGCAGGGTGCGGTCAGCCGCTTCCAGGCTGAAGCCAACGCCAACGCCGGCACCACGAACCTGGGCGCGCTGCTGAAGGCCAAACTGTCCGGCGGCAACGAGTAATCAGGCAGTGCAATGACCAAGTCTGAGCTGATTGCCAGGCTCGCGGAGCGCTATCCTCAGTTGATTGCCAAGGACGCGGAGCTCGCGGTGAAGACCATTCTTGATGCGATGGCAACGTGCCTGTCACGTGGCCAGCGCATCGAGATCCGCGGCTTCGGCAGCTTCGATCTGAACTACCGTCCGCCGCGTACCGGTCGCAATCCCAAGTCGGGGAGCAGTGTTGAAGTGCCGGAGAAATACGTTCCGCACTTCAAGGCCGGCAAGGAGTTGCGCGAACGCGTCGACGCTCGGATTCAGGAAGAAGCGCAAGCCTCGGGCTAACGCGAGTCACGAAACGCCGCAGGGTAACCTGCGGCGTTTTTGCGTCTGCCGTCCGCGCATTGCGGGATTGCGCAGTATTTGTTCATCCGCGGCTGTCATTCCTTAGCGTTTTTCGTCCAACGCGATGCCGGGCCCGCCGACATCGTTTAAACTTCAGCCTCTGTCATGGAGGGTCGCGCAATGCGCTATGTAGGCTGGATAATCAAGTTTCTGGTGTTTGTGCTGCTGCTCACGCTCGCCATGCAGAACAGTGATTCGGTCACGCTGAACCTGTTCATGGGCCATACCTGGCAGGCACCGCTGATCCTGGTGCTGCTGGTTTTCTTCGCCGTCGGCGCCGCCGCCGGCCTGTCTGCCGGTTTCTTCTATTCGCTGAAGCTGCGCCGTGAACTGACGCAACTGAAGAAAGAACTGCGTGCGCGTCAGCAGGCGCCGGGTCAGGTCGTCAACGACCCGAGCGAATCCGTGGCCGAGTAATCGCGCTTCCCGCGCCTGACCGCATCCCGGGCCGTTTCGGCCCGGCGCTTTCCGTCATTCCCGTTTCCTAAGGATCTTCCTCTTGGTGGATTTCGAACTCTGGTGGCTGCTGATCTTCCCGCTGTTCTTCGCGCTGGGCTGGCTGGCCGCGCGCATCGACATGCGGGCCGTGATCGCCGGTGCCCGCAAACTGCCGACCAACTATTTCCGCGGCCTGGCCGCCCTGGTCGATGACGACACCAGCGAAGCCAGCCGCCGGCTGGCTGAAGTGGCCCGACAGGAACCCGGTGCGCTGGATCTGCAGATCGCGCTCGGCAAGCTGTACCGCCGCCGTGGCGAGAACGACCTTGCCATCCGCCTGCACCAGGGCCTGCTGGAAAACCCGGACCTGCCCGAGCCTGCCCATGACCAGATCCGGCTGGAACTGGCCGACGACTTCCAGCGCGCCGGACTGGTCGACCGGGCGGAGGAAATCCTTACCCAGCTGACCGACCGGCCCGCCGTCGCCAGCCTGGCACGCTCGCGGCTGCTGGCCCTGTACCAGCAGGAACGCGACTGGGACCGGGCCATCACGCTGGCGAAGACGCTGCGCAACGACGCGACCCAGTTCCAGCGCGAACTGGCCGAATTCCATTGCGAGCTGGCCCAGGCTGCGCTGTTCAAGTCCGATCTGGAACAGGCCCGCAAGGAAGTCGCGGCCGCGTTCGCTGCCAATCGCCGCTGCCCGCGAGCGTATCTGCTCAATGGTGACATCCTGCTGACCGCCGGTGACACCGAAGGCGCGATTACTGCCTGGCAGTCACTGGAAAACCAGCAGCCGGAATACCTGACCCTGGTGGCGGAACGGGTGCTGGGCGCCTATGACGCGCTGGGCCGGACCGCCGACGGCATCAAACTGGTCCGGGGCTGGCTGGAAACCTATCCGCAGCTCGACCTGGCCGATCTGCTGTATCCGCGGGTCGCCCAGCATGGCGGCGAGCGGGAAGGCCTGTCGTTCCTGCGCGATGCCGTGCACGGCTATCCGTCGCTGGCCGGCATTGCCAAACTGATCGACGCCAAATTCGGCTCCATGGACCCGGCCACCCGGCAGGATGCCGAACTGGCCCGCGAAGTGGTGCTGTCACATGCCAAGCGCCTGCGCGTGCATCGTTGCCAGCACTGCAATTTCCGTTCCAAAACCTTTTTCTGGAAGTGCCCGGCCTGCGGGGAGTGGGAAAGCCTGACTCCGAACCGCAGCGAGTCGCTGTCCGTCTGAACGCCGCCCAACCATGAATCCGTTTGCTCCCGCCGCCCCGATCGCGCACAGCGCGTCGCCCGTTATCGTCGCTCTCGACTTCCCGGCCGAGAAAGACCTGCTCGAATTCGTCGCCCGGCTGGAGCCGGGCCTGTGCCGGCTGAAAATCGGCAAGGAAATCTTCACCGCATCCGGTCGCCACCTGGTCGACAAGCTGACCGCGCGCGGCTTCGACGTGTTTCTCGACCTCAAGTACCACGACATCCCGAATACCGTGGCCAGCGCCTGCCGCGTGGCGGCCGATCTCGGGGTGTGGATGGTCGACATGCATGCGTCCGGCGGCCGGCGAATGATGGAGGCCGCACGCGAAGCCGTGGCCAGCCTGTCGCAGCCGCCGCTGCTGATCGGCGTGACCGTGCTGACCAGCATGAGTGATGCCGAACTGGCCGAAATCGGCCTGAACGACGGCGCTGCGGCCCAGGTCGAACGGCTGGCACGGCTGGCGTGCGACAGCGGGCTGGACGGCGTGGTGTGCTCCGCCCTCGAGGCGGCACAACTGAAGGCTGCACTGGGCGAGTCGTTCAGGCTGGTCACGCCGGGCATCCGCCTGGCCGATGCCGTGGCCGATGACCAGCGTCGGGTCATGACCCCGTCCGCCGCGCTGCAGGCCGGCAGCGACTACCTGGTCATCGGCCGGCCGATCACGCGTGCCGCCGATCCGCTGGCGACGCTGGCCGCCATCCATGCCGAACTTGGCCTGGCCTGAACGGAGTCCGTCCGATGAGTGAATTCATTCCCGCGCTGCTGGCGCGCGAACCCGGTCTGATGGCGCGGATGTCCGCCGCCCGCCTGCTGGTGGTCGGTGACGTGATGCTGGACCGCTACTGGTTCGGTGACGTCGAGCGCATCTCGCCGGAAGCGCCGGTACCGGTGGCGCGCATTGCCCGCATGGAAGAGCGCGCCGGTGGCGCGGCCAACGTCGCGCGCAATATCGTCAGCCTCGGTGGCAACGCCACACTGCTGTCGGTCGTGGGCGAGGACGAGGCGGCCGATGCCCTGGCTGCCCTGCTGGAACGCGATGGCGTGGCGGTGTCGTTCCGGCGCGACGCGCGCATCGCCACTACGGTCAAGCTGCGGGTGATCGCCCGCCAGCAGCAACTGATCCGGCTTGATTTCGAGGATGCCCCCAGCCATGAAGTGCTGGCGGAAAAACTCGACGAGTACAGCCGCCTGATCGCCGACCACGATGTGGTCATCCTGTCCGACTACGGCAAGGGTGGCCTGACCCACGTCACGCGCATGATCGAACTGGCCCGTGCTGCCGGCAAGCCGGTGCTGATCGACCCGAAGGGCGATGAATGGGACAAGTACGCCGGTGCCACGCTGCTGACGCCGAACCGCAGCGAATTCCGTCAGGTGGCGGGACAGTGGCGCGACGAGCATGACCTGGCGGCGCGCGCCGAGCGCATCCGCAGCGATCTGCAGCTCGACGCGCTGCTGGTCACGCGCAGCGAGGACGGCATGAGCCTGTTCCGCGCCGACGGCCCGCTGAATGTGCCGACCGTCGCCCGCGAAGTGTTCGACGTATCCGGCGCCGGGGACACCGTGATCGGCACACTCGGCCTGATGGTCGCCGCCGGGCTGGCGCTGCCCGAGGCGATGCAGGTGGCCAATGTCGCTGCCGGCATCGTGGTCGGCAAGCTGGGCACGGCCGTCGTCCGACGGTCCGAACTGTTCGGTCATTGATCAAACGCGTCGTCGCGATCGTTCGCGGCGCGCCAGAAGGAGCACTCCATGTATACCGTCGTTACCGGTGCCGCAGGCTTTATCGGCGCCAACCTGGTCCACGCACTGAATGCGCGCGGCGAACGCAACATTATCGCGGTCGATGATCTGACCGATGGCCCCAAATTCCGCAATCTGGTCGATTGCGACATCGCCCATTACGTCGACAAGGACCAGTTTATCGAGATGCTGCTCGATGGCGTCTGGGACGGCGAGATCCGCGCGATCCTGCACCAGGGCGCGTGCTCCGACACCATGGAGCACAACGGCAAGTTCATGATGGAGAACAACTACCAGTATTCGGTCAGCCTGCTCGAATACTGCCAGCAGGACGCCATCCCGCTGCTGTACGCGTCCAGTGCGGCGGTGTACGGCGGGGGGCAGGTGTTCCGCGAGGAACGCGGCTTCGAAAGCCCGCTGAATGTCTACGGCTACTCGAAATTCCTGTTCGACCAGGTCGTGCGCAAGCGGATGCAGAACGGGCTGACCGCCCAGGTCGCCGGCTTCCGCTACTTCAACGTCTATGGCCCGCGCGAGCAGCACAAGGGGCGCATGGCTTCGGTGGCCTTCCACCACTTCAACCAGTATCGCGACACGGGCAAGGTGAAGCTGTTCGGCAGCTACGATGGCTATGAAGCCGGCATGCAGAGCCGTGACTTCGTGTCGGTGGAAGACGTGGTCAGGGTCAACCTGCACTTCCTCGATCACCCGGAATCGTCCGGCATCTGGAACCTGGGCACCGGCCGAGCCGAACCGTTCAACAATGTGGCGCTGGCAGCGGTCAACGCCTGCCGCCGCCAGCAGGGTGAGGCAGAAATGACGCTGGAGCAGATGATCGCCGCCGGCATCGTCGAGTACATCGACTTCCCGGACGCCCTGAAGGGCAAGTACCAGAGCTACACCTGCGCCGATATCGGCGCGCTGCGTGCGGCCGGCTACGCTGACGAGTTCCTGACCGTCGCCGATGGCGTGGCCCGCTACGCGGACGCGTTGCGCTGATGGGCGACCGCATCGTTCCGGTCACCGCGTTCGCGCAGAACTGCTCGATCCTGTGGTGCGACGCCACCCGTGAAGCCGCCGTGGTCGACCCCGGCGGTGATGTCGACACGCTGCTGGCCACCATTGACGCGCTGGACGTCAAGGTGACCCGCGTGCTGCTGACCCATGGCCATCTCGACCACGTCGGGGCCGCTGCCGCGCTGGCAACGGCGCTGGACGTGCCGATTCTCGGTCCGCATCGCGCCGACGAGTACTGGCTGACCGGCCTGCCGCAGCAGGCGGAGATGTTCGGCTTCCCGCCGGCCGAGGCGCTGACGCCGGACCGCTGGCTGGACGAGGGCGACCGCATCCGCGTCGGCGAACGCACGCTGGATGTACTGCACTGTCCCGGCCATACCCCCGGCCACGTGGTGTTTGTCGACCGCGAAGCCGCCCGGGCCTGGGTTGGCGACGTGCTGTTCGCCGGCTCGGTTGGCCGTACCGACTTTCCCGGTGGCAATCAGGATGACCTGGTGGCGTCAATTCGCGGCAAGCTGTTCCCGCTCGGCGACGACATCCGCTTCGTTCCCGGCCATGGCCCGGAGTCGACCTTCGGTGACGAGCGCCGGCACAATCCGTTTGTGGCCGACAAGCGCTTCGGCTGAAGCCGGCATGAAAGACAAACAGGCCACCGGGTAAACCGGTGGCCTGTTTTCATTCTGACGCGAGGCGCGGCAAAGCGGGGTGGCCCCGCTGCGACTAGATGCCGACCACCAGCGTGACCCGGTTGCCCGGTTGCAGGCGGGCGAGCTTGCGCTCGTCGTTCCAGCGGCGCAGGTCCTGATGATCAAGACCGAACTTGCGGGCGATGCTGTACAGCGTATCGCCACGCTGGACCACGTACTGGTATTGCTGGGTGCGCGGGGCGGCGGCGCTGCTGGCCGCGACCGTGATCAGGTCACTGCTGCTGCCGGCGGCGACCTGCAGCGTCTGGCCGAGCTGCAGCGCATTGCCGTTCAGCTGGTTCAGATCGCGCAGCTGGGCGACGCTCATGTTGTAGCGTTTGGCCAGGCTATACAGCGTATCGCCGCTGCTGACCGTATGCCGTGATGAAGTCGCGACAGCGACTGTCTGCTGCGGGCGGGCCGGTTCAGTCCGGGCCACGGTATCGACGGCCGGGCTGATCGACGCGATTTCGCTGATCGCATCCTCGGCCGAAGCGGCTGTGGCGACGACCGGAGACGGCACGACCTCGATATCGGCGAACGGACGCGGCGAGGCCACGGTATCGACGGCCGGCGGCAGGTCGGTGGTCACGGCGCTGCTGCTTCTGCTGCTGGCCGCCGGGCGGGTATCGGCGCTGGCGACCATCACGGCGGGCCTGGCGACCGGCGCGGCCGCCACGACCGGGGCCTTGTCGGCCACGACCGGCGCGCGGGCAACGGTCACCACCGGGCGGGCCGGGCTGTCGCTGACCGGACGGGCGGCGACGGTGCGCGGGGCCTCGGCCTGGTCGTCGCGATCGGCGGCGGCAATCAGGGCCGGTGCCGCGCTGCTGCCGCGCTGGGCCACCAGCAGCGGCTGGCCGGCCTGCAGCCGGCCACCCAGCGCGCCATTGACCGAGCGCAGCTCGGCCACGGTCATGTTGTAGCGTTCGGCCACCACGTCAGGCGTGTCGCCATCCTGGGCGACCACGGCCTGCCACTGCGACAGCGGCTTGTCCCAGCTGGCCAGGTTCTTCTCGAAGCGGTCGAAGTGGTCGACCGGAATCAGCAACTGGCGGCCGTTCTTGTAGGCGAGCAGCGGGCGCTTGTAGCCGGGGTTCAGCGTTTTCAGCTCGGCTTCCGGCACATTGGCGAGTTTGGCCGCCACGTCGATGTCGATATGCTTGCCGGTGCTGACGGCGACGAAGTACGGGCGGTTCGGGAATTTGTTCAGCGCGACGTTGTAGCGCTTCGGGTCGGACAGCACATTGCGCACGGCAATCAGCTTCGGCACATAGTTGCGCGTCTCGGCCGGCATGCGGATGTGTTCGAAGTCGTCCGGCAGGCCCTGGGCGCGGTTGCGTTCCTGGGCGCGGCTGACATTGCCCTCGCCCCAGTTGTAGGCGGCCAGCGCCAGCGACCAGTCGCCGAACAGGCCGTGCAGGTATTCGAGATAGTTCAGCGCCGCCTGGGTGGCGCCGACCACGTCACGACGGCCGTCGTACCACCAGGTCTGCTCAAGGCCGTAATGACGGCCGGTGGCCGGCATGAACTGCCACAGGCCGGCTGCACCGACCGGCGATTCCGCCTGCGGGACGAAGGCGCTTTCGACCACCGGCAGCAGGGCCAGCTCGGTCGGCATGCCGCGCTTTTCGACTTCGTTGATGATGTGGAACAGGTATTTGTGACTGCGGCCCAGCGTGCGTTCGATGCCGGCCGGATTGGCGGCGTACTGGCGTTCGAAGCGGCGGACCAGATCGGCGTTGACTTCATCCATCTGGAAGCCTTCGCGGATGCGCTGCCAGACATCGTCGCCATTGCGCAGCAGGATGTTGTTCTGCTGCATCATCGCCTGCCCGGAGGAATAGGACAGGTTGTCGAACTCCGCGTGTGCCTGGCCGGCAAGGCCGCCTGCGAACGCCAGCGACAATGCCAGCTTCAGTGTGTGTTTCATCGTGCCCGGCCCGATGTGAAGGGCACCTTCAAAAGCCGGCCGCACGGTGCGCGCGTCGGTTTTTGGAGGTCCCCTGTAAAGGATTGATACAAAATTAGCGGGAATCGTATGCGCTCGCCGGAAGGATCGTCAACAGGAAATGTCAATAGTTTCAGCGGGTTTGTCCCGATTTGAACTGTTGGCGGTTGAATTTACGCAATTCATTCCGCCGGAATATCCGCCGGACGGTCATTTCATGCCGTGGGCGTGGCGGGCGAAACCGGGGCTAACCGGCCTGGAACCGGTCTTTCCAGCGCCGCAGCGCGGTGAAGGTCGCCAGCCCGTCACCGGTCGCCGGCTCGCCGGCCTGACGCGCGGCGGCGGCCTGCACTGACGGCACGCGGACGCGCAGGAACGGATTGGTGTCGTGCTCCAGCGCCAGCGTCGAGGGCAGGGTCGGCAGGCCGGCATCGCGGCTGGCCTGGTCGCGGCGGAGACGGGCATGCAGTGCCGGGTTGTCCGGCTCGACCGCCAGTGCGAAACGCAGGTTGTCCAGCGTGTATTCATGGGCACAGGCGATGCGGGTGTCATCAGGCAGTGCGGCCAGCCGCGTCAGCGACGCCAGCATCTGCGCCGGCGTGCCCTCGAACAGCCGGCCGCAGCCGGCGGCGAACAGCGTGTCGCCACAGAACAGCCAGCCTGCGCCGGCATAGGCCAGGTGATCGAGCGTGTGGCCGGGCACTGCCAGTACGTCCAGGCTGAGCCCGAGCGCGGCCAGTTCCACCCGGTCGCCGTCCGCCAGCGGGTGGGTGACGCCGGCCACGCCGGCCGGCCCGCAGACCGTCAGGGCGGGGAATCTCGCCTGCAGCGCCGGCAATCCGCCAACATGATCGGCGTGATGATGGGTGATCAGTACCGCGTCCAGCACCAGCCCGGCGCCGGCAAGATGGTCGAGCAACGGCGCGGCATCGCCGGGGTCGACTGCGACTGCGGTCTGGGCGCGGTGCAGAACCCAGATATAATTGCTGCTGAAGGCGGGAACCGGAGTGACGTCGACCATGACGAGCCCTTTGCTACAAGGAGTGGGCGGATGCCCGGATTGAAAGAGTGGCTGGCGTCGCCGCTGGGCCAGTATGTGATGGCGCGCGAACAGGCCTATTTTGACCAGGCGGTTGCGGATGCCTTTGGCTATCGTGCGATCCAGATCGGCTTTGCCGACCAGCCGTTCCTGCGCGACAACCGGATTCCATGGCAGCGCGTGGTCGGCCTGCGGCCCGATGCCGACATTGTCGCCGATCCGGCACAGCTGCCGTTCGCCGCACAGAGTCTCGACCTGGTCCTGATGCCGCATACCCTCGATTTTACGTCGCATCCGCACGAGGTGCTCAGGGAGGTCGAGCGGGTGCTGGTGCCGGAAGGGCGTTTGTTGCTGACCGGCTTCAACCCGGTCTCGCTGTTTGGCGTGCGTCGGGTACTGACCCGCGCGCCGTCGCCGTGGAACGGCAACTTCCTGAGCCTCGGCCGGCTGAAGGACTGGCTCGAGCTGCTGAATTTCGATATCGCCGGCGGCGCCTTCCTGTGCTACGCGCCGCCGCTGGCCTCCGACAAGTGGCGGGGCCGCTTCGCCTTCATGGAAGATGCCGGCGATCGCTGGTGGCCGGTCGCCAGCGGCGTCTATGCGCTGGAGGCGGTCAAGCGCGTGCGCGGCATGCGCCTGATCATGCCGCGCTGGAAAGTGCTGGCCCAGCCACTGATTGCCGTCACCCGCGCCAAGCGCCCGGCCATGACCCCGAATGAAATGCTGAAAGACGACATTGCAGACTGAACCAGAACATATCGACATCTATACCGACGGCGCCTGCAAGGGCAATCCCGGCCCCGGCGGCTGGGGCGCGCTGCTGATCTATCGCGGCCAGGAGAAGGAACTGTTCGGCGGCGAGCCGATGACCACCAACAACCGCATGGAAATGATGGCGGTCATCGAAGCGCTGAAATGCCTGAAGCGGCCGTGCCGCATCGTGCTGTACACCGATTCGCAGTACGTGCAGAAGGGCATCAGCGAGTGGATCAAGGGCTGGAAGGCGCGCGGCTGGAAGACCGCCAGCAAGGAACCGGTCAAGAATGCCGACCTGTGGCAGCAACTGGATGCCGCCCGGCAGCCGCACGACATCGACTGGCGCTGGGTCAAGGGCCACGCCGGCCACGAATTCAATGAACGCGCCGACCAGCTGGCCAACCGCGGCGTCAGCGAACGCTCGCGCTGATGGCCGGACCGGCGCACAGGACCCCCATGCGACAAATCATCCTCGACACCGAAACCACCGGCCTCGATCCGCGCGAACACCGCCTGATCGAAGTGGCCGGGCTGGAAATGGTCAACCGCAAGCTGACCGGCAGGCACTGCCACTTCTATATCCACCCGCAGCGCGACATCGATCCGGATGCGCAGCGCGTGCACGGCATCAGCCTCGACATGCTCGAAGGCAAGCCGGTGTTCAAGCAGGTGGCCGGCGAGATTGCCGACTTCCTGCGTGATGCCGAACTGATCATCCACAACGCGGCGTTCGACATCGGCTTTCTCGATGCCGAGTTCGAGCGGGTGCGGCTGCCGAAGACCCGCAGCGTGGCCGGTGGTGTGATCGACACCCTGGCGATGGCGCGCGAGGTCTTTCCCGGCAAGCGCAACAACCTCGATGCCCTGTGCGACCGCTTCGAGATCGACCGCAGCAACCGGACCCTGCACGGCGCGCTGATCGACTGCGAGCTGCTGGCCGAAGTCTATCTGGCGCTGACCCGTGGTCAGGAAAGCCTGGAAATGGCGATCGAGACCGACAGTGACAGCAGCAACGACCTGTCGCTCGGCGCGCGCAAGCCGCTGATCGTGCAGCGCGCCAGCGCGGCCGAGCAGGCCGGGCATGAGGCGATGCTGGCGCGGCTGGACAAGAAGGCCGGCGGCGCCTGCGTATGGCGCGACTACGAGCCGCTGGACGCGCCGGCCGGCGCCGACGCGTCGTGAGCCGCATTGCCCTGGTGCCGGCCGCCGGCGGCGGCAGCCGCATGGGCGCCGGGCGGCCGAAGCAGTATCTGGAACTGGCCGGCCGGCCACTGCTCGCGCACACGCTGGCACGCCTGCTGGCCGAGCCGCGCCTCGACCGCATCGTCCTGGTCCTGGCGGCGGACGATGGCTGGTTCGATACCTTCGCCTGGCCGGAAGATCGCCGGCTGGCCGTGCTCCGCGTCGGTGGTCCGTCGCGCGCCGAAAGCGTGCGCAACGGACTGGCGGTGCTGGCGGCGGACGCCGGCGACTGGGTGCTGGTCCACGATGCCGCCCGCTGCTGTCTGCCGGCCGCCGCGCTGGCACGGCTGATCGACACGCTGGACGACGACGAGGTCGGCGGCCTGCTGGCGGTGCCGGTGGCCGACACGCTGAAACGGGCTGACGGCGGGCTGCGCGTTGCCGCCACCGTGGCGCGCGATGGCCTGTGGCAGGCGCAGACGCCGCAGATGTTCCGTGCCGGTCTGCTGGCACGGGCGCTGGGCGGCGAACTGGATGCCGGTGTGACCGACGAGGCCAGTGCCGTCGAACGGCTGGGACTGTCGCCGCGGCTGGTCGAAGGGGATACCATGAATCTGAAAGTGACCTGGCCGCATGATCTGCCGCTGGCGCGCGCCATCCTGGCCGCGGAGCGGGGCGGGCGGGTCGAATGACGGGAGAAACGCGATGACAATACCTTTCCGTATCGGACAGGGCTGGGATGTCCACCGGCTGGTCGAAGGCCGCAAGCTGATTCTCGGCGGCGTGATCATTCCGCATGACCGGGGCCTCGATGGTCATTCCGATGCCGACGCGTTGTGTCATGCCGTGACCGACGCGCTGTTCGGCGCGGCCGGGCTTGGCGATATTGGCCGCCATTTCCCCGATACTGACCTAGATTTCAAGGGAGCGGACAGTCGGGTGCTGCTGCGCGAAGCGGTTCAGCGGGTGCGGGCGGCCGGTTTCGACGTGGTCAACATCGACTGCACCGTGATTGCCCAGGCACCGAAGCTGGCCCCGTACGTGAACCGCATGCGCGCGAACCTGGCGGCCGACCTTGGCGTCCCGCCCGACAATGTGAACGTCAAGGCCAAGACCAGCGAGCGGCTTGGCCATCTGGGACGTGAAGAGGGCATCGCCGCCGAGGCGGTATGCCTGCTGTCGCACCGTAGCGGCAAGTAACTGCACGGTCCGGCCCGCCCGCTGCGATCCGGTGGGCCGTTGGCGCCCGGCTATGGGATAATCCTGCTATCTGCAACGGAGACGTCAGCATGAAAACCCAAGACCAAATGAAGATGGCTGCGGCCAAGAAGGCAGTGCAGTACATTCCGGACAACGCCATCATCGGCGTCGGTACCGGTTCCACCGTCAATTTCCTGATCGACGAGCTGGCCACAATCAGGGACCGCATCGACGGTGCCGTATCCAGTTCCGAGGCGACCACCGCCCGGCTGAAGGCGATCGGCATCCCGGTCTACGAACTGAACTCGGTTGGCGACCTCGAGGTGTATATCGATGGCGCCGACGAAATCAACCATCACCTGCACATGATCAAGGGCGGTGGCGGTGCGCTGACGCGCGAGAAGATCGTTGCCGCCGCATCCAGACAGCTGGTCTGCATCGCCGACGAAGCCAAGCTGGTACAGAAGCTCGGCGCATTCCCGCTGCCGGTGGAAGTCCTGCCGATGGCGCGCAGCCTGGTCGCACGCAAGCTGGTCAAGCTGGGCGGTCATCCGGAATGGCGGCAGGACTACGTGACCGACAACGGCAACATCATCCTCGACGTGCACGGGCTGAACATCATGGCGCCGGTGGAGATGGAAGAAACCATCAACCACATTCCGGGCGTGATCTGCTGCGGCCTGTTTGCCCGCCGTCATGCCGACGTGCTGCTGCTCGGCCGTGCCGATGGCACGGTACAGGTTCTCGAGTAAGCGCCGATATCATGTCGCTGGACCGGGCCGGGGCAGTGTCTGCATGACCTGCGCCGGCCCGGTCCGTTACAACGGCCTGTCATACCGATGTCACGGCAGGGCAATACACTCGTCTGCTGACGCTGGGCAAACCGAAGAGCGCGATAATGCCAAAAGAACATATATCCAAGCAGTTCGACATGGAACTCGAAACCATCCGCACCCGCGTGCTGCAGATGGGGGGACTGGTCGAACAACAGATCAGCAGTGCCATGCAGGCGCTGATTGACGGTGACATCGAGACACTGGGCCGCGTCGTCGCCGACGACGTGCATGTGAATGCGATGGAGGTGGGGATCGACGAGGAGTGTCAGCACATCATCGCCCGTCGCCAGCCGGCGGCCAGCGACTTGCGCATGGTCATCACCGTGATCAAGACCATTACCGATCTTGAGCGCATCGGTGACGAGGCGCAGAAGATCGCGCGCGTCGGCAAGAAAATGCTGGAAGACGAGCGGGTCCAGGTGCCTCGCCTGCGCGAAATCGAGAAGATGGCCAATGTCGCGCTGGTGATGCTGCGCCGCGTGCTGGATGCCTTTGCCCGTCTCGACGTCTACGGCGCGCTGGACGTGGCCCGCCAGGACCGTCAGCTCGACGAGGACTTCAGCGCCAGCCTGCGCCAGCTGATCACCTTCATGATGGAAGACCCGCGCACCATCACCATGTCGCTGGACACCATCTTTATCGCCAAGGCGATCGAGCGCATCGGTGACCATGCCAAGAACATCTCCGAATACGTGGTGTACCTGGTCAAGGGCAAGGACATCCGTCACACCTCGCTCGAGGACGTCGAGCGCGAAGGTCTGTAGGCCTTTCCCGGTGGCAACCGGTAGCGGCTTGCTGCCGGTTCCCGCCAGCTGTGTGACAATAGCGCGGCCAGGGTCGGGCCATCCGGTCCGCCCCTGCCCGTGTTGCCCGGTGTCGCCGGCAGACCCCCTGCGGCGCACCGTGTCGCTTTCCTTCCTTTCCCTGCCAGCGCCGCCCAGATGACCGCATCGTTTGACACCCTCGCCGCCGTCGATCTCGGCTCGAACAGTTTTCGCCTGCAAATCGTCCGCGTGATGGACGGCATGCTGTATCCGCTGGACTCGCTGAAGGACACCGTCCGCCTTGGCGGCGCGCTGCTGCCTTCCGGCGAACTCGACCAGGACATCGCCGACCGTGCGCTGGCCTGTCTGGCCCGCTTTGGCGAACGCCTGCGCGGTTTCCACCCTGACCGGGTGCGCGTGGTCGGCACCAATACCCTGCGCGTTGCCAAGGATGCCGCCTTGTTCATCGCCAGGGCGGAACGGCTGCTCGGCTTTCCGATCGAAATCATCGCCGGCCGCGAAGAAGCGCGCCTGATTTATCTCGGTGCGGCGCACAGCCTGCCGGCCAGCCAGGAAAAGCGGCTGGTGGTCGATATCGGTGGCGGCTCGACCGAGTTCATTGTCGGCCAGGGCATGCGTTCGCTGAAGACCGAAAGCCTGAACCTTGGCTGTGTCAGCTACAGCCTGCGCTTCTTCCCCGACGGTCGTCTGACCCGGCACAACTTCAAGGATGCGGTGGTGGCCGCGCGCGACCAGATCCAGCGCATCGCCGCCGAATTCGGCCCCGACCAGTGGCAGCTCGCCATCGGCACTTCCGGCACTGCGCGTTCGCTGCGCGACATCCTCGAACAGTCCGATTTCTCCAGCGAAGGCATCACCCTGGACGGCATGGAAAAGCTGCGCGCCGAACTGATCCGCGCCGGCAGCCTGAAAGCCGCCCACCTGAACGGCCTGCGCGGCGATCGCGCCCCGGTCCTGCCGGGGGGGCTGTCGATCATGCTGGCAGTATTCGAGGAACTCGGTATCCAGCGCATGGACGTTACGCTCGGCGCCCTGCGCGACGGCGTGCTGTACGACCTGCTCGGTCGCCAGGACGAGCGCGACCCGCGTGCCGACAGCGTGGCGCAGATGATGCGCCGCTACCATGTCGACACCGTGCAGGCCACGCGCGTGGCCCGGGTGGCCCATCACGTGCTGGCCGGGCTGTCGGCCGGGCAGGAGGCGGCGCCGGACTGGAAACGCGAACTGGGCTGGGCGGCGGCGCTGCACGAGATCGGGCTCGATATCTCGCACACCGGTTACCACAAGCATTCGGCATATATCGTCGAGAATGCCGACATGCCCGGCTTTTCCCGCCAGGAGCAGAAGGTGCTGGCGACGCTGATCCTGGCCCATCGCGGCTCGCTCGGCAAACTGCTGTCGCAGGTCACCGACGACAGCCTGTGGCCGGTGGTCGTGTCGCTGCGGCTGGCGGCCCTGTTCTCGCGCAGCCGTCGCGACCTGGCGCTGCCGGAGAACCTGCACTTCAGCACCGTCGCGCCACGCCAGTTCCGGGTGGTTCTGGACGCCGACTGGCTGGACAGCCATCCGATGACGGCCAGCGCACTGCGCGAGGAAGCCAGCGGCTGGAAGGACATCGGTTTCCAGCTGACCGTGCGCGGGCAGGACGATCGCAAACTGCTGGTCTGAGCATTTCCGGGCTGGCGCCGGCGCGTGGTCCGTGGCAGGGTGGCAGGCTGACGTTCCGCTGGAGTACGCATGACGGATTCGCGCTACAAACGCAAGCATCGCCGCCCGGGCAAGGCGCGACTGGTCAAGGTTGGCCAGGAGGCCGGCACCCTGGCACATATCGGCGCCGTGCGCACCGATGCGCCGTCGCTGGCCCTGATCGAATACAACGACACCGATTACCGGCAGACCGGGCTGGAGGCCGTCAACGAAAGCCGCACCCAGCCGCCGCTGGAAAATGGCGTGCAGTGGCTGAATGTGTACGGGCTGCAGAACCCGTCCGTGCTCGAGGAGATCGGGCGCCGCTACAAGCTGCACCCGCTGGTGGTCGAGGACATGCTGAACACCCAGCAGCGGCCCAAGGTCGAGGACTACGGCGACTACCTGTTCATTGTCACCCGCACCTTCGGCCTGAACGGCGACGGGGAACTCGACAGCGACCAGATCAGCATCGTGCTCGGCCGCGACTTCGTGCTCAGCGTGCAGGAACGGCCGACCGGCCGCTTCGAGGCACTGCGCGAGCGGCTGCGGACCGGCAAGGGCCAGGCGCGCAAGTACGGGCCGGACTACCTCGCCTATGCGCTACTGGATGCCGTGGTCGACTATTACTTCATCACCCTGGACCGCTTTGCCGACCAGACCGACCAGCTCGACGACATGCTGCTGGCCGGCATGCCGATCGACGGCGGCGCACTGCACCGCATCCGCGGACTGAAGCTCGACGCGCTCGAGCTGCGGCGGGCGATGTGGCCGTTGCGCGAGGCGATCAATACCCTGGTGCGCGGCGACCATGACCTGGTGCAGGACAATACGCGGATCTTCCTGCGTGATGTCTACGACCATGCGACCCAGCTGATCGAATCGCTGGACCTGTTGCGCGATCTGATCAGCGACATGGTCGAGCTGTACCAGTCCAACCAGTCGAACCGCCTGAATCGCGAAATGCGCTTCCTGACCGTGGTCTCGACCCTGTTCATGCCGCTGACCTTCATCGTCGGCGTGTATGGCATGAACTTCGAATTCATGCCGGAACTGCACTGGCGCTACGGCTATTTCCTGGTCTGGAGCGTGATGATCGGCATTGCCATGGTCATGGGCTGGGTGTTCTGGCGTCGGCGCTGGCTGTAGCCGTGCATGACGCGGGTTCGATCCCCGCGTCCGCTGCCTGCCGTGGATGACCATCGAGCAGGGCAGCCAGAATGTGATCGAAAAAGCGGCCACCGGTCAGCAGGTCGAGCTGGCGCAGATTCAGCGTGATGATGGCGCGCTGTTCGGCATCGAGCGCGATGCCGTACTGCACCAGTGCCTTTTCCACGGCGACAATGGTCGATTCGAGCGCCGCAACATCCAGCCCGACTTCGGCCGGCGTCGCCGCATGGGCGGCAATGGCGATGGTCCTGGCCAGCCGCTCCGGCGTGGTCTCGACCGGCAGCGCCCGGGTCAGCGCGCTGACATGGGAATAGATGCGGATGAAGCGCTGCCGTTCCGGCAGGCCGGCGTCCGGTGCCGGCAACGGACCGTAACTTGCCCGCGTCTCGCACAGCGTCGTGTCGGCCGGCGCGGGAAATGCGTCGCCAACCCCATCGACCAGCCAGTCCCGGCTGCAGCCGGCAGCATTCACCAGCTTGGTCACGGTGCGGGCGAACGGACGCGTACCCTCATTGAGGATTTTTGACAGACCGGCCCGGGATACGCCGCTGGACTCGCTGAGCCGGGCGGGGATGCCGTCGAAACGGGTGTCGATCAGCCATTGCACCCGCTGCACGAACTCGGGGTTTTTCAGTTTCTGGATCATCGGCTACGGTTACCCACGGGTGGACGGGGAGCCGGTGGTGTGTTCGCACTCACCGGCATTCGGTCCCGAACGCTAACTCATGCGGCGTGAAAAAACCAATCGGACGCAGGGACGCCGTCAACGGACGTGGTCTTCCAACAACACGCGCAGGATATCGTCAAACGACGAGCCGCCGGCCAGTGCGTTCAACTGGTAGCAGCTCAGTGCCATCACCGCCCGCTGTTCGGCCGTCAGGCGCAACGCCCGCTGCGCCAGCCTGGTTTCAACCACGACAATGGCCGTCTCCAGTGCGACGGGTTCCAGCTGGCTGTCCGGCATCGCCGTGCGGGTGGCGACAGCGATGCCCCGGGCAAGACGTTCAGGCTCGATTGCCACCGGCAGCGCTCCCGACATCGCGCATACATGGCCATAGAGTTCGATAAAGCAGCGCTGCTGCCACGACTCGGCCGGCGTCGCCGCCAAAGCATCGCTCATTGCCATGGCCGGCAGGCGGGGCTCACCCGGGAACGGCTCGCCATCCCCATCGAGCAGCCAGTCGCGCGTGCAGCCAGTGCCCTCCACCAGTTTGGTCACCGTGCGGGAAAACGGCTGCGTTCCCGAATTGAGAATCTTCGACAGGCCGGCCTTCGAGACGCCGGTGGCGTCGCTGAGCCGGGCCGGAATGCCGTCGTAACGGGTATCGATCAGCCATTTCACGCGTTGCACAAATTCGGGATTCTTCAGTTTTTTGTTCATCCGGTTGTCTGGCGCTAACGGTTGGGTGTGGCGTCGTTAGCACACTTGTCCTCTGTGAAGGGTTGGCGAATGTACTGCCGTCACTGCATTCGCTATATTGCGAATTTGGATGCAGAGAAGGCCGAATATGGTCAACTGGATTCTCAGTTGATCCCGAACGCTAACTTATACGGCAAATGGCCGGATTGAGAAAATCCACATGACAAACCTGAACACGAACGACACACCCCGGTACTGGCACCCGGAAGACGTCAAGGCGGCCATCAGGAAACGCGGCAAAAGCATGGCGGATCTGGCGCGGGAGCATCACCTGCCATCCGCCAACGTTCGCAACGCATTGCGCCGGCCGGTACGCTCCGGTGAAATCGTCATCGCGGCTTTCCTTGGCATCCCGCTGTGCGAGCTGTGGCCGGACCGCTGGGATGTTAATGGCAAGCGCGTTCTGCGACCAAGAACGGTCAGTCAGTCACCGCTGCGGGAGGGCAATCATGGCGACGGGATGGACAAGGGACGGGTGTGACGGAACGGGCGGGGCGTCCCGGCACGGACACGCCATCCGCATCATGATTGCCGACGACCATGCACTGGTCCGGATGGGCATCGGCAGCCTGGTGACCGGCATGTGCGATGCCAGCCTGTGCGGCGAGGCGGACAGCTCGACCACGCTGATGCCGCTGCTGGAACGGCAACTGCCGGACATTCTGGTCACCGACCTGATGATGCCCGGTGGCGATCATGGCGACGGGGTGGCGATGGTGGCCGGATTGCGCCGGCGCTACCCGGCACTGAAGATCATCGTGCTGACCATGCTGGTCAATCCGGCCGTGCTGCGGCTGGTGCTGGACACCGGCGTGCACGGACTGTTGCTTAAATGCATCGCCCGCCGGCAACTGGCACTGGCATTGCGCGTGGTCGCGGCCGGCGGCACCTTTGTCGACCGAAGTGTCCGCAGCGCCGTCTGCGCGGCATCGGGCGATGGCGCCCCCTGGTGGCAAAGCGGTCTCGACCGGCTGTCGCGCCGGGAGCGGGAAGTGCTGCTGCTGTGCCTGCGCGGGCTGTCGGTGACCGAGATCGCCGGTTTGCGCAACCGCAGCATCAAGACCATCAGCCAGCAGAAGGTCACCGCGTTTCACAAGCTGGGGCTGGGCAGCGATCGGGCGTTGTTCGAATTTGCCGAGCAGAGCGGGCTGATGCAGCGGGCCCGCTGACACAAAAACCAGAAAGTTCTGATGACGTAAGTGATGGCTTTCATATACTCGGATTATGTGATGCCAAGAAAAGGATTTGGCTGATTCAAGTCATTCCGGACCGGGCGGTAAGCTGCTGCGGCGTGTTCAATGTTGACGCGCCATATCGTTTTGTTGCCGGGGTTCCGCTCATGACCAGAAACACCTTTTCCCCGTCGCCGGTCTGTCTGTCCGAGGCGTGCCTGCCGCTCAACGTGCTGATCGCCGAGCGGCATGACAGCCAGCGGACCGCGCTGTGCCAGGCACTGCGCGCACTGGGCGCCTGCGTGATCTATGCAGCAAGCAGCGGCTGGGATGCCTACCATATCCTGCGCGGGCTGGACGGACTGGCGGAGGACGGGCTTGGCATCGGGGCCGTCGACGTGGTGATCTGTGACCTGCAACTGCCGGAGATGGATGGCGTCGAGCTGATCCGGCAGCTGGCCGCGCTGCCGCGCAAGCCGGTGCTGCTGCTCAGCTGTTCACTGCCGCCGCGGCTGATGCTGGCCGTGCGTGAAATGATGCGGCAATACCAGGTCCCTTTCGGAGGGCTGCTGGACAAACCGGTCCGTCCCGAGCAGCTGCACAGGCTGCTGCAGGAAGTGGTGACCGATCGTACGAGGGCAGGCAAGCCGGTGAATACGTATCCGTCGTCAGCACAACCCATGTTCGTCAGCCGCCCCGTGCTGGAACGCGCGCTCGACAGCCGTGCCATCGAGCCGTGGTACCAGCCCAAGACGGACCCGCTGACCGGCCGGCCGCTCGGCTTCGAGGTGCTGGCGCGCTGGCGCCACCCCGAGCAGGGCATCCTGCCGACGGCCTGCTTTCTCAGCGGGATCGAGCTGCATGGCCTGATGGAACGGATGAGTGCCATCCTGCTGGAGCAGTCGCTGCAGTTGCTGGGCCAGCTGGAATCGCAGGACGCCGGACTGACGCTGAGCTTCAACCTGTGCTGGTCGCAGCTGGCGGATCCGGCGCTGGCCGATCGCATCCTGCACCAGACCCGCGCGTACCGGATCGAGCCCGAGCGTGTCGTGCTGGAAATGACCGAATGGTCGGTCATCCAGCACATGGGGCCGACGCTGGACAACCTGATCCGCCTTGGCATGCGGGGCTTCCAGCTGTCGCTGGACGACTTTGGCGCCGGCTACAACGCGCTGCACCTGCTGGCCGAACTGCCGCTGGATGAATTGAAGATCGACCGCTCGCTGGTCCACCGCGCCAGCTGCAGCGAGACGGCGACCCAGGTGCTGACCGCCGTGCAGCAACTGGCGCACCGGATCGGTCTGCGTACCGTGGCCGAGGGCATCGAGCGCGACGAGGACTACCAGCTGGTGCGTTCGCTGGGCTGTGACGAGGTCCAGGGGCATTTCATCGCGCCGGCCATGTGCGAAACCGACTTTATCGACTGGCTGCGCTGCCGGCAGACCCGTGCCGGTGCGTGCTGAGCTCAGCGGAAGCGGGCCGGATCGATGCCGTTGCGGGCCAGCTTGTCATACAGCGTCTTGCGGGCGATGCCGAGCGCGGCCGCCGCTTCGGTGACGCCACCGCGACTGGCGGCCAGCGCCGACTCGATCAGCGCGCTCTCGAAGCGTTCGACCCGCAAGGGCAACGACAGCGTGTCATCGCCGGCTGGCAGGTCGGTTTCCCACAATCCCAGCACATGGCGCTCGGCTGCATGCTTGAGCTCGCGGACATTGCCCGGCCAGTGCTGGGCCGTCAGCCGGTCGCTGAGCGCCGGCGACAGCTCCGGTGCCGGTCGCTCGAAGCGGCGCGCGGCCTGATGCAGAAAGTGGGTGAACAGCAGCGGAATGTCCTCGCGTCGTTCGCGCAGTGGCGGCAGGGTCAGCGTGGCGACATTCAGCCGGTAGTACAGGTCGGCGCGGAAGCGGCCGTCGCGGCTGGCATCGGCCAGGTCTTCCTTGCTGGCGGCCACCACCCGGCACTGGACCGGCACGGCCTCGTTGGCGCCAAGCCGTTCCACCGAGCGCTGCTGCAGAACCCGCAGCAATTTGGCCTGCAACGGCAATGGCATGCCCTCAATCTCGTCAAGAAACAGCGTGCCGCGGTGGGCGTGTTCGATCTTGCCGATCCGGCGTCGGGTGGCGCCGGTGTAGGCGCCGGGCTCGGCGCCGAACATCTCGCTCTCGAACACGCTTTCCGGCAGCGCCGCGCAGTTGATGGCAACAAAGTTGCCGGCACGCCAGCGACCGCCGTCATGCAGGCTTTGCGCGACCAGTTCCTTGCCGGTGCCGGTTTCGCCGAGGATCAGCACATCGGCATCGGTGTCGGCCAGGTTGGCGACGATGTGGCGGACCCGCTCAATGGCCGGGCTGTGGCCGAGCAGGACCGCATCCATGCCTTCCAGCGTCGCCAGCCGCTCGCGCAGGCGCCGGTTTTCCAGCGTCAGCCGGCGCTGGTCGATCGCGCGATGAACGACATCGAGCAGTCGTTCCGGCGAATAGGGTTTCTCGATAAAGTCATAGGCGCCGGCGCGCATCGCATTGACCGCCATGCCGACATCGCCGTGTCCGGTCACCAGGATCACCGGCAGGTCCGGCGCCTGCTGGCGCACCCGCTCCAGCAGTTCCAGCCCGCTCATGCCGGGCAGGCGCACGTCACTGACCAGTATGCACGGGGCGTCGGGCGTCAGCAGTGGCAGTGCCGGCTCGGCGCGCGGCAGGTCGCGGACCTGCAGATCGGCCAGCACAAAAGCCTGGGTGCTGGCGCGACGCACGGCGGCATCGTCTTCGACGTAGACAACGTGGATGTCGGGGGACGCGGTGGCATTCATGCCGGTTCTCCTGTCGGGGCAGCCGAGGGCGGCCAGACTGCCATGATGCTGGCGCCGCCGTCATCGGCATTGGCGATGCCGAGCCGCCCGCCACTGTCCTCGATCAGCCCGCGCACGATGGCGAGGCCAAGCCCGAGACCCTGGCCAAGCGGCTTGGTGGAAAAGAACGGTTCGGTGATGCGGTCGATCAGCTCGCTGGCGATGCCGGTGCCGCTGTCCTGCACTTCCAGCCAGCGCCGGCCGCTGTCGTCCTCGCCGGCGCTGACCCGGACTTCGCGGCGCAATGCATCGGGCGGCATGGCGTCCAGCGCATTGGCGAGCAGGTTCTGCAGCACCTGCTCGAGAGCGGCGGGTTCCAGCGGCAGCAACGGGGCATGCGGCGGCATCGCCGTGATCAGTGTGGCACCGGCGCGGGCGAAACGGGCGTCCATCCAGTGCCGGACATGGTCCAGCGCCTGGTCGGGCCGGGCTGTCCCGGCACCGCTGCCTTCGGCCCGCCGCCGTGACGCATACAGCTTCAGTTGCGAGGTCAGCCGGGCCATGCGTTCGACCAGCGCCGCGATCTGGTCGAGATTGTCTTCGGCCAGATCGCGCTGACCGCGCGCCAGCAACTGGCGGGTATTGCCGGCATAGGTGGCGAGGGCGGCCAGTGGCTGGTTCAGTTCGTGGGCCAGCCCGGCAGCCATCTGGCCGAGGGCCGCCAGCCGGCTGGTCTGCACCAGATCGTGCTGGGTCACCCGCAGCCTGGCTTCGGTGTCGCGGCGTTCGGCAATCTCGCGTGTCAGCTGGGCATTGGCCTCGGCCAGCTCGGCGGTTCGCTCGGCCACGGTACGTTCCAGCGCATCGCGCGCAGCCAGCCGCTCGCGCAACCGGCGCGTGCGCTGGCGCGCGTAGAGTACCAGCAGCATCACTACCCAGCAGGCGAGCGCGCTGGCCAGCCCGGCCAGCCCGGCAGTGGTCTTCAGCGGCTGCAGGTCGAGCAGGATGCGCATGCGCCAGTCGAGTATCGGCAGCGGTGTGGTATTGACCAGATAGCGGTGACCATCCAGCGCCAGTTGATCGTCGTCGTGCCAGACCACCGACAGTCGCGGCAGCGGCGAGGTGTAATACTGGCGCGTGCTGGTCAGCCGGGCGCGCTGGCGCGCATCCAGTTCGTCCAGCGCGGCGAATTTCCAGGCCGGATCGGCTGCCAGCGCGATGATGCCGTTGTCGTCGGACACCATGACCTTTTCGGCGCTCTGCCGCCAGGTGCGCTCCAGCGCCGCCAGATCGATCTTGACCGCGACCACACCGACCAGGCGGCCGGCGTCGCGCACCGGCTTGGCCAGAAAATAGCCGGGCTCGCGCGTGGTGGCGCCTACGGCATAGAAGTGGCCGGTCCCGCCGGCCAGCGCGTCGCGGAAGTATGGCCGGAATGCATAGTTGCTGCCGACATAGCTGCTGGGCTGGTTCCAGTTGCTGGCGGCCAGCGTGGTGCCGTTGGCGGCAATCACGTACAGCGCCGACGACTGGGCCTCGGCATTGATGCGTGCCAGATAACGGTTCAGCCGGTCGACCTGGGCCGGATCATGCGGTTCGCGCAGCAGGCGCGCCACTTCCGGGTTCAGGGCGAGCAGGGTCGGCAGGTAGTCGTAGCGGGCGATGCTGCTTCTCAGCCCGGCACTGAACAGTTCGGCCCGGTGACGGCCAAGCTGGGTCAGCGTGTCCAGACCGTGTGCGTAGACCACGTGATAGACCACCGCTGCGACCAGGCTGGCGCAGCAGATGGCGGCAGCGGCCAGCCAGCGCGTGCCGCGCAGGCGAAAGCGGAAGGAAGACGGCATGGGAAACCTGCGTAAAACGGGATGGCCGGGACGGCAGGGCCCGCGCATGGCGCGCCCCGCTGTCCCGTTTAGATACCATGCAATGGCGTCGGCTGTCTCAGTCGCTGGTGACGGCGTGGATTTCGTCGTTGTGGTGGCGACGCTGCTCTTCCATGACCAGCTCGGCCAGTTCCCGCTTCAGCGCATTGAAGCCGGGCGCGCTCGGGTCGCGCGGTCGTTCCATGTCGATCTGCACGTCGCGCTTGATCCGGCCGGGCCGGTAGGTCAGCACGATGGTACGGTCGGCCAGGTAGATCGACTCCTCGATACTGTGGGTGACGAAGATTATGGTCTTTTTCAGCTCCGCCCACAGCTTCAGCAACTCGTCCTGCAGATTGCGCCGGGTCAGGGCGTCGAGTGCGCCGAAGGGCTCGTCCATCAGCATGATCGGCGAGTCCAGCGCCAGCACGCGGGCAATGGCGACGCGCTGGCGCATGCCGCCGGACAGGTCTTTCGGGAAGCGGTGGCGGAAGTCTGACAGGCTCAGCATTGCCAGCAGCGCGTCGACCTTCTCGGCCATTTCGCGCTGGCCGAGCCGCTTGATTTCCAGGCCGAAGCGGATGTTCTGCTCGACGGTCATCCACGGGAACAGCGCGTACTCCTGGAACACCATGCCCCGGTCCGGCCCGGGCTCGCGCACCGGCTGGCCGTCGACCAGGATGTCGCCGCTGCTCGGCAGCGAGAAACCGGCAATGGCGTTCAGCAGGGTGGACTTGCCGCAGCCGGAGGGGCCGAGCAGGCAGACGAACTGGCCGGCGGGAATGGTGAGGTTGATGTCGTCGAGCGCGACGACTTCCTTGTCGGCAGTGGCGAAGCGCTTGTCGACATTGCGGATATGGATCAGGTCGGACATGGAAATTCCTTCGGGGCGGCAGGGGACGGGATGACGGGCATGGTGCGCGCCGTCAGCTTTCCAGCCCGCGATGCCAGCGCAGCAGATGGTTGTTCAGCCGGGTCATGCCGAGGTCGATGGCCAGTCCGAGCACGCCGATCGACAACATGCCGGCAATGATCTTGTCCGACCACATGTACTCGCGCGCTTCCAGAATGCGGTAGCCGAGGCCGTCGTTGACCGCAATCATCTCGGCGACGATGACGACAATGAAGGCGGTACCGATGCCGATGCGCGCGCCGGTCAGGATGTATGGCGTGGCGGCCGGCAGAATGACCCGGGTAAACAGCGTCATGCGGCCGACGCCGAGGTTGCGTGCCGCGCGCAGGTAGATGCTGTCGACGTTGCGCACCCCGGACAGCGTGTTGATCAGCACCGGGAAGAACGCGCCGATGGCGATCAGGAAGAACGCCGGCGGATTGCCGAGGCCGAACCAGAGAATGGACAGCGGAATGAAGGCAATCGGCGGGATCGGGCGCAGCAACTGAACCAGCGGGTTGAAGAAGTGATAGACACGGTCGTTGGCGCCCATCAGCAGGCCCAGCGGCAAGGCCAGGCCGGCGCCGACCAGAAAGCCGATCAGTACCCGGTACAGGCTGGCAAACGCATCGTGGATCAGGTCGCCGGAAAACCACCATGCCAGTCGCGAGCCGGCTTCGGGCTCGAACGGCTGGGTCGGCAGCAGGTATTCCCACCATTTGACGGCGACCTGCGACGGGGCGGGCAGCAGGTGCGGGTTGACCAGTCCGGCGCGGACGACGGCCTCCCACAGCACCAGCAGCACAATCGGGACAAGCAGACCCTGAACGGTCCGGTTGAATCTGGGTTTCATCTCATGCTCCAGCAACGGGCGGCCTCCCGGCGTAGCCGGGACACGCGCCTTTGTTCGCAATCAGTCAGGCCGGCACCGGCGCCATCCTGGCCGCCGGTGCACCCGCAGGCTCAGTTCGAACCGGTCTTCAGCGCGCCTTCCGCCTTTTGCAGCAGATCGAGCTTCACCCAGTCAGCGGCTTTCGGCGGCTGGGCCATCTTGCCGACGCCATAGCGCTTCATCATGTCGGTATTGGTCTGGATCTCCTTGACCGAGGTGCTGTAGCTGAAGCGGGCATTGCCCATGGCGTCCTTGTAGTCCTCCGCGCTGATCTGGTTCTTGAACATGGTCTGGCGCACGTACTGTTCGGCCAGTTGCGGCTTGTCGATAAAGGTTCTGGTGGCCTCGACGAACAGCTTCATGACCCGCAGCGCCACGTCCGGCTTTTCCTTGTACATTTTTTCGGTCATGACCAGCGTGCGCACCGGCTCGCCGATCGGCGTGTCATACGGCTTCAGCAGCTCGACGCCGAAGCCCTTGTTGATGGCCTGCGCCGCCTGCGGTTCGGACTGGCTCATCGCATCGATGCTGCCGGCCAGCATCGCCTGGTTCAGGTCGGCATACGGCATGTACAGCACCAGCACATCCTTGCCCGGTTTGTCCGACCAGCTCAGGCCGGCTTTGGCCAGTTCGGCCAGCAGCAGCATTTCCTGGGTGCCGCCACGCGCCACGCCGACCTTCTTGCCTTTCAGGTCCGCCAGTGTCTGGATGCCGGCGCCCTTGCGCGACACGAAGCGCACGCCGCCCTTCGAGAAACCGGCGACTACGTAGATCGGTGCGCCGGCCGCACGGCCGGCGATGGCGCCATCAGCCGCGCTGGCCGCGATGTCGATTTCCCCGGCCACGATGGCAGGAATGATGTCGATGCCCTTGGCAAACACGCGCTCGTCGATTTTCAGGTTGTACTTCGGTGCCAGTTCCTTCATGTAGGACACCGCACCGTAGTGGGCGAACTTCAGGTTGCCGAGGCGGACCAGGTCGGCGGCGGAGGCGGACAGGGCGGCAAGCGTCAGTGCGCCGGCCAGCAGATAGCGTTGGGGGGTCATGGTGTCTCCTCATGTTCTCGTTCGTCACCGCCGTGTCCGGGCGGTGCGTGTATGGAACGTGTCGTCCATGCTTTCCGTTAACGCAAACGGCATGCCAGCTCCGGTTTTAAGAAAACATGATTGAAATCATTGTGTTGGTGTATTTTCCTGTCGGGGTGTGTGCGGGGATTCGCACACCGGGCTGGAAAACGGGATGGATTTCCGCCCGCTGACGTGCGAAAACGTGCTATGGAATGAAAGGATCGACATGCAGGAAATCGTCGATACCGTCGTGATCGGGGCAGGCGTCATCGGTCTGGCGGTGGCCCGCGAGCTGGCACAGCGCGGGCGTGAGGTATGGCTGCTGGAGCAGGCCGGAGCGATCGGGCAGGGCATCAGCGCACGCAGCAGCGAGGTTGTGCACGCGGGCATCTATTACCCGATCGGCTCGTGGAAGGCGCGGCTGTGCGTCGAGGGACGCGAGCTGCTCTATGGCTATTGCGCGGCACGTGGCGTGCCGTTCCGCCGGCTGGGCAAACTCGTGATCGCCACCGAGGATGCCCAGCTGCCGCTGCTGGAGTCGATGGCCATGCGTGCCCGTGCCAGTGGCGTCGACGATCTGGTCCTGCTGGATGCGGATGGCGTGGCCCGGCTGGAACCGTCGCTGCGCTGCCGGGGCGCGCTGTCGTCGCCGTCCACCGGCATCATCGACAGCCATGCGCTGATGTGGTCGCTGCTGGCCGATGCCGAAGCGGCCGGCGCGGTGCTGGTGCTGCACAGCCCGGTGCGGCGCATCGACTGCGACGGTGGCGTGCTGCGGCTGGAGATCGGGGAGGAAGGCAGTGACAATGTGTCGCTGCTGGCGACCCGGCAACTGGTCAATGCGGCCGGGCTGGATGCGGCCGGCCTGGCGGCGATGATCGAGGGCCTGCCCGATGTGCCGCGTGCCCGCTATGCGAAGGGCAACTATTTTTCCGTCGCCGGGCGGGTGCCGTTCGAGCGGCTGATCTATCCGCTGCCCGAGCCGGGCGGGCTTGGCGTGCACCTGACCCTGGATCTGGGCGGGCAGGCGCGTTTCGGCCCGGATGTCGAGTGGGTCGAACAGCCCGATTACCAGGTGGACCCGGGCCGGGCCGGTGCCTTTGCCGAAGCGATCCGCCGCTGGTGGCCGGCTCTGCCGGAGACGGCACTGATGCCGGCCTATGCCGGTGTGCGGCCGAAGCTCGATGGCCGGAGCGGCGATTTCTGCATCGAGGGGCCGGAAGTCCACGGGCTGGACGGGCTGGTCAATCTGTTCGGTATCGAATCGCCCGGCCTGACGGCCTGTCTGGCCATTGCGCGCGAGGTGGGGGACCGGCTGGACGGGCATCGCCCGGTTGCGCTCGATATCGACTGATTGCGGATCGGACTGGCAATCCCCGGCTCAGGCGCTACATAGAGAAGGGCTGAGCCCGCCGGTGGGCCGCCGTCATCACGCGATGCCGGGGGTTTCCGAGGTCCCCTCGGGACGGCGAGGGCGGAGGGAGTCATGCAGACACTACCGAAACAGGTCCATATCGTCGATCTGGTGCTGAGCGAGGTGCTGCCTTCGTGGGTGGCACTGCGGCCACACCAGCTCGATATCGCCATCCGGCTGACCGATGCCGGCATGCCGACGCTGGCCGTGGGGGCTCTGGATGCCGAATCCGGGCTGCTGGGCGAGCTGCCGCCACGCAAGGGCGTGCGCTATCTGGCGGAAGGCGGTGGCCCGCTGACGGCCATGCCGCGTCTGCCGGCCAACTGGCCCGGCGAACTGATGGTCCGGGCGACCGCCAGCGAGACGTTCTCGCGCCGGCATCTGGACGGCAGCCTGGCTGCCGTGCTCGACCATCTGGCAGGCACGATCGACACCATCAATCAGGCCGGCTTCAAGGTGCGCGGCCGCGTGGCCGGCGCGTTCGGCTGCCCGTACGAGGGCGATCTGTCGCCACTGGCGGTAGCGGCAGTGGCCGGCGAGCTGTATGCGATGGGCTGCGACAGCGTGGTGCTGTCCGATCTGACCGGTCACCTGACGCCGGACCGGGTCCGCCGGGTGTTCGAGGCCGTGGACCGGCGGGTACCGGTAAAGAAACTGGCCGTGCGCTGGATGGACAGTTACGGGCTGGGCATCGCCAATCTGCTCGCCAGCCTGCAGTGCGGGGTGACGACGGTGGAGACGGCGACTGGCGGCGTGCTGCCGAATCCGTGGCTGCCTGGCTGCGCCGGCACGCTGGCCAGCGAGGATGTGGTCTATCTGCTCGACGGGCTGGAGGTCAGGACCGGGGTGGATCTGGGCCGGCTGGCGGAAACCGGCCGGCTGCTGGCCGGCATCACCGGCCTGCCGACCCGCTCGCATGTGGCGCAGGCGTTGCGTTCGGTCGGCCTCTAGCACCGCTGTCGGCGATGCCGGGGAGCGGGCGATTTCCGCCATGGGCGGTCAAAACCGCGTCACGGCATCGTCACGACGGCAATCCATGCCTACAATCGGTCGACTTCCGTTCCGAGAGCCGCCATGCAGACCCCCGACTATACCGCCGCCCGCCTGCTCGATGACGCCCTGGCCGGCCGTGCCGTACCCGATCTCGCCCTGGCCGCAGGCGGCAGCCTGCGGATGGTGACCGATGGCGTGTTCGACCTGCTGCCGGCGCAGGCCGGCGCATCGAATACCGACGTACTGCTGACGGTCGGCATCCACGGCAATGAAACGGCACCGGTCGAGGTGGTGATGGCCATCATCGATGACCTGCTGCATGGCCGGCTGACGCTGGCGCGACGCACGCGGGTGCAGCTCGGCAACCCCGATGCGCTGCGCAGCGGCGAGCGCTATCTGGACTACGACCTGAACCGGCTGTTCGATGGCCGGCATGCTGCCCAGCCCGACATGCGCGAGGCTGCGCATGCGCGGCGGCTGGAACAGACCGCGACCACCTTTTTCTCATCCAGCCATGGCGCGCGGCTGCATCTGGATCTGCATACGGCGATTCGCGGCTCGCTATTCGAGAAATTCGCCATTCAGCCGTATCTGCACGAGCGCCCGACCGCGCGTGCCCGGCTCGGCTGGCTCGGCCAGGCCGGTATCGAAGCCGTGCTGCTGCACAGTGCGCCGGCGGCGACATTCAGCTACTTCACCAGCCATCGGCTCGGTGTGGATGCCTATACGCTGGAGCTGGGCAAGGCGCGACCGTTCGGCCACAACGACCTCTCGCGTTTTGCCGGCATTGACCGCGCGCTGCGGGCGCTGCTCGGAGGGGCCGACGATGGCAAGGCCGATTTCGATCCGGCACTGCCGCTGTTCCGCGCCAGGTACGATCTGGTCAAGCGCAGCGAAGCGTTCCGGTTGAACCTGGCCGACTCGGTGGAAAATTTCACCCCGCTGGCGGCGGGCTTTGTCATTGCCGAGGACGGCGAGGAACGCTGGATCGCCGAAGGCGGCGGCGAGCGCATCCTGTTCCCGAACCCGACTGTCAGGCCCGGGCTGCGCGCCGGTATCGTTGTCGAGCCGGTAACGCTGGACTGAGTCGGTCTGTGCCAAAGAAAAAGGAGCTGCAGCTGCAGCTCCTTTTGCGTGGCGGGCACCGGCCGTTTGCCATGGCAAACGGTCGCCTGCATCAATCCACGTGGTAGTTGGGTGCTTCCTTGGTGATGGTCACGTCGTGGACGTGGCTTTCACGCATGCCGGCCGAGGTGATCTCGACGAACTCGGCACGGGTACGCATGTCGTCGATCGACCCGCAGCCACAATAGCCCATCGACGAGCGCAGACCGCCCATCAGCTGATGGATGACGGCAATGACCGAACCCTTGTACGGCACGCGACCTTCGATGCCTTCCGGAACCAGCTTGTCGGCATTCGCCTCGTTGTCCTGGAAGTAGCGGTCGCTGGAACCCTGCTGCATGGCTCCGAGCGAACCCATGCCACGGTAGCTCTTGAACGAGCGGCCCTGGAACAGTTCGATTTCACCCGGGGCTTCCTCGGTACCGGCCAGCAGGCCGCCGAGCATGACGGTGTTCGCACCGGCGGCGATGGCCTTGCTGATGTCGCCGGAGAAGCGGATGCCGCCGTCGGCGATCAGCGGAATGCCGGAGCCGGCGAGTTCCTTGCAGACGTTAGACACGGCAGTCAGCTGCGGCACGCCGACACCGGCGACGATACGCGTGGTGCAGATCGAGCCCGGGCCGATGCCGACCTTGACCGCGTCGGCGCCGGCGTCTGCCAGTGCGCGCGCAGCCGAGGCGGTGGCGATGTTGCCGCCGATGACTTCGACGTGCGGGAAGTTCTGCTTGACCCAGCGCACGCGATCGATCACGCCCTGGCTGTGGCCGTGGGCGGTGTCGACCACGACGACGTCGACGCCGGCTTCGACCAGCAGCGTCACGCGTTCTTCGGTGCCTTCACCCACGCCGACAGCGGCGCCGACGCGCAGACGGCCCTGGTCATCCTTGCAGGCCAGCGGTTTTTCGCTGGTCTTGATGATGTCCTTGACCGTGATCAGGCCCTTCAGTTCGAACGCGTCGTTGACGACCAGCACGCGTTCCAGCTTGTGGGCGTGCATCAGTTCGCGCGCGTCTTCAAGCGAGGCGCCTTCACGGACCGTGACCAAACGGTCGCGAGGGGTCATGATGTCACGAACCGGCGTGTCGAGACGGTTCTCGAAACGGATGTCGCGGTTGGTGACGATGCCGACCACGGTGCCGTTCTCGATCACCGGCAGGCCGGAGATCTTGTGTTCGCGGGACAGCTTGATGACGTCGCGGACCAGCATGTCCGGACGGATGATGATCGGGTCCTTGACCACACCGGACTCGTGACGCTTGACCTTGCCGACCTCGGCCGCCTGCTTCTGTGCCGACATGTTCTTGTGCACGATGCCGAGACCGCCTTCCTGCGCCAGGGCAATGGCGAGGCGGGCTTCGGTCACGGTGTCCATGGCGGCGGACACGAGCGGAAGATTCAGCCGGATGTTGCGGGTGAACTGGGTGGCGAGACTGACGTCACGCGGAAGAACGGAGGAGTGGGCGGGAACCAGCAGAACGTCGTCGAACGTATACGCTTTCTGGACGATGCGCATCGTGTTTCCTTTGCGGCAAAAAAACATTATACCGGGCGTGCTATTCGTTGGGCAAAATCTGGCGACTGCCGCGTTGTAACCCCGATTCACCAAATTGTTACTGTCTGCTTTCCGATGTTCGATCCGAAACCCGTACTCGCCACCCTGCCGAACCTGCCGGGGGTTTACCGCATGCTGGACGCGGATGCGCAGGTGCTTTATGTCGGCAAGGCCGTCGACCTGAAGCGTCGCGTCAGCCAGTATTTCCAGAAGTCCGACCTCAGCCCGCGCATCCGGCTGATGGTGCGCCAGATCGCGTCGATCGAGACCACCGTGGCCCGTTCCGAGGCCGAGGCGCTGGTGCTGGAAAACAACCTGATCAAGTCGCTGACGCCGAAGTACAACATCCTGTTCCGCGACGACAAGTCCTATCCGTACCTGATGCTGTCCGGTCATGCCTATCCGCAACTGGCCTATTACCGCGGTGCGCTGGACCGGCAGCACCAGTATTTTGGCCCGTACCCGAATGGCCTGGCGGTGCGCGAGGCCATTCATGTGCTGCAGCGGGTCTTCAAGTTGCGAACCTGTGAGGATGCGGTGTTCGCCAACCGCTCGCGGCCCTGTCTGCTGTACCAGATCAAGCGCTGCACCGCGCCCTGTGTCGGGCGGATCTCTGACGACGACTACCGTGCCGACGTGCGCCGCGCGTCCGACTTCCTGTCCGGCCGGCAAAGCGAACTGATCGACGAGCTGACGGCGGACATGGTGGCGGCCAGTGCCGAGCTGGCGTTCGAGAAGGCGGCCGAGCTGCGCGACCAGATCCAGGCGCTGGCCCGGGTGCAGGAGCGCCAGTACGTCAGCAGCAATTCGAGCGAGATCGACTGCGATGTCGCTGCCTGTGTGGTGTGGCAGGGCATGCCGTGCGTGAACCTGGTCATGATCCGCGGCGGGCGTCATCTGGGGGACAAGCGCTTTTTCCCCGACAACGCCGACGAGATGGACGAGCGCGGCATTGTCGAGGCTTTCCTGCTGCAGCATTACGGCCGCCAGCCGGCGCCCGGCGTCATCTATGTGAACCAGCCGGTCGACGGCGTCGTTACCGAAGCGCTGGCCAGCCTGGCCGGCCACCGGGTGGCCATCGTGTCGAACCCGAATGGCGAACGCCGGGTCTGGCTCGATATGGCCGAGAAGAATGCCCGGCTGTCGATCGAGCAGCGACTGTCCGGCCAGGCGACCCAGGAGGCGCGGCTGGCCGCGCTGGGCGAGGCGCTGGGCTACGAGAATGTCGAGCGGCTGGAGTGCTTCGACATCAGTCACACCATGGGCGAGGCGACCGTGGCCAGCTGCGTGGTCTATGACAAGGGCGCGATGCAGCCGGGCGAGTACCGCCATTTCAACATCAGCGGCATCACGCCGGGCGATGACTATGCGGCGATGCGCGATGCGCTGAACCGGCGCTATGCGCGGCTGGCCGCCGGCGAGGGCAAGCTGCCCGACGTGCTGCTGATCGACGGCGGCAAGGGCCAGGTCGGGGTGGCGCTGGAGGTGCTCAACGAGCTGGGCCTGAACGATCTGCCCATTGTCGGCGTGGCCAAGGGCGAGGCGCGCAAGCCCGGTCTGGAGACCCTGATACTGGTTCGCGAGCAAAAGGCGATACAATTGCCGAAAGACCATCCAGCACTGCACCTGATCCAGACGGTAAGAGACGAAGCGCACCGCTTCGCCATCACCGGCCACCGCGCGCGCCGGGCCAAGGCGCGCACCGTTTCTTCGCTCGAACAGATTGCCGGCGTGGGTCCCAAGCGCAGGCAGCGGCTGCTGACCCGGTTCGGCGGCCTGAAGGGGCTGGCGGCGGCGAGCGTGGACGATATCGCCCAGGTGGAAGGCATCAACCGCGTGCTGGCGGAAAAAATACATGCCGCGCTGCATTGAGCCGTGCGGAAGACAACCGAAGACCGAGCGATGCCGTTTAATTTTCCTATCTTGTTGACCTGGATGCGCGTGGCGCTGATCCCGGTGTTCGTGGCGGTGTTCTACCTGCCGGTAAGCTGGATCCAGGTGGAAACGGCCAATCTGGTCGGGGCGCTGATCTTTGCGTTCGCTGCGGTGACCGACTGGCTCGATGGTTTTCTCGCCCGGCGCTGGGGGCAGACCTCGGCATTCGGCGCCTTCCTCGACCCGGTGGCGGACAAGCTGATCGTCGCGGCGGCGCTGATCCTGCTGGTGCGCCTGGAACGGACCGACAGCATCCTGGCGATGATCATCATCGGTCGCGAGATCACCATTTCGGCATTGCGCGAGTGGATGGCGCAGCTTGGCCAGCGCAAGAGCGTCGCCGTGGCCACCGTCGGCAAGCTGAAGACCACGGCGCAGATGGTTGCCATTCTGTTGCTGCTGTCCGATGCGCCGCTGGTTCCGTATGTCGATACAAATTTGCTGGGAAATGTGCTGATGGTGATCGCGGCCATTCTTACTTTGTGGTCAATGGTTTATTACCTGAAAATGGCTTCGGTCGAGCTGTCGGGTAAAAAAATCGACGTCTGATGGGGTTGACAGCCATTCGGCAATCCCTATAATTCGCAATCTCTCGCGACGGCAACGACGCGGGAGGCAAAGAGAAAGTATGCGGGAATAGCTCAGTTGGTAGAGCGCAACCTTGCCAAGGTTGAGGTCGCGAGTTCGAGCCTCGTTTCCCGCTCCACTTCTTTCTTTGCGGCAGAAAATCACGGTATGCGGGAATAGCTCAGTTGGTAGAGCGCAACCTTGCCAAGGTTGAGGTCGCGAGTTCGAGCCTCGTTTCCCGCTCCAGCCTGATTTTCACCCCAAGCGGGAATAGCTCAGTTGGTAGAGCGCAACCTTGCCAAGGTTGAGGTCGCGAGTTCGAGCCTCGTTTCCCGCTCCAGTTTTATCCCGGCAGGAAGTGTTCCTGCCGTGCCGTTCAAAGGCGGGGTAGCAAAGTGGTTATGCAGCGGACTGCAAATCCGTAGACGCCGGTTCGATTCCGACCCCCGCCTCCAGTGACACCGAAGTAAAAAGCCACCGTCCCGACGGTGGCTTTTTGCATGGGCGGCATTCAGGCGGGCACCTGTCACGGTGCCCGCCGGCGTTTCAGTTCAGGCGGCCGGCGCGGTTGACCACCCAGCCATGCTTGCCGGCGACGACGTTGACCTGTTTCAGGCCCTCCGCCAGCTTCTGCCGTGCGTACAGCATCGCCTCGCGTTCGGTGGGAAAGACCGCCAGGCGGCGGGGAATGAAGTTCATCAGATGGGACATGGTGACCTCCGCAATACGGTGACGACTGCGATAAAGGTAAGCGGGACCGGGGCTAGCGGAATTTCTTGATGCAGCCGGTAACGACGCCGACGAGCAGCAACTCCTGCTCGCCGCAGAATTCCATGGGCTCGAAGTCCGGGTTCTCGGGCAGCAGCGCCACGCGGCCACCCTTGCGGTACAGGCGTTTGACCGTGGCACCTTCACCCGGGATCTCGGCGAGTACAATGTCATTGTGCCCGGCCTCGAGCTTGCGGTCTATGACAAGCAGATCTCCTTCGTCGATGCCGCAGCCGATCATCGACAGGCCCTTGACCCGATACATGATGGTCGATGGCGCATCGCGCAGCAGGTAGTCGTTCAGATCCAGCTGCTCGCTCTCGAAGTCGGCGGCGGGGGACGGCAGGCCGGCACGGACCGAGACGCCGGCCAGCGGGATGGCGACCCGGGGCGCATCGGGCATCGGGCGGTAGACCTGGTCGGCCGGCAGTGGCGGGAACAGGCCGCGTCGTCGTTCGGAGCGCAGGCGGGCCAGCTCGAGCAGCGAGTCGCGATCGGCCTCGGGCAGGCGGACGATCACGGTCGGCTCGCCACCGAACTGGCCGGTACCGGCCTTGCGGCCGGCGCCGGGTTTGCGTTGTCGGGGTTTCTGGGTTTCGCTCATGCACGGGGTTTCTGTTATTCGTGTAACAAGAATAACAGAAACCCCGCCGTCGGCAAGCCCGTGTCGGCGTACAGGCCGACGAACGGTGTCAGGGCGCCGGATTCGGCTGCCGGGTGTGGATGGCTTCGATGCCGGCCAGCAGCGTGGCGTCGAGGGTGACATCGATGCTGCGCAGGTTTTCTTCCAGCTGCGCCAGCGTGGTCGCGCCAATGATGTTGCTGAGTACGAACGGGCGGCTGTTGACCCACGCCAGCGCCAGTTGCGCCGGTGTCAGCCCATGGGCATCGGCCAGGGCGACGTACTGCGCGGTGGCGGCCTCGGCCTGCGGATTGCTGTAGCGGACAAAGCGGTCGAACAGGGTCAGGCGGCCACCGGCCGGCCGGGCGCCGTTCAGGTACTTGCCGGACAGGACGCCGAATGCCAGCGGTGAATAGGCGAGCAGGCCGATGCCGTCGCGGTGGGCGAATTCCGACAGGCCGATCTCGTAGCTGCGGTTCAGCAGGCTGTACGGATTCTGGATCGACACGATGCGTGGCAGGTCGGCATGACGGGCGGCTTCCAGGAAGCGGCCGACTCCCCACGGGGTTTCATTGGATACACCGATATGGCGCACCTTGCCGGCCGCGATGAATTCCTTCAGCACGGCGAGGGTTTCCTCGATGGGGGCGCTGTCCGGCGCGTCGTCCTGGTAGGGGTAGCCGAGCTTGCCGAAGTAGTTGGCATTGCGATCCGGCCAGTGCAGCTGGTACAGGTCGACGTAGTCGGTGCCCAGGCGCTTGAGGCTGGCGTCGAGGGCAGCGGTCAGATTGGCGCGATCGAAGTGGGTGTTGCCGTCACGGAAGTGACTGGGTCGGGTCGGGTCGTTGATCGGGCCGACCACCTTGGTGGCGATCAGCACCTTGTCGCGGCGGCCGGAGCGCGCCAGCCACTGGCCGAGAATGCGCTCGGTGTCGCCCTGCGTTTCCGGGCGGGGCGGGACCGGGTACATCTCGGCGACGTCGATCAGGTTGATGCCGTGTTCAAGTGCCAGGTCGATCTGCGAAAAGGCGTCCTGCGCCGTGTTCTGTTCGCCCCAGGTCATGGTGCCCAGGGTCAGGCGGCTGATATCGAGGCCGCTGTCGCCCAATGCGACGTATTCCATTGCGCGTCCTTTGCGAGACGGGATTCGGGTCGCTCAGGGTAGCAGAGCGGTTCGCGGCCTCAAATGGCTTCTGCTGCGCTGCAGCCGGCCGGATGGTTATATCGACGGCATGCCGAATGGGAATTAATGCTTCACGAATAGAACGATTCTCATTACTATTTGGGTTTTTTCCGACGCGGAGGGATTGTGGCTGACGCATCTACTGCCCATGCGGCGTCGGTGGTGGCCGAGCTCTACCACGGGCATCACCACTGGCTGTCCGGCTGGTTGCGCCGCCGGCTGGCAGACGTGGAGCAGGCCGCCGATCTGGCGCAGGACACTTTTGTGCGCGTACTGCTGTCGCGTGATGTCGGCGCGATTCAGGAACCGCGTGCCTTTCTGACCACGGTGGCGCGACGCGTGCTGGCCAACCACTACCGCCGGGCCGAGATCGAGCGCGCCTGGCTGGAGACGCTCGCCAGCCTGCCGGAACCGGTGGCGCCGCCACCGGAAACGCGGCTCATGATTCTGGAAACGCTGTGCGAGCTGGACCGGCTGCTGGACGGATTGCCGGCGGCGGTGCGGCGCACCTTTCTGCTGTCCCAGCTCGATGGCCTCGGCTATGCCGAGATCGGTGCCCGGCTCGGCATCTCGGTCAGCACGGTCAAGCGGCACATGAGCCGGGCGGCGATGCAGTGCTATTTCGCCGAGCTGCCGCAATGAGCCGCGCCGCGCCGTTCAGCGCCGCAGTGGCCGGTCAGGCGGTGGCCTGGCTGGTCGAGTTCGCCGATTGCCCGCCGACGCCGCAACGGCTGGCACAGTGGCATTCGTGGCTGGACGCCGACCCGGTTCACCATCAGGCCTGGCAGCGGATCGAGACGGTGCGGGCGCGCTGGCGGCAACTGCCGGCCGGCGCCGCGCGCGATACGCTGGAGCGGCCGGCTTCGCCGGCCCGCCGCCGTGCATTGCAGGCGCTGGGCGTGCTGGCCGTCGGCGGCACGTCGGCGCTGCTGGTCGCGCGGGCGCAGCCGTGGCAGGCCGATTATCTGACCGGGGTCGGCGAGACGCGCAGCGTGGCGCTGGCCGACGGTGTGCGGCTGACGCTGAATACCGACAGCGCCATTGCGCTGGGCCGCGATCCGCGCAGGCATCAGGTCACGCTGCTGCGCGGCGAAGTGCTGGCCAGCGTGTCGGCCCGCGCCGGGCGGCCGCTGCGTCTTGCCTGCGGGCAGGGATGGGCGGAGGCCGTTGAGGCGCAGTTCGTGCTGCGGGCCGGCGGGGACAGCGACACGCTCGGCGTGCACACCGGCGCGGTGCGGCTCTGTCCGTCTGCGGCCCGGCCCCTGTCGCTGCCTGCAGGCAGACAGGTGCGCTTCCGTGCGGCAGGCATCGTGTCGAACGTCGTGCTGGCGGCGGAGGACGCCAGCTGGGCCGACGGCATGCTGGTGGTGTCCGGCTGGCGGCTGGCCGATCTGCTTGCCGAACTGGGGCGCTACCGGCATGGCTGGATCCACTGCGACCCTGCCATTGCCGGGCTGCGCGTCTCCGGCACCTATCCGCTGGCCGATACCGACCGCATCCTGCATCTGCTCGCCAGCGGGCTGGGGCTGGAGCTGCGCCAGCGCACCCGATTGTGGGTCGGGCTGTATCCGCGCCCGCCCGCTCCGGTCGCCATCTGAAAATAATCCGTATTTTCATGGTCCGTTTTTTCGTCTCGCGTGACAGCAGAGGGAGAACTCCACTGCACAGAGAGACAGAAGACATGCATCGGCGAAGACTTTCCGTTCCGGCGCCATTCCGGCGCGTCCTGATCGGCATGACCCTGGGGGCCGCGCTGTGCGTGCCGGCCGCGCCGGCACGGGCCGACGGATTGCCCGCGGAGACCCGTTACTACCAGATCCCGGCCGGCTCGCTGGAGGCGGCGGTCAACTGGCTGGGCCGGGAGGCCGGGGTGATGATTTCGTTCGGTTCCCATATTGCGGCCGGCCGGCAGACCGCCGGGCTGGACGGTCGCTATTCGCTGCTCGATGCGCTGAAGCAGCTGCTGGTCGGCAGCGGCATCGAGGTCGCCGGCGATGCCCGCGACGGCTTCGTGCTGCGCCCGGATGGCCGGAGCGCTGACGGCAACCCCGACAGCCTGCCGGCGGTGGTGGTGATCGCCGACCGCCTGCGCGATGAAATCCGCCTGCCGGTGGTGGTGATCAGCGACCGGCGTCCGCCGCTGGCGCCGGGCCGGGCGCTGCTGAGCGCCGACGATATCCGCAATACGCCGGCGGCCAATGGCGACCTGAGCGAACTGCTGGCCACCCATCCGGCCGTGCGCCAGAACAGCAGCGCCGGGGGCTCGCTGACGCGTGGCTCGCTGGCGCCGGAGGACCTGTCGTTCCATGGTGCGAGCCCGTACCAGAACCTGTTCCAGATCGACGGCATGGATGGCAGCAACAATATCAATCCGGCCAACAAGAACAGCAATTTGCAGGTCAGGAACATTCCCAGCAACAGCCAGGCCTATTTCCTGGATACCCGCCTGCTGGGCGAAGTGCGGGTGTTCGACAGCAATATTCCGGTCGAATACGGCCGCTTCAATGGCGGTGTGGTCGATGCGCGGCTGAAGCGGGCCAGTGGCCAGGACAGTGTCGATGTCGGCTATCGCATGAGTGGCTCCAATCTCAGCGAACAGCGGGTCAGCGACGGCAACCAGTCGAACTACGATCTCGGCATGTCCGGTTATACCCCGGACTGGCGCAAGCGCTTCTATTCGCTGAATGTCGACCGCAAGCTGGATGACCGCTTCGGCGTGGTCCTCGGCCTGTCGCGCCGCGAGTCGGATATCCGCCGCGCCAGCTCGGTCAGCCTGGACAAGAGTGTGGTGGCCGGCACCTCGACCGAACAGGACCGGGTCGACAATCTGCTGGGCAAGCTCAGCTGGTGGATCGACAGCGATACGGTGACCGATCTGACGCTGAAGTACAGCGCCCGCCGCGAGCAGCGGGCCAATTCGCTGTTTGTCGATTCACGCTGGGACAACGAGCATGATGCGGCCGGGGTGGCGTGGAATCTGGATCAGCGCCTGAATGGCGCGAAATTCAACTTCCAGCTGGGCTGGGACCGTTTCGACGACAGCCGTACCTCGAACCGCGACGATCTGGTCACCCACTATTTCGCCAGCACCCGCACCCAGTTCACCACCGGCGGGCTGGGCAAGGAACAGAAAACCCGCGACAGCTGGGCGCTGAAGGCGCGGCTGGATCTCGATCCGCTGCTGACCGGGCCGGTGGCGCACACGCTGTCGGTCGGGGTCGACAGCCAGTGGGTCGAGGTCGACTACCAGCGCTTCAATGACGCCAGCTCGTACCGGCTGACGCATCAGGCCAACGGCAGCGAAAAGATCACCAGCCTGACCCGCTATCACGCTGGCCAGGTCGGCGTGTCCTACAACAGCCGGGCACTGTGGCTGGCCGACGAGATGCGCTGGGGGCGGGTCAGTCTGACCCCGGGGCTGCGTTTCGACCGCGACAGCTATCTGGGCAACAGCAATCTGTCGCCGCGGACGCGGATGGACTGGGACCTGTTCGGCAGTCGACAGTCGGTGGTCACGCTCGGCATGGCGCGCTATTACGGCGACAACGTGCTCGATCTGGCGCTGCGCGAGCGGGTCAGCAAACTGACCGAGTCGGTACTGAACAGCGCCGGCCTGCCGGTGGCCTCGCCGGGCAGCGGGGAGATCTCGCGCTACCGCGACCTGGATACGCCGTACAACGACGAGCGCTCGCTGGCGCTGACCCAGCAGTTCGCCGGGCTGGAGGGCGTGCTGTCCTATGTCCATCGCGAGGGACGCGACCAAATCAACAAGCGGGCGCTGCGCGACAGCAAGAACGTGCTGCTCGGCTACGAGTATGTGAACGACGGCGAGTCGCGCACCGATTCGTTCGGGCTCAGCCTCGCCAACCAGCGGCCGTGGCAGGCGCTGGGCGCGGACTGGCAGATGCGGCTGGCACTGAGCTACGAGCGTTTCCGCAGTAACAACAGTCTGGTCGACGGCTATGACGACACCGGGGTCGACAACGGGCAGATCTACTACAACGGCAGGCTGATCGATGCTGCCGACCGCCCGACGGCGAACTTCAACCAGCCGTCGCGGGTCACGCTCGATCTCAACGCCGGCTGGAACGGCATCGGGCTGCGCTGGAACAACCGCTTCAACTGGCTGAGCAAGCGCGACGACGTGTTCTATGTCGGCGTGAACAAGGCCGACCAGCTGGATATGTACCAGGAGGGCACGCTGCCGTCGTACTGGACCTGGGATGCGCGGCTGGTCTGGCAGCCGACGTTCTGGCGCCAGCTGGAACTGACGGTGGACATTCTCAATGTGCTGAACCGCCAGCCGGTGCTGGTGTCGACCTCGCCGCTGATCAAGCGCAACAACGACCAGTATGGCAATGGTCGCGAAATCTGGCTGCAAGCCAACTATCGGTTCTGACGGAGGGCTGGCACATGTCGATATTCAAGTATCTGCTGCCGGGAGCGCTGGCGCTGGGCGCCGCCCTGCCGGCCATGGCACGCGGCGATGGCGGTCTGCGCTTTGTGCCGCAGACTGGCGGGCGCACTGGCGAGGTGGCCTGCGTGCTCGACCGGCGTACCGGTCTGCTCTGGGAGCGGAAGACCCGCTCCGGGCTGCGCGCGCGCGACCATGTGTATCTGCCGGTCGACAGCCGCCGCGGCGGCGAGGCCGGGCGCTGCGATGCGGCATTGCCCCGCTGCGATGCGCCGTCGTATGTGGCGGCGGTCAATGCCGCGCGGCTGTGCGGCCATGACGACTGGCGGCTGCCGGACGAGGACGAGCTGAAATCGCTGCTCGATCTGTCCCGTGTTGCCACCCGGCCGTCGCGGCCGGCCATCGACCGGCGGGCGTTTCCGGATGCGCTGCCGACCTTCTACTGGAGTTCGACCCTGCACCGGGTCGGCGGCGTGCGCGCCGTGTGGTTCGACGATACCCACCGCGAGCTGCCGGCCACCAGTCTGTTGCCGACGCGTGCCGGTGCCGTGCGGCTGGTGCGCGGGCAGCCGGCGGTCGTGCCGGCCCGCCGGTCCGGCCCGTCTGGCGCCTTCCTGCGGCCGCCAGCGGCCGCGGTGGGGGAGGATCTGCCGCCGTCGGCGGCGCAACTGGCGCAATGGCGGGCGCAGTACGCGCGCTACCGCCCGGGCGAGTCATGGCAGCCGGACTGGCCGCCGCCGCAGATCGATGCGTCGGTGCGCGACGGCTTCGCCGATCTGGGCCTGCTGCCCCCCGTGCCGTTCCCGGCCGACAATCCGTACTCTCCGCAGAAGGTCGAACTCGGGCGTCGGCTGTTCTTCGATCCGCAACTGTCGCGCAACGGGCAGGTGTCCTGCGCCAGCTGTCACAATCCGGCCACCGGCTGGACCGACCGGCGCGCGGTCTCGCTGGGCCATCTCGGCCAGCGTGGCGAGCGCAATTCGATGAGCATCCTGAACAGTGCCTATGCCACGTCGCTGTTCTGGGACGGCCGGGCGGGCTCGCTGGAAGCGCAGGCGCTGGGACCGATCAGCAATCCGCTGGAAATGCACCAGCCGCTCGCGCGTGCAGTCGCCCGCATCGCGGCACAGCCAGGGTATGCGCCGCTGTTTGCGGCGGCCTTTGGTGATGCGCGGGTCGATACGCTGCGCATGGCACGGGCGCTGGCGACGTTCGAGCGCACGCTGATCAGCCATGACAGCGCCTTCGACCGTTTCCTGAAGGGCGAGCGCATGGCGCTTGATGACCGGGCGCTGTGGGGGCTGCATCTGTACCGGACCAAGGCGCGCTGCATCAACTGCCACAATGGGGCACTGCTGTCCGACAACCGTTTCCACAGCAACGGCCTGCATTATTTCGGCCGCGAACTCGAGGACCTTGGCCGTTACGCCGTGACCGGTGACCCGGCTGGCCGGGGCAAATTCCGTACGCCGTCACTGCGCGACATCCTGCTGACCGGTCCGTACATGCATAACGGGCTGTTTCCGCTGACCGAGAACCTGGGGGTGATCGCCATGTACGATGCCGGTATGGTGCAGACGGCCGCCAGCCGGCCCGATCTGCCGCAGGCGGCGCCCGAGCTGAGGCCGCTGGGGCTGACGCTGCGGGAGAAACAGGCGCTGCATGCATTCCTGCAGGCGGTCAGCGGCGAAGCCAGGACCGGGCCGGCCACACCGGCCGAGATGGGGCTGGAGCCGGTGTCGGCGCGGCGCTGAGGGTCAGTCGCGCATGGCCAGGACGGCCGCACGGGCGAGAAAGCCCGTGCGGCTTTCGTGGTGTGCCCTGGCATAGCGGTCGATCAGGGTCAGTACGCGCCGGGGCAGGCAAGTTGGTGGATTTCGCTGTTTCTACCGATGGCCGTCTTCCTGTGCGGTCAGGGGCTGCCCGGCAGCGCCACCGGCTTCGGCGATCCAGCGGCGCTTCTCGGCCGGGCTGAAGCGCTTGATGGCGTACTCGGCTTTCAGGGCGTCGGACTTGCTGTCGAAGGCGACGACCAGCGCGATGCGTTCGGGGGGATGCAGGCGGGTATAGCGGGCCCCCTTGCCGGCCGCGTGCATCGCATAGCGGCGCTCGACATCGGTGGTGATGCCGGTATACAGGCTGCCGCCGCGGCATTCGAGCAGGTACAGGTACCAGTTCATGGCAAGGGATGGCCCATAACGTGAAACGCCGTGAACCAATGGTTCACGGCGTTGAATCTGGCTCCCCGACCTGGGCTCGAACCAGGGACCTACGGATTAACAGTCCGGCGCTCTACCAACTGAGCTATCGGGGAATTGATGGAGGCGAACTATACGGTTTCCTTATTGAAGCGTCAAGCGTTTCTTCAGGAATTCAGAACGTCCGGACCGGAATGGCCGGCCTTGCCGGCACTTTTCCCTTTTCCATCATCCACTAAGCGGTTTAAAGCGTGCACAGCTTGCCACGGAAGTCCGCCAGGCACTGGTAACCCTTGCGCTGCATGATCGCCACCAGCTCCTGATTGAGACGGGTGAACAGGCCGGCGCCTTCTTCCCACAACCGGGTACCGACCTGAACGGCACTTGCGCCGCAGAGTATGTGCTGGAATACCTGCTCACCGGCTCCGATGCCGCCGCAGCCGATAATCTGCTTGTCCGGGCACAGCCGATAGAACGTATTGACGTTGGCCAATGCCGTTGGCAATACATAATCGCCGCCAATGCCGCCCAGCCCGTTCTTGGGCTTGATCAGCACGGTCTCGCTGTCGGTGTCCACCACCAGCCCATTGCCGATCGAATTGATGCAGGTAAGGAACTTCAGACGTTCAAAGCGATTGAAGATTTCCGCCGCCATTTCAAAGTGGCTGATATCGAAATACGGGGGCAATTTGACGCCGAACGGAATGTCCATCGCCGCGTGGATGGCGGTCAGCGCCGTGGCCATGTCGTCAAAGCTGTAGCCGAGTTGCGGTTTGCCCGGCACGTTCGGGCAGGAGAGATTCACCTCCGGCAGCAGCGGGCGTTTCAGGCGCTGGAACGCGTCGAGCATGTGCAGATTGTCCGCCAGGCTCAGTCCGGAAATCGAGATGAACAGCGGCTTGTCGGTGTAATCGTAATGGGCGGCGTAGTCGAGATAATAGCGATAGCCGTGGTTGGGCAGGCCCATCGAATTGATGCTGCCGAATGGCGTGGCGGCGTAACGCGGCTCGGGATTGCCGTCGCGGGCCTCCAGCGTGCAGCTTTTGCTGACCAGTGCGCCGGCATCGCTGTGGCGTACGGCTTCAAGCTCCGTAGTCTCCCTGCACATCACGCCGGACGCGTTGTATACCGGGCTGCGCATGCGCTGGTCGAGGATGTGGGTGGAGATATCGGTCACGGGCAGGCTCCTGCGTCGAAGGGAAAAGGGCACTATGCGCGAATTTTCCGCTGCCGGTGTTGTGACCGGTCAAGCGCTATTCGTGCATGGATTCTCATTATGCAGCTGGTCTTGAAATGACCGGATAATGTGCCCATTCGTGTTGTGCTGAAAAAACGAAAGCGGCAGATTTCTCTGCCGCTTTCGGAAGGCAATGGCCAGGCTCAGATGGCCAGGTCTTCCAGCGTCTTGCCGCTTTGCAGCAGTTCTTCAACCCAGCGCGGCTTGCGGCCACGGCCGGTCCAGGTTTGTGACGGGTCGGCCGGGTGGCGGTATTTGGCTTCAACCGGCTTGCGGGTGGTGGTAGCCACCTTGCCCAGCACTTCGTCGAGTTCCAGACCGTAGGTCTTGGCCAGTTCGAGAATCTGTTTGCGGGCCTTGCTCTTTTCTTCGGATTCGCGACGCTTGATTTCGAACTCGATCTGCGCCTTCAGCGTCAGGAGTTCGGTGTATTCCATGTTTTGGAAGTCCATTGTGTTCTGCCTTTTTGTGCGGGTGAATCGGAAACTTGCTTCACGTTAGCGAAACAGGTTTCTGTTTGTCAAGAAACACCCCGGAAAATAATAGTTTTTGCCGACTTTGAAAAGACCCCCGGGGTCATTTGCGGGCTGATATTTGTCAATTTTTTGTAAATCGGTCGGCGGAAGGATTGCCCGCCCGATTAAAAGGGGTATTTCTTACGTGCCGATGAACGAACGGACACTTGTGCAGATGAATTTTCGGCGCATCGTCACGGAACTTGCCGGGCAGAAGACGCCGGGTATTTTCAGCCCGGCATGATGAACCGTTGCTTATAGCAGTTCGCTGCCAAAGCGACACTGGTCGGAATCCAGATATTCCGCCAATGCCGTTGCCGACATCGGTTTTGCCAGCAGATAACCCTGGCCAAAATGGCAGCCCTGCTGTTGCAGCCACTGGATCTGGCGGGGCGTTTCTATCCCTTCGGCAATCAGGGTCAGGCCGAGTTCCCGGGCCAGCAGCAGGCTGGCGCGAGCCACATTTTCCGCCAGCGGGTCACTGTCGAGCCGGCCGACCAGCTGCCGGTCGAGTTTGACCGCCTGCACCGGCAGCCGGCGCAGGGCTTCCAGCGCCAGGTGGCCGAGGCCGAAGTCGTCGATGGCCAGTTCGATGCCGAGCGCGCCCAGCGCCGCCAGCGCACCGTCCGGGCGCGCCTGCGGGCCGCTCAGTGCCGCGCTGTCGACTTCCACGGTCAGCAGCCCGGGCGGGAAGCCGGTACGCGTCAGTACCTGGCGCATGGTGTCCGGCAACCCGGGGTCGGCGAACTGGCCCACCGACAGGTTGATCGACAGCCGCAGCGGCCGTTCCCTGCCGTCGTTGATGCGGGACAGGGCCGTGCAGGCGATGTCGCTGACGTAGCGGTTCAGCTGCGGCATCAGCCCGCTGCGCTGTGCCAGCGGCAGGAAGATTGCCGGCGACAGCATGCCGTGCTGCGGATGATCCCAGCGCAGCAGCGCCTCGACCGAAACCAGCCGGTTCCAGGTCAGGTCGAAGATTGGCTGGTAGAACACCGACAGCTCGGCGTTGCCGAGTGCCGTACGCAGTTCGGCGCACAGCCGGCTGTCGCCGCTTTCGCGGAGACCGAGTTCCGGCTGGTAGCGCTGGCTGATGCCGCCACCGCCCTGTTTGGCCAGCCGCTTGGCCAGTTGTGCCTTGTGCAGCAGGTCGAAGAAGTTTTCGGCATCGTCCGGGAACAGGGCGATGCCGGCCGAGACGGTGATCGGCAGCGAGACATTGTCGCAGGGGAACGGGGTCTGCCAGCTCTGCAGCGGGCGCATGGCCTGGGTCAGCACCGTGTCCGGTGCCGGATCGGTCATCAGCCAGGCAAAGCCGCGGCCGCTGGTGCGGGCCAGGTGTTCGCTCTGGCACAGCCGGCTCAGGCGCTCGGCCATTTCCACCAGCAGTGCATCGCCGACATTCTGGCCATGAATGGCATTCAGCTGGCCGAAGTGGTCGACGTCGGCCAGGACGACGGCAACGCGATGATTGTCCAGCCGCGCCCGCTCCAGTACCCGCTCGCCGAGGCTCAGGAAGGCACCACGGTTGTTCAGCCCGGTCAGCAGGTCGAAATGACTGAGCCGGTGCAGCTGGTCCTGGGTGCGCAGGCGTTCGGTGACATCGCGCGCGGTGGAAATGTAGTGGGTGATCTGACCGTTTTCGTCGGTCAGCGGCGTGATGGTTTTCTCTTCACTGTACAGCTCGCCGTTTTTCCGGCGATTGATGAAGATGGCCTTGAATACCCGTCCGGCGCGCAGCTGTGCCCACAACTGGGCGTAGAAAGCGGCGCTCATGCGGCCGGAACGCAGCAGCGAGGCGGTACGGCCGAGGGTTTCCCGCTTGCTGAAGCCGGTGATGCGCTCGAAGGCGGCATTCACATAAGTGATGATGCCATTGGCGTCGGTAATCATTACCGAGTCGACGCACTGTTCCAGCGCGCACAGCAGTATCTGGGTCTGGGCCGGTGGCGGCTCGGACCTGGCGGGTTGCAGGAAGGACGGATACAGCGAAAACCACTTCACGGGAGGACCTCGGTGTCCCGCCGGGGAGGCATTCTCCGTTGCACGGTCGGGCGCCGCGATTGTGGCATTAGTCGTCCTGCGCTGACAATTGATCCGCATCGCCGGTTCGCACCGGCATTACGAATGCTTATCTGTCAGCGCCGTGATTTACGCTACCGGATAGGGCAGGGTGCCGGCCGTCAGCGCCGGTCCGTCCGGGGCGCCGAGATGCACCCCGGATGCCCAGGCCGACAGCTGCGCGACCGCCAGTACTTCGCTGCCACCGTGTGCGGCCGGCACCGATTGCACGATCTTGCCGATCGACTGCTCGCCGGTTTCCGCCGCGTACAGGTCCTGGCCGGCGCTGGCATCGGCATCGACATGGGCACGCAGCATGCGCCGCTTGACCTTGCCGATGTACTGGGTGCGGGCGACGATTTCCTGGCCCGGATAGCAGCCCTTCTTGAAATTGACCGCGCCAAGCAGCTCCATATTGGTCATCTGCGGCACGAAGGCTTCCTGGGTGGCCAGGCTGATCCACGGGGTGCCGGTGGCGATGTCGTGCCAGTCCCACGCGGCTTCGCCGGTCGCTTGCGAACCGGCTTCCTGCAGCGCATGCCAGACGTCCGCCGCCCGGTCTTCCGCGACCATGACGACAAAGCGCTCGCCCGGCAGGCGGATGACTTCGCCACCGTCGAAGGCGGTCAGGCTGAAATCGGCGGCCGGTGCGGGGGCAATGACGCCGGCACGGCGGGCGGCGTGCTCGCCGGCGATGCCGAGCAGGACCTGTCCGGCCAGCGGGGCATGGCTGACCTTGCTGCGCAGGATGAACATGCCGAGACGGCGGTCGATGGCGCTGGCGAGATCTGCGGCCAGCAGCAGCCGGTAGCGGCCGTCGCGCTGCCAGATCAGGAAACTGGCCAGCATGCGGCCCTTGGCGGTCGAGTAGCTGGACAGCTGGGCGCTGGTCGCGTCGACCTGACGTACATCGCTGGAAAACTGGCTTTGCAGGAAGGCCTGCGCATCGTCGCCGGCAAAATCGAGCACGGCGAACCGGGTCAGCGGCGTGACGGTCGGCGCGTGTGCCGCTGCCAGCCCGCTGTCGGCGCGCGCGTCGCGGCCGGCGAAGGCACTGACATGACCATCGGTAACGACCGCGCCTTGCGCGGCCAGGAATTCGAGCCAGGATGCATTCATGCTGAGAGATTCTCCATTGGGCGCGGCGGTATCGATCGTGCCGTGCGATGTACTGGCGGACAAGATGGGGACGGCAGGCCGGGTCGACAAGTAAAAAAATGCCGGCGTGTCCCGAAAGGGGCACGCCGGCATGCGGTTCGCGAACGGAACCGGCGCGAACCGGCTCCCGTTCCCCGGGCTTACATCGACTCGAGCACTTCGATGCCGAGCAGGTCCAGACCGGTACGCAGCGTTTCCGCCGTGATCCGGGCCAGCTTCAGGCGGCTGGCGCGCACGGCGCCTTCGCTCTTCAGTACCGGGCAGGCTTCGTAGAAGCGCATGAAGTGGGTGGCAACCTGGTACAGGTAACCACATAGCACGTGCGGCAGGCAGTCGTCGGCCACGGCATTCAGCGTGTCGCCAAACTGTGCCAGTACCAGGGCGAGCTGTTTCTCGGCCGGTTCGTTCAGTTGCAGCGGTGCGCTGGCGTCAAAGGCGCCGGCCTTGCGGAAGATGCTGGCCACGCGGGTGTAGGCATACTGCAGGTACGGGGCGGTATTGCCCTCGAACGCCAGCATCAGGTCCCAGTTGAAGATGTAGTCGCTGTTGCGGTTCTTCGACAGGTCGGCGTACTTGACCGCGCCGATGCCGACCGCGTGGGCGATCTTGCGGCGTTCGGCTTCCGCCAGGTCCGGGTTCTTTTCGCTGACCAGGGCAAAGGCGCGTTCTTCGGCCTCGTCCAGCAGCTCGATCAGCTTGACCGTGCCACCGGTGCGGGTCTTGAACGGCTTGCCGTCGTCACCCATCATCGTGCCGAAGCCGACGTGCTCCAGCGACATGCCGGCCGGGGCGAAGCCGGCCTTGCGGCAGATGCTGAACATCTGCTGGAAGTGCTGGCTCTGGCGCGCATCGACCACGTAGATCACGCGGTCGAGGTGCAGCGTCTTGTGGCGGTAGCGCACGGCACCGATATCGGTGGTGGTGTACAGGAAGCCGCCGTCCTTCTTCTGCACGATGACGCCCATCGGTTCGCCGTCGTGGTTCTTGAATTCGTTCAGGTACACGACCTGGGCGCCGTTGTCTTCGGTCAGCAGGCCGGCATCGTGCAGTTCCTGGACGATGATCGGCAGGTCGTCGTTGTAGGACGATTCGCCGCGCACGTCGTCGCGGGTCAGACCGACGCCAAGCTTGCGGTAGACCGCCTCGCAATGCTTCAGCGACACGTCGACGAACTGTCTCCACAGTGCCAGCACGTCAGCGTCACCGCCCTGCAGGCGCACCACGTAGTCGCGGGCGCGATCGGCGAAGTCTGCGTCTTCGTCAAAGCGGATCTTGGCCTTGCGGTAGAAGCCTTCCAGGTCGTTCAGTTCCAGCGCGGCATTGCCGGCCTGCTGGGTTTCCACCAGGTAGGCAGTCAGCATGCCGAACTGGGTGCCCCAGTCGCCGACGTGGTTGCCACGCACCAGGTCATGGCCGAGATAGTCGACCACGCGGGCCAGCGTGTCGCCGATGATGGTCGAGCGCAGGTGGCCGACGTGCATTTCCTTGGCCAGGTTCGGCGACGAGTATTCGACCATCACGCGTTTGGTCGGCTGCTGCGGTTCGACGCCGAGCTTCGGCTGTTCGAGTACATGGTCCAGGCGCGATGCCAGGAAGGCCGGATCCAGCGTGATGTTGATGAAGCCCGGTCCGGCGATGTCGACCTTGCTGGCAATGCCGGTCAGGTCGAGCTTGTCGATGACTTTCTGCGCCAGCTCTCGCGGATTCATCTTCAGCTGTTTGGCCGCGGACATCACGCCGTTGGCCTGGTAATCGCCGAACTCTGGTCGGCTTGCGGGTTGCAGTAGCGGCTGGGCGTCGGGGACACCGGCGGCGGCGAGCGCGGCGGCGAGCTTGTCTTGCAGAAGATGTTGCAGCGTCATCTTGCGGATTCCGTAGTGAGGGGCGCGGTAAAAAAGCTGCAAATAACAGCCAAAGCAGCATTGATGCCGGCAAATGCAGAAAAGTACCGCTTGATTGTATGTCCGGGCCCCCCGCCCCGGCAACGCTGGATATCCGGAACTTCCCGAAAGGGAAAGGAAAAACCGCCATGAAGGCGGTTGCGGACTGCTTGCAAGGGTGGGGACCGGCGGTTGCCGTGGCGTCGGTGCCCCCGGCCGATGGCAGGGTGTCAGCGCGTCAGCGCGCGTCGGCGGCGGCGGCGCTGAATTCGTCGAAGGCGGCGATGGCGTTGGCCGAGTACATCAGCGACGGCCCGCCGCCCATGTAGACCGCCATGCCGAGGGCTTCCTCGACTTCGGCCTTGCTGGCACCCAGCCTGACCAGCGCCTGGGTATGGAAGCCGATGCAACCGTCGCAGCGCGCGGCGACGCCGAGTGCGAGGGCGATCAGTTCCTTGGTCTTGTGGTCCAGTGCGCCGTCGCGGGTGGCGGCGCGGCCGAGATCGCCGAAGCCTTTCATCAGCTCGGGCAGATCGCTGCGCAGCGCGGACAGGTTCTGGGTAAGGGTCCGGGTCAGATCACGGTAATCGGTGCTGTTCATGTGGATTTACTCCGCTTTCTTGCAGGTTTTGCCGCTGCAGCAACTGCCGCAGGTGTTCAGACCGAGCAGCCGGTAGGCAAAGCAGAAACGGAATACGCCGCTGGCCAGGACCAGCAGGCCGATCCAGCCCCAGGCGCCAATCCAGCCGAGTGCCGTGGCGGCGATCAGCGCCAGGCCGGCGATGATGCGAAGGATGCGGTCGGGACCGCCCACATTGGCTTGCATGTTGTTCTCCGGGTTAACAATACACGTACAAATATAATAACAAATAACATTATATTATCAAGCATATTGTTTTCCGGCCGGGTCGAGCCGGGACTGCGCGCTAGCGGAGGGCGGCCATGAGTTCGACCACCCAGTCGATAAAGGCCCGCAGCCGTGCGTTGCTGTGCCTGGTGCGATGAAAAGCCACATGTATGGGCATGGGGTCGACGTGCCAGCCCTCGAACAGACGCTGCAGCCGGCCCTCGCCGACTGCCTGGCGGGCCATGTAGTCGGGCAGCAGGACGACGCCCAGCCCGGCCAGGCCGGCCGCCAGATAGGCATTGCCATCATTGAGCGCCAGGGCGTAGTGGCCGCGCACGGGGATGCACTCGTTCCCGCGCCGCAGCGCATAAGGCTGCGGCAGATTGCGGTACTCCCACAGAAAACCGACCAGGCTGTGCTCCGGCCCCGCCAGCTGGCCCGGGTGCGCGGGCATCCCCTTGCGGGCCAGATAAGACGGCGCCGCGTATACCGACATCTGCAGATCCCCGACATGCCGGGCGATCAGGGACTGGTCGGTGACGGGCCCACCGCGCACCACGCAATCAATGCTCTCGTCGAGCAGATCGGCCATGCGATCGCCGGCACCCATGTGCAGCTCGATGCCGGGATAGCGTTCAAAAAACGCCGGCAGCGCAGGCACCAGCACCATGCTGGCCAGCGGCCCGGGTACGTCGACGCGCAGCCGGCCCGCGGGCGTGCCCAGCGCCTGCGGAAGATCCGCCTCGGCCCGGTCCAGATCGGCCAGCAACTGGACCACGCGCTCATAGTAAATACTGCCGGCCGGGGTCAGTCCGACCTTGCGCGTGGTGCGGTGAAGCAGGCTCACGCGCAGCCGCGCCTCCAGTTGCTGGACCAGCTGGGTGGCCGTGGTCCGGCTGATGTGCAGGGCATCCGCTGCCCTGGTGAAGCTGCCGGTCTCCACGACCCTGGCAAAAGCCTGCATGGCGTCGAAACGGTCCAATGGCGCGCTCCCTCTCTGTCGATTGTTTGAATTTTACAAACAGCGCTGGGGAGTATTGCCTGTTTATCGCGGTCTGGCCCTCGCGGATAGTGGCGGCTCCTGTCACTTCGTGGTCGAGACTTTCATGAGCAATGTTCGCCAGGTCGTTTTTCCCGCCGGCCGTCAGGCCTTGTACGAGAAAAACCGCTATTCGCCCGCCATCCGCGCCAACGGCTTTCTTTTCGTGTCCGGCCAGGTCGGCAGCCGCGAGGACGGCTCGCCCGAGCCCGGTCTGGAAGCACAGATCCGCCGGGCGTTTGACAATCTCAACGCCATCCTGTCAGCCGCAGGCTGCAGCTTTGATCATGTCATCGATGTCACGCTGTTTATCGTCAACCCCGAGGCCGTGCTCGATACCCTGTGGAAGGTCCTGCCCGATTACTGGGGGGAGGCGCCCCATCCTGCACTCACCGCCGTGGGCGTTACCTGGCTGTACGGCTTTGATCTCGAGATCAAGGTGGTGGCCAGACTGCCCGGGGCCAGGCCGTAGCGAGGATGCCTGTGCCCGCACGCCTTGACTCGCAGGGCGTTGCCTCATGACCGTTGCCCCGCAATGCAAAGGGCGGCAAGGACGCCCCCCCTCTGTCCTGCGCACTTGCGTGCGCAAAACAGGGAGCAGAATCCTTGCCGCCCGGATGCTGTCCGGATCAGTGTTCGCCGTGGGCGTCGGCCGCGGGGGCCTCACTGGTGGTCGCTTCGATCTTGACGTCGACCCTGACATCGCCGGCGCGCTTGAAGTGCAGTGTCAGCGGGAACGATTCGCCGGCCAGCAGCGGCTTTTTCAGGCCGATCAGCATGATGTGGTAGCTGCCGGGTTGCAGTGCCACGCGCTGGCCCGGTTCGACGCTCACGCCATCGACCCGGCGCATCTTCAGCACGCCGTTGTCGTTGATATGGTTGTGGATTTCGACCCGGTCGGCGACATCGCCGTCGGCACCCTGCAGCGTGTCGGCGCTCTTGCCCTTGTTCTGCAGCGTCAGGTAGGCCGCGCCGGTCTTGACCGGGCCCGGTGTGGCGCGGGCCCACGGGTGGCCGATGGCGACGTCGCCGGCGGTATAGCTGTGGGCGAAGGCGGTGCTCGACAGCAGCAACAGGGCAGCGGATACAAAGGTCTTCATTGGGGTGTCCTTGCAGAACGGGGTAAAGGGGGAGAAATCAGCGGCTGTTGTCGAGCCGGAACAGAATGGGGACGCGGACCCAGCCGGCGACCGGCTGACCTTGCGACATCGCCGGCTCGAAACGCCAGCGGTGGACGGCGTCAGTCGCGGCGCGGTCGAGGCGCGGGAAGCCGCTGGAGGTGTCGATGTCGATGCTCTCCGGCCGTCCTGCCGCATTGACGCGGACCTTGAGAATGACGCGGCCTTCTTCGCCGAGGCTGCGCGATGCTGCCGGATAGGTTGGCGGTCGATTGCTGTACATCGAGCTGATGATTCTGGCTTCGTGCGGGCCGTCGCCGCCGCTGTCCTGCGTGCCGTGCCGGCCCTGACCGCCACTGGCGGTTGCGCTGCCGTCGGCCGTGGCGCTGCTGCTGTCCGGCGCGGCACTCGCTGCTGCCGGCGGACTGGCCGGTGTAGCCGGTGCCGCGGTCGGTGCGGGCGGCTGCGGGCGGGTTTTCCGGGTGATGTCGGCCGGGGCGTCAGCTTGTTCGCGAGTGGGGATGCTGTGCGCCGGTGCGGTTGCGGCGGCCGGTCGGGCCTGTGGTGCCGGTGGTGCCGACGCCGGGGGGGCCTCGACCGGGGTGGCGACCGCCGGGGTGTACAGCATGGCCTGCAGCGGTCGCGGCGGGATTGGCGCACGCTCGACCACCCACACGCCGGCCAGTGCCGCGAGAACGGCAATATGGGCAAGCGATACGGCAGCGGGAATCAGGGGGCGGGACATCAGCATGGCGGCGCCAGTTTACCTGCGGCGGGCGGGCTGCGGGGGGCATGACGGTGGCGTGCGGCAATCCGTCGCAGGATGCTTGATGGTGATCAGGTGCCAGCGTTGTCCAGCCGCTGCCAGACCTGCCAGCGCTCGCGACCGCTGAAGATCGGCAGGCCGGTACCGCTCGGGCGATCGTCGATGCGGCGGAAGCCGGGTTCGAGCAATTGCTGCAGCCGGGTGTCGTGCAGGCCGAACGGCGGCCCCTTCGGCGTGTCGGCATGGAAGAAGTAACCGGCCAGCAGGCCGCCGGGACGGATCAGGCGCGCCATCTGTGTACCCCAGTCTGCCCAGGTGCGCGGCGGCAGCGCGCACAGCAGGGCCCGCTCGTAAACCCAGTCGTACGGCGGCTCGTCCAGCGCAAAGAAGTCGGCCTCGCGCAGCAGGCTGTCGTTGCCGATGACCTGGCGCGCCACGGCGATGGCGGCGGGGCTGAAGTCGATGGCGCTGACGGCGTGGCCGCGTTCGGCCAGCCAGCGTACCTCGTAGCCGCTGCCGCAGCCGGGCACCAGCACCCGGCCACGCGGCTGTTCTTCGGCAAAGGCGGCAAACTCGACCGGCACCTGGCCCGCGTCCCACGGCGTGACGCCCTGCTGGTAGCGGGTATCCCAGAAGTCGGCAAGCGAGCTGTCCTGTGCCATGGCTTTCTGCGTCCGTTCAGCCGACCGCGCGCAGGCGTCGGGCAAAGTTCTCCAGCTGGCGGATGCCGCTGGCTTCGGCGCGGGCGCACCAGTCCTGCAGTTCCTGCAGCAGCTGTTCGCGGCTGAGGCTGGAGCGCTCCCACACCCGGCTCAGATCCTGGCGCATGCGATAGATGGTGTCCAGCGTCGGGCTGACCGCCAGCGCGCGATCAAGCACATGGCGTTCGGTGCTCGGCGTGTCCCTGGCTTCCTGCTTCAGCCACACTTTCATCTTCCGGCGCAGTGTGCGGGCGCAGATGTCCGGGTGCTGGCGGCGGATGGCATCAATCTCGGCGCGGTAGGCCGCCTTCAGTTCCCGTGCATAGCGCGACGCCAGTGCATAGCGGTTGCTGACGATGCTCTGCAGCGTGGCCAGATCGAGCTGCGGCTTCGGCGTGCCCTGCAGCAGTACCGGGTGCACGCGGCGGACCCTGGCCAGCCCGACCATTTCCATCAGCCGGATATACATCCAGCCGATGTCGAATTCATACCACTTGTACGACAGCTTGGCCGAGGTGCCGAAGGTATGGTGATTGTTGTGCAGTTCCTCGCCGCCGATCAGGATGCCCCACGGCAGCAGGTTGGTGGCGGCGTCCTCGTTCTCGAAGTTGCGATAGCCCCAGAAGTGGCCGACGCCATTGACCACGCCGGCGGCCCAGAACGGAATCCATGCCATCTGCACCGCCCAGATGGTCAGGCCGATCGGTCCGAACAGGATCAGGTTGAGTACCAGCAGGATGCCGACGCCCAGCGCGCTGCGGCGGGTATAGACGTTGCGTTCCATCCAGTCGTCCGGCGTGCCGTGACCGAACTTGTCCAGCAGCGCCTGGTCTTTGGCGGCTTCGCGGTACAGGTCGGCGCCCTGCCACATGACCGTCTTCAGGCCGAGAACCTGCGGGCTGTGCGGATCGTCGGCCGTTTCGCAGCGTGCATGGTGCTTGCGGTGGATGGCCGCCCATTCCCTGGTCACCATGCCGGTGGTGAGCCAGAGCCAGAAGCGGAAGAAGTGGCTGGCGATCGGGTGCAGGTCCAGCGCGCGGTGCGCCTGGTGACGGTGCAGGAAGATGGTGACGGAGGCGATGGTGACGTGGGTCACGGCCAGCGTGTACAGCACGTACCCCCACCATGGCCAGTTGACAAGGCCATTCAGGTATTCCATTGATGTATCTCAATATTGGAGCAGAAACTCCATTCTACACAGACTGTGAAACGGGTGGGTGCCGACGGTGCGGGTGGCGACGACCGGAGGAACGGTACACAGCGATACGCCACATTGGCTGCGCCAGCCGGGGTGAGTCGTGTAACATTCCGCGCCATGTCCTCGCATACCTTTTTGTCCGTGTTCCGCAGCCGTGGCCTCAAGCAGGCCGCCGTCGGCGTCGTCGTTGCCGCCGTTGCCTGGGGCGGCGGTTCCTACTGGTTCGGCCTGAAAACCGAGCAGACGCTGGCCGAGCAGTATCGCCTGCTGCAGAGCGTGCCGCTGTTCGTGGTCAAGTCGCACAGCTACCAGCGCGGCTGGTTCAGTTCGACCGAGACGACCGAGCTGACGTTCAACAAGAAGCTGTTCACGCCGTATCTGTCGATGCTGCCGGCCAATGCGGCCGAGTGGCTCGATACCACGGTGCGCTACACCAATCACATCAAGCACGGCCCGCTGCCGGAAATCGGCGACTTCGGCTTCCGTCCGGGACGCGCGGTGGTGACCACCGAGTTCGCGATGAGCGAACAGACGCGCAAGACGCTGCAGAAGTTCTTTGGCGACAAGCCGCCGATCACGGTCATCAACCGGCTGAACTTCGGCGGTGGCGGCACGCTGACCGCCAGCATTCCGAAATTCGACTATGAAGAGCCGCTGGCCGGGGTCAAGGTCGACTGGAAGGGGCTGGACACCCGGATCGACTACGAGCCGGGCTACAAGGAGTACGCGGTCGACGTCAAGGTGCCGGGGCTGAATGTCGAGGCCGCGACCAAGGGCCGCGTCGCGCTGGACGGGGTGCATTACCAGTCCAGCCATCGCCCGGGCCAGACCGGGGTGACGCTGGGCTCGTCGGAGATGTCCGTCGTCAAGGTCAGCCTCGACGCCAAGGAAAGCCTGCCGTACGAGATCAAGCTGAACGAACTGGTGTACCTGCTGACGCGCATGCGCGTCGGCGAGTTCATCAACCCGGTGGGCGAGATCAAGCCGTCCAGGGCGGTGCTCGACCAGCTGCGCTACCAGATCGTCACCAGCGAGCAGGACGATTTCGTCAACACCCGCGGCAAGCTGTCGTTTGCCCACCTCAGCGTGGACCAGAACAGTTACGGGCCGATGCGGCTTGACGTGTCGGCCAACCACCTGCACGGCCCGACGCTGGTCAGGCTGGACCAGGCGCTGTCGGCGATTCCGTTCGAGGGGGTCGAGCCGGCCGCTTTGCGCCAGCAGTACATCGATACCATCAAGAAGAACGGGCTGCCGCTGCTGACCAACAATCCGAAGCTGCTGGTCAACGATTTCTACCTGAAGCTGCCGGCCGGCGAGGTCAAGGCTTCCGGCGATCTGGCGCTGAACAATCTGCGCGAGGCTGACCTGAACAAGCCGGCGGACTTCCTGGCCAAGGTCGAAGCCAATGCCAGCATCGAAGTGCCGAAGCTGACGCTGGAGTCGATGGTGGTCGCGCAGGCGCGCAATCTGTTCGTGGTCGACGAAACGGCCGAGAACCCGCCGAGCGTGGACGAGATCGACGATCTGGCCCGCAACCTGCTCGCTTCGCAACTGGAGATCTGGCAGGAAGGGCACTACCTGACCATCCAGAATGGCCAGGTCAGGACGCGGATGAACTGGAAGGACGGCAAGATGAGCATCAGCGGCAAGCCGGTGTCCATGCCGTGGCAGGAAGCGCCGCCGGCACCGGAGCCGGAGCCGGCACCACCACCTGCCGCCGCTGCCAGACCGTAAAATGAAAAGCCCCCCGTTCAGTCGATATGAACGGGGGGCTTTTCAATTGCTGCTGCAGGGATTGAAGGACGGACGCGCGAAGCGGGATTTCCCCACGATGACCGCCGGTGTCCCCTTTGTGTTCAGTCTTCGAGCGGGGTCGGTGCCAGCCGGTCGTGCATGTCCTGCCAGGCCAGCCGCGCGCGTTCCCGGCATTCGGCACGGGCCTGGCGGACCCGGGCCGCGGCCCGTTTCTGTTCTGCCTGCGGCAGGGAGGCGGCACAGGCCTCGAGGTCGCGCAGATCGCCCAGCGCATCCTGCAGCTCCCGGCACGGCGTGGCCAGCAAGGCCAGCCGGCTGTCACCGAGCAGAACCGCATAGCTTTCCGCCTGATACCGCACCCGTTTGGTCAGCAGGCGGCTGTTGTGCAGGTCCTGCGGAGCGGCATCGTCGAAGCCGCTGCGCGACAGCGCATGCGCCAGTTCGATCTGGGCCGCGTCGCAGCCGCCGGCCAGCAGCCGGGTCAGTGCGAATTTCGGCGTTTTCGCCAGTTGCCGCGGCAGCCGCTCGCGCAGCAGGTTCAGATCGCGCTTGAGCCGGCCGCTTTTCAGGGCCCTGCGCAGGCGGGCGGCATCCTTGCGCCGGGGCGACGGCGGCGGCAGGTCCGGTGCCAGGCGCGACAGCCATTGCTGGTGGACTTCCGCATCGCGCAGGGCATTGGTGTCCTGCACCAGCCGCTTGAGCCGGCGCTCGATGCGGCGGATGCGGGGCGTCAGCAGCGGCTGCAGCGGCCGGGTCAGGCTGCGCAGGCGGCGCAGCGCGACGCGCAGATTGTGCAGCGACTCGGCATCCTCACCGCGCAGCGCGCGCTTGCGGCACGTCCGCATGGCATCGATGCGGTGAGCGATTTCGAGGGCAAGCAGTTTTTTCAGCGACTGGGGCATGGTGTGACTCTCGGTCGGGCAGCGTGGGCCGGTCCATTGGGCAACAACATGCAGGATATAGCGAATTTGCCCTAATTTAGAACAAACTGCGCGCGCGCAGTCGGCCGCAATCGGGCTAATATGCTCGTTAGAGGCTAGTCCATGTGTGAAACCTATTTTTCAGGAATATAGAAATGGCCATTGCGCAGAATGTCAGTGAACTGGTCGGCAACACGCCGCTGGTGAAACTCAACCGGGTGACAGAGGGCGCGCAGGCGACCGTGCTCGCCAAGCTGGAGTTCTACAGCCCTGCCCACAGTGTGAAGGATCGCATTGCGGTCGCCATGGTCGATGCCGCCGAACAGGCCGGCAAGGTCAAGCCGGACACCATCTTCCTGGAGCCGACCAGTGGCAATACCGGCATTGGTCTGGCCATGGTTTGCGCCGCGCGCGGCTACAAGCTGACCATCGTCATGCCGGAAACCATGAGCCGCGAGCGCCGCATCCTGCTGAAGGCTTACGGCGCGGAACTGATCCTGACCCCGGGGCCGGACGGCATGGGCGGCGCCATCGCCAAGGCCAGTGAGCTGGCCGCGGCCGACAGCCGCTATCTGATTCCGCAGCAGTTTGAAAATCCGGCCAACCCGGAAATCCACCGCAAGACCACGGCCGAGGAAATCTGGCGCGATACCGACGGCCAGGTCGACATCTTCGTGTCCGGCGTCGGCACCGGCGGCACCATTACCGGCGTGGGCGAAGTGCTGAAAGCACACAAGCCGGGCGTGAAGATCGTCGCCGTTGAACCGGATGCCAGCCCGGTGCTGTCCGGTGGCGCGAAGGGACCGCACCCGATCCAGGGCATTGGCGCCGGCTTCGTGCCGAAGGTGCTGAATACCGAAATCTACGACGAGATCATCCGCGTCAAGAACGACGATGCATTCTCCACTGCCCGCGCCATGGCGGCGAAGGAAGGGCTGCTGGTCGGCATTTCGTCCGGCGCCGCGACCTGGGCCGCGCTGGAGCTGGCCAGACGGCCGGAAAACGCCGGCAAGACCATCGTCGTGATCATTCCGTCGTTCGGCGAACGCTACCTGTCCACGCCGCTGTACGCCGATCTGGTCGACTGATAGTCAGCGGGCCCGCGCCAGCTGGCGGTACAGCCGGTTGCGCGAGATGCCCAGCGCGCGTGCCGCCGCCGAGATATTGCCGCCAAGCCGTTCCAGCGTATCGGCGACCAGCCGGTCCTGATGTTCGCAGAGGCGGACTGCCGTGGCGGCAGGCGGCAGGCGGGGGCGGGTCGTCAGCTCATCCGGCAGGTGCTCGACATCGATCAGCCCGTCGTCGGCCAGACAGCGGGCGGTGTGCAGTACCGTCGCCAGTTCGCGCAGATTGCCCGGCCAGTCATGGCCAAGCAGCAACGCCGTCGCCGCGTCACTCAGACGCGGCGGCGGCGTTGTCGTTCCGGCTCCGAGCATCCTGCCGATCAGGGCTGCCAGATCGACGCGCTCGCGCAGGGCGGGCAGACGGATGGTCAGGCCGTTCAGCCGGTAGTACAGATCGGCGCGGAAGCTGCCATCGTCGACCATCGCCCGCAGGTCGCGGTGGGTGGCGCAGACCAGCATGAAATCGGTGGGCAGGGTACGGGTGCTGCCGAGCGGCGTGACCGCACGTTCCTGCAGCACCCGCAGCAGTCGCGCCTGCAGGCTGGTCGGCATATCGCCGATCTCGTCCAGGAACAGCGTGCCGCGATCAGCCTGCAGCAGCTTGCCGATGCCGCCCTTGCGTCTGGCGCCGGTAAAGGCGCCTTCTTCGTAGCCGAACAGCTCGGCTTCGATCAGCGCTTCCGGAATGGCCGCGCAGTTGACGGCGACGAACGGGCCGTCGCGGCCGGGGGTGTCGTCGTGGATGGCACGGGCGAACAGCTCCTTGCCGGTACCGGTTTCGCCGGACAGTACCACCGCCACCTGTTTGCCCAGCACCCGCTTCAGCTTGCCGATGGCGGCATTGATGACCGGGTCGCCGGACTGCAGTGCCGACAGGGCCCGGCCGGCAACCGGTTCGACGGCCGGAGGGCGGACCACCGGGGCGGGCGCCGGGTAGCGGCGAACCAGCCAGTCGCAGCCATCCCGGCCGCGTACGGTCCGGGACTCTGTCGCGTGAGGCAGCGCGGCCTCCGGTTCGCAACCGGCGTCGAACAGATCGGCAAACGCCGGCGGCAGCGCCCGGGGATGCAGGCCGAACAGCCGCCGCGCGGCGCGATTCATGGCCAGCCCGCGCCCGTCCGGCGTAAAGGCCAGCAGGCCTTCCGCCGGCGTGCCGAGCCGCTGCGGCCGGTCGTCGACGGCCAGGCAGACTGCATCGGCGTGGCGGGCCAGGAACAGGCAGTGTTCCATCTGCAGCACGGCGGTCTGGACCGGCGTCAGCGGATGGAGACCGGACGACGAAGCATCGCCGGAGACATCGAGCGCACCGAGCAGGGTGCCGTCGGCATCCTCTATTGGCGCGCAGGCGCAGACCAGAAAGCGGTTGGCATCGAGAAAGTGTTCCGGCCCGCCGACCACCAGCGGGGTGCCGGTGGCCAGGGCCGTGCCGATGGCATTGGTGCCCTTGCGGCCTTCGGACCAGTCGGCCCCTGGCTGCAGGGCTACCTGTTCCGAGCGGCGCAGGAAGCGGGCGTCGCCATCGGCATGCAGCAGCAGTCCGTCCGGGCCGGACAGCACCGCCATGCAGCGCGTGCCGGCCAGCTGCCGGCACAGCTCGGTCATGACCGGGGTGGCCTGTCGCAGCAGGGTCCGGTGCTGTTCCCGTCGCAGCTCGAGTTCCGAGCGCGGCAGGCGGTCGAGGTCGGGGGCGTCCTGGCGGCGCAGGCCGTGGGTGGCGGAACGGGCATGCGCGTGCGCGATCAGGTCGGCATGGCCGGCCAGCCGCGGGACGGGGCGCGAATCGAGTCGGGCCGTCATGGGCTTGTCTCCTCATCCCGGGCTCATTGACTGTGGGCGTGCCGCTCGTGCGGCATCTGCTGGCCGGGAATGCTTAGAACATTAGCACGCCCCGGCCAGGACCGCGCGCCGGGCGCCGATTCCGGCGCCCGGGTGTGCCGAAACGATACAGCGGTCACCCGGACTGTCCCGTCCCGGCACAGAGAATCTCCGCTGTAAGCCCTTGTTTCGGCTTGTTACCGGCTGTCTGGCGGGTGGCACGGGAATTGCGGATGAAGGGGGGCCTCCGCCGAAACCCCGGGCCGGTGAGGGGCCACGCCAGAACAAGCCCGGGAGGAGAAACACCAATGAACCACGCCGAATTGCAGTTCCTGGGCGTCGCCTATCCGTTCCGCGACAGCTACGACAATTTCATTGGCGGCCAGTGGGTCGCGCCGGCCGACGGCGAGTATTTCGACAATATCTCGCCGATCACCGGCCTGCCGTTCTGCCGCATTGCCCGCTCGAAGGAAGCCGATGTCGAACGGGCGCTGGATGCCGCGCATGCGGCCAAGGCCGCCTGGGGTCGCACGTCGGCCGCCGAGCGCGCCCTGCTGCTGAACCGGGTCGCAGACCGGATGGAGCAGAATCTGGAAACGCTGGCGCTGGCCGAGAGCATCGACAACGGCAAGCCGATCCGTGAAACCCGTGCCGCCGACCTGCCGCTGGCCGTCGATCACATCCGTTATTTCGCTGCCTGCCTGCGGGCGCAGGAAGGCAGCATTTCCGAAGTCGATCACGACACCATTGCCTACCATTTCCACGAACCGCTCGGCGTGGTGGCGCAGATCATTCCGTGGAACTTTCCGATCCTGATGGCGATCTGGAAGCTCGCGCCGGCGCTGGCGGCCGGCAACTGCGTGGTGCTGAAACCGGCCGAGCAGACGCCGGCGTCGATCATGGTGCTGATGGAGCTGATCGGCGACCTGCTGCCGCCGGGTGTCATCAATGTCATCAACGGTTTCGGGCTCGAGGCCGGCAAGCCGCTGGCCTCCAGTCGCCGCATCGCCAAGGTCGCGTTTACCGGCGAAACCGGCACCGGCCGGCTGATCATGCAGTATGCGAGCCAGAACCTGATTCCGGTCACGCTGGAACTGGGCGGCAAGAGCCCGAACATCTTCTTTGCCGATGTGATGAACGAGGACGACGCCTATTTCGACAAGGCGCTGGAAGCGTTCGCCATGTTCGCGTTGAACCAGGGCGAAGTCTGCACCTGCCCGTCGCGCGCCCTGGTGCAGGCCTCGATCTACGACCGCTTCATGGAGCGTGCGATCAAGCGCGTCGAGGCGATCAAGCAGGGCCATCCGCTCGATCCGACCACCATGATCGGCGCCCAGGCCTCGAACGAGCAACTGAGCAAGATCCTGTCCTATCTGGAGCTGGGCCGCCAGGAAGGGGCGCGCTGCCTGACCGGCGGCGAACGCCAGCAACTCGGCGGCGAACTCGGTGGCGGTTACTACGTGAAGCCGACCGTGTTCGAGGGCCACAACAAGATGCGCATCTTCCAGGAAGAAATCTTCGGCCCGGTGGTGGCGGTAACGACCTTCAGGGATGAGGCCGAAGCACTGGAAATTGCCAACGATACGCTGTACGGACTGGGCGCCGGGGTGTGGACGCGCGACGGCTCGCGCGCCTATCGCTTCGGTCGCGGCATCCAGGCCGGGCGGGTGTGGGTCAACTGCTACCACCTGTATCCGGCGCATGCGGCGTTTGGCGGCTACAAGCAGTCCGGCGTCGGTCGCGAGAACCACAAGATGATGCTCGACCACTATCAGCAGACCAAGAACATGCTGGTCAGCTACAGCCCCGACGCGCTCGGCTTCTTCTGATTTTTTCCCTTTTCCCGCCGCGGGGCACGCTGCCCGTGGCGGGCGCACTGGCATACCTGAAGTCAAAAACAACACAGGAGACATGGCATGGCCACCACTACGTTTTTCATTCCGTCCGTCAATATCATGGGCACCGGCTGCATCAGCGAGGCCGTGGCGACCATCCGCCGCCACGGGCTGCGCCGGTTGCTGATCGTGACCGATGCCGGTCTGGCCCGTTCCGGCATGGCGGCCCGCATCCAGCAGTTGCTGGCCGATGCAGATATCCAGTCAACGGTATTCGACGGCGCCAAGCCGAACCCGACCGTGGCCAACGTCGAAGCCGGGCTGGCGGCGCTGAAGGCCGCCGACTGCGACGCGATCGTCTCGCTCGGCGGCGGCTCGCCGCATGACTGCGCCAAGGGCATCGCGCTGTGCGCGACCAATGGCGGGCATATTTCCGACTATGAGGGCGTCGACCGTTCGACCCGGCCGCAACTGCCGCTGATCGCCATCAACACGACCGCCGGCACCGCCAGCGAGATGACGCGGTTCTGCATCATCACCGACGAGCAGCGGCACGTGAAAATGGCCATTGTCGACCGCAACGTGACCCCGCTGCTGTCGGTCAACGACCCGGCGCTGATGGCCGGCATGCCGCCGTCGCTGACCGCAGCCACCGGCATGGATGCGCTGACCCATGCGGTCGAGGCCTATGTGTCGACCGCCTCGACGCCGATCACTGATGCCTGTGCGCTGAAGGCGGTCGATCTGATTTCGCGCCATCTGCGCAGCGCGGTGGCCAACGGCGGCAATGCCGAGGCCCGCGAACAGATGGCCTACGCGCAATTCCTCGCCGGCATGGCCTTCAACAATGCATCGCTCGGCTACGTGCATGCGATGGCGCACCAGCTTGGCGGCGTCTATGACCTGCCGCATGGCGTGTGCAACGCGGTGCTGCTGCCGCATGTGCAGGCATTCAATGCCGCCACCTCGGCAGACCGGCTTGCCGATGTGGCGCGGGCGATGGGCGGCAGCGTCTCCGGCGGCGGGCAGGCCGGTGCCGAGGCGTGCCTGACGGCGATCCGTCAGCTGTCAGAGGATGTCGGCATTCCGGCCGGTCTGAGCAGCCTCGGGGTCAAGGCGGAAGACATTCCGCTGCTGGCGGCCAATGCCCTGAAGGACGCCTGCGGGCTGACCAATCCGCGTCCGGCCAGCCAGCAGGAGATCGAAGCCCTGTTCCGCAACGCGATGTAGCCAGGAAAGGCACCGACGTTCCTGCTGGCGTCGGTGCCCGCCCGCCGCAGGCATCACCCCGGATGCCCGCGGCTGGCCATTGCCTGCCAGATCACGGCGGCGGTAATGGCATCGGTCAGCGCATCATGCCGGCCCAGCGACGGCAGGTGCAGCTCGTCGAGGATGGATTGCAGACGCAGATCGACATAGCCGTTCGGCGTCTGTTTCAGCTTCCAGTCGTAATACAGCCCGGAGACATCGATCTGCGGCTGTGGCAGACCGGTGCCGATCAGCGGGCGCACGTATTTGTTCAGCACCGCCACGTCGTATTCGAGGTAATAGCCGACCAGCGTGCGGCCGCCGATGAATTCCAGCAGGCGGCTGACCGCCTCGGCCGGCGGCAGGCCATCGGACAGGTCACTCGGGCGCAGGCCGTGCACTACCACGCTGCCCGGCTCGGGCAGCCGCTCCGGCTTGACCAGCAGGTACAGCGATTCGCTGGCGTGAATATGGCCCGGCGTCAGCCGCACTGCGCCGATGGACAGGATCTCGGCCTCGCGCACATTCAGGCTGGTGGTTTCGCAGTCGAGGGACACATATTCGTCGGTCGGGGTATCGAGCAGGCCGAGCCATTCCGGGCGCAGGCGCCGCCGCGCCAGCGTCGTGCGCAGTTTTGCCCACATCAGAAAGCCCCGCTCTTGAAGTGGTGGCGGACGATGGTCTTGAAGCGCTTGACCACGGCCAGCGCATCCTTCAGCAGGTCGCGCTCCAGTGTCGACAGGCGGGCGGCATCGATCTGGGTATCGACCTTCTGGCCGAGTTTCTGTGCCTCCAGACCGTGAGCCAGTCGCAGTTCGAGCAGGAAGGACAGGGCTTCGGCCGTGTCGTGCGCCAGTTCGCCGTCGAGGCGGCCGGCCGCCGCCAGCGCGGTCAGCCGGTCAAAGGTGTTGGTATCGTCGAGGCCGGACTCCAGCGCATAGGCACGCACGCCATGGACGATGGGGAAGATGCCGGTCTTTTTCAGGTCGAGCAGCTCGGCGCCGTGGCGACCACTGCCCAGCCACTGCGACAGCCGTCCCATCGGCGCGTCGAACTGGTCGACGGCACGGGCGAAGCGGGCGAAATAGGACGCGTCGTCGTGCATGATGCCGAACAGGTACTCGCGAGCCTGTTGCAGCAGCGAGGCATCGCCGGCAACGGTGCTGGCATCGACGAAGATGGCCAGCTTCATCTGTGCCGCCTCGTCCGGCTGGTAGATCCAGCGATACAGCATGTTGCGGAAGCCGGTCTGCGACTGCACCCATTCCGGGTTGTTGACCATGATGCGGCCCGGGCATGGCGGGTAGCCGAAATCGGCCAGCGTGGCGGAGAACGCCTCGCAGGCGACCATGACCCCGTCGAGCGGGTAGCCGTCGCGCACGATCAGGGCATTGTCCTGATCGGTCTTGATGATCTGTTCGCCACGGCCTTCCGATCCCATCACCACCAGACAGCTGTTGGCGAACAGCCCGTCCGGCGCGATCAGTTCCCAGGCGCGGGCGAACAGTTTGCCGTTCAGCGCCTGCATCAGCCGGGCCAGTTCGCGTGCCTTGACGCCGTGGCCGGCCAGCATGGCGATCAGTGTCTCCATCTGCGCGGCGACCGCGCGCAGCGCGTCCAGCGAGTCGGCGACTTCCAGCTGCTGGGCGATCAGGTGCGAATGATTGGAGAAGTACGACAGCAGGTCGATCTGTTCCAGCACGCCGACCGGGCGGCCTTCCTCGGTGACGACCACGCGCTGGATGATGTGGCGGGTCATGATCAGCAGGGCGTCGAACAGGTAGTCGTCGATGTCGACGGTAATCAGTTCAAAGCGGCACAGTGCGTCCAGCGGGGTGTCGGACGGCGTGCCGTTGATGATCACGTCACGGCAATCGCTGGTGGTGAAGATGCCGACCCGGTCAGTGGCACCGACCAGCACCGAGCGCACTTTGTGGTCGCGCATGGCGACGGCGGCGTCGAAAACGGTGGCATCGGCGGGCAGGAACACCGCCGGTTTCACGACAGCGTCCCGTACCGAGGCGGTCAGGATGGTCTGCAACTCGCGATTGTTGCCGCGACCGGCCAGCGCGGCGAATTTCTGCGCCGCGCTCTGGAAGAAAAAGGCGGCGAACAGGCTGTTGCCGTCGATCAGCGCCATGACCACCGCCTTCGGAATCGCGAACAGCAGCGTTTCCTCATGTGCGTCGATGCGGTGGCCGGCGCGGCCGGCGATCAGCGCACGACTGTCGAAGGTGTCGTTCTCGCGGAAGACGGCGACGATCTCGCCATCATCGGCGCGCTCGCAGGCCATGCCCTTCATGACCACGAACATGTGTTCGACCGCCGCGCCCGGAGCCAGAATTACCGCTTCGGCCGCAAAGTACAGGATGTCGACTGCCTGCTCGACCCGGCTGCGCTCGGCCGGCCCCAGAACGTCGAAAGGCGGGTGGGAAAAGTCGAATCGTTGCATGGCGGGGCGAGTCCGTCGTGATTATCCTTTCGTCATGATGCCCGTTTGCCGAACGCGCGTCATCAGGATTGTCGGACAAGATGTTTGCCATTGGGGAGCCGGCGAAAACCCGTGCTATCTTGTGCCTCCGCCCGGAAACACACTGCCATGCCACTGCACATTGAAACCCCGTTGATGGAATCACGCCCGTTGAGCGTGCTGAGCGGCCAGTCCGTCTGGCTGAAGCTGGAGGCGCTGCAAGTGCCAGGGTCGTTCAAGATCCGGGGTATCGGCCACGCATGCACCGTTTACCGGCAGCGCGGGGCGCAGCGTTTCGTGTCGTCATCAGGCGGCAATGCCGGGCTGGCCGTCGCCTATGCCGGGCGTTGTCTGGGGCTGCCGGTCACGGTCGTGGTGCCGGAAACGACGACGGCACGGGCGAAAGAACTACTGGCTCTGGAAGGGGCCGATGTCATCGTGCACGGCAGTTCCTGGCAGGAGGCCAACCAGCATGCACAAACCCTGCTGGGTGCGAGCGATGCCTTCCTGCATCCGTTCGATGATCCGCTGCTGTGGGAGGGCCATGCGACGATGATCGACGAGGTCGCCCGGGCCAGTGGCAAGCCGGATGCCGTGGTGCTGTCGGTCGGTGGTGGCGGTCTGCTGTCCGGCGTCGTGGCGGGTCTGCAGCGCAATGGCTGGCATGACGTGCCGGTGCTGGCGGTGGAAACCGAAGGGGCGGCCTCGTTCCAGGCCGCCGTGCAGGCCGGGCATCCGGTGGCGCTGGAGCGGATCAGCAGTATTGCCACTTCGCTGGGTGCCAAGCAGGTGTGCGAGCAGGCATGGCACTGCGCGCAGACACACCCGGTCCACAGTCTGGTGATACCGGATCGCAGCGCCCTTGCTGCCTGCGAGCGTTTTCTGACCGATCACCGCATTCTGGTCGAACCGGCCTGTGGCGCAGCGCTGGCCGCGGTCTACGAGCAGGCCACCGCCCTGGCCGCCTGCCGCAAGGTGCTGGTGATCGTATGCGGCGGCGCGACGGCGACCATCGACCAGATCCGTACCTGGGCCGGGCTGCAGGACCAGGCGTAGCGCGTCTGCCCGGGGGGCCGTTACGGCGTGATTTTTACCGCCTGCACGGTCACGTGTTTGCGGACCGGGCTCGACAGCACCAGTGAGGTCGTCACCGCGCCCTCGACGGCCAGGGCATCCACGACGCGCTCCAGGTCCTGCGGCTCGGCGATGGCGCAGCGCACGATAAAGCAGTCTTCGCCGGTCACGCGGTCAGCGCTCAACACCTCGGGCATGGCCTCGAACAGTGCCAGATACCGGGCGATGCCGGCATGCGTGGTCCTGATCCGGATAATGGCTTCCAGGCCGACGCCCAGCGCGCGCAGGTTGACGCGGGCGCCGTACCCTTCGATAACGCCGCTGTGCTCCAGCTTGCGCACGCGCTCACTCATCGCCGGCTGTGAAAGGCCGATCCTCTTTCCCAGTGCCGCCAGGCTCTGGCGTGCGTCAGCCTGGAGCGCTTCCAGGATCTGGCGGTCCTTCTTGTCGACAGGCATGTGTTTCCGATCAGGTTGCTGACCGATGAATCATCGGTCAGGAGGGCGGATTTCCGATGAACTGCCATTCGCCACGAATGGCATCCCCGGTATCGTGGGGTACTTTCCTCGGGAGGACAAATGCAACTCATCGGAATGCTGGATTCACCCTACGTGCGGCGCACGGCGATTTCCCTGCGGCTGCTGGGGCTGCCCTTCGAACACCGGCCGCTGTCGGTATTCAGTGACTTTGACCGGTTTCGCGAGATCAATCCGGTGGTGAAGGCACCGACGCTGGTCTGCGACGACGGCACTGTGCTGATGGATTCCTCGCTGATCATCGACTACGCCGAGGGAGTGAGCTGCCGCTCCCTGATGCCGGCTGCCGCCAGCGAACGGGTCCGCGCGCTGCGTCTCACCGGGCTGGCGCTGGTCGCCTGCGAGAAAACGGTGCAGATCGTCTACGAGCAAAACCTTCGGCCGGCCGGGAAGCAGCATCAGCCCTGGCTGGACAGGGTCAGCAGTCAGCTCGTTGCGGCCTGGTCGGCCATCGAGCAGGAAGCGGCAGCCACACCACTGTCGGCCGACGCCGCCCTCATGACACAGGCCGATCTGTCGGTTGCCGTGGCCTGGGCATTCATGCAACTGATGCTGCCGGACCTCCTTGTCCCCGACGCCTGCCCGCTGCTGGCCGACTTCTCGCTGCGCGCGGAACGCCTGCCTGCATTCCTGGCGTCGCCGCAGCGCTGACCGGTTCAATTAACCAGTACACCGCACAGGCCGGGCAGATGCAGGAACGGCTGCATGAACCGGAGGGTATTCGATATCCATCCGGCCGGTGTCGCTTGTCGTGCCGAAGTGGTAATGGGCCTGCAGCGCTGGCGGCAGGGCATCCCAGTCGGCGCCGAGCACCTGCTGTATCAGACTTTTCATGATCCGGCTCCCGGAAAGTGTTTGAAGACCATCAGTGCCACGACCCGTACCATCGAGAGAAAGGCCGGGACGCCGAGCCAGAACCACTACCGGGTCATGGTCCAGTACCGCGCGGGCAGGGGCGTGCCCCGGACCATGGCTTCGCTGGCGAGGCGCTGCATGCGTATCTGCAGCCAGACCACGGGCAGTCAGCAGGCACCGGCAAAAAAATATAGGAACAGGCTGGCGGCAATCCATACGCTGGTTGGAAAAAGGCTAGAGAATGCCCCGGAAAGACGAAAGCAGTTTGCTTGTCCGCACCAGGCCCTGCTTCAGCAGAATGGCGAGGTAGTGATCCACCGCTATCGGTGGATTTCTGAGCTGCTCTCGCTGTTTCCGGGCTGCCTGGACGACGGCTGCCTGATCCAGATCGAACAGGTTTTCGATAAAGCTGTCCGGATGCTGAGCGTCGATTCCGTAGCCTGACAGTACCCTGGACGGAAAGTCTTTTTCATTGAAAGTCACGATCACGCTGGCATTGCCGTGTATGGCTGCGGCCAGCACATGGCGGTCATCAGCATCAGGCAAGGCCAGCGCTTCTATCAGGTGTTCATGACCTGTCACCACGGCATCCGGGATGGCCTGGTCCATCAGGGCTGCGGTGCGGCTGACTTGCCGGGGTGTCAGGTCCGGGCGGTTCTTCAGCAGGTTGCGCTGCCATTCGGCGTGGATTTGCGGGCTCCATCGCGCCCGGAACTGCCCTGACAGTCCGAGCCATATCAGCAGGTCCCGCAGTGGTGCAGGGTAGAGGACGCAGGCATCGCAGAGGGCGACAAAGGGCGTCGCCATCAGTCGTAGCCCATGCCCAGCGCCTGGGCCTGGCTGGCCAGTGCAGCCATGGCCTGCTCACTGTTGTGATCACGTTCAGCCTTGAAACGCATCAGGTCGGTGAGCCGGATACGTCGATGCTTGCCTGTCCTGTGGCAGGGCAAAGCGTCGTTATCGAGCAGCTTGACCAGATGCGGGCGTGAGACATTCAGCAGATCCGCCGCTTCCTGTGTGGTCAGTTCGGCATGCACGGGAACGACTTTGACGGTATTGCCTTCTGCCTGTTCGGCCAGGATATCCAGCAGCAGGCGCAGGGCAGAGATGGGCAGATCCAGCTGGTGGGACTGATTCTGTTCATCGAGTATCTGCAGGCGCTGGGTGCCGGGGCCGCTTGCCAGGCAGGCGGCCAGCGCACGTCGCCCTTCACCGGCCAGCTGTGCCTCCCGCGCCGCCGGGAGCGTCATTTCGGCTGACAGAACTGGGGTCATGGCTTGTTTCCCTTGTTTAGCCATATCGGACAGGTACACCGTAAACGAAATAATCGAAAATCGCAATAAACGAAATGGTGCCGGCGAGCCTGCCCGCCTCACCGGTTCCGCACGCGCAGCACCAGCAGCGCAATCACGCCGGCGACCAGCCCCCAGAAGGCCGAACCGACGCCGGCCAGGGTGACGCCGGACGCGGTGACCAGAAAGGTGATCAGCGCCGGCTCGCGATCGCTGTCCTCGCGCAGGGCGACCGCCAGGCCGTTGCCGATGGTGCCGAGCAGCGCCAGACCGGCTATGGCCAGCACCAGTTCCTTTGGCAGGGCGGAGAACACCGCACCGACCGTGGCGCCAAAGGCGCCGATCAGCAGGTAGAACACCCCGGCCGATACGGCGGCCATATAGCGGCGCGACGGGTCTTCATGCGCCTCGCGGCCCATGCAGATGGCGGCGGTGATGGCGGCCAGATTCAGCGCATAGGCGCCGAATGGCGCCAGCAGCAGCGTGGTCAGACCGGTCCAGCCGACCAGTGGCGACACGGGCACGTCGTAGCCGGAAGCGCGGATCACGGCGACGCCGGGCACATTCTGCGATGCCATGGTGACGACGAACAGCGGCAGGGCGATGCCGACCAGCGCGGCGAACGAGAACGACGGCAGGGTGAACACCGGCGTGGCCAGTTCCAGTCGCACATCGCCGAAGTGCAGCTGTCCATGCAGCAGCGCCACGGCCAGGCCGGCCGCCAGCGCGAGAATGATGGCGTAGCGCGGCAGCAGACGGCGGGCAAGCAGGTAGACGGCGCACATGCTCACGACCAGCAGGAACTGCGCCTGCAGGGCGACGAACACATTGAGGCCGAAACGCAACAGGACGCCGGCCAGCATGCCGGCGGCCAGCGAGACCGGAATGCGCTTTATTGCCCGCTCGAACACGCCGGAGAATCCGGCTGCGGTGATCAGTGCCGCCGAGACGACAAAGGCGCCGATGGCCTCGCTCATCGGCACGCCGGCAGCGCCGGTAATCAGCATGGCGGCGCCCGGTGTCGACCAGGCGGTGACGATGGGCACCCGGTAGCGCAGCGACAGCACGATGCAGGTCAGGCCCATGCCGAGGCCGAGCGCCCACATCCAGGAGGCGACTTCGGCCGCATTGGCGCCTGATGCCTCAGCGGCCTGGAACACGATGACGGCCGAGCTGGTAAAGCCGACCAGCACGGTCACGAAGCCGGCGATGATCGCCGACAGCGACAAATCCTTGAAAGCACGCATGGGTCAGACTGCCAGACACGAATGACGGGAGGGTGAGTGTAACTGCGAACCCGCCCGCGACGCCAAGGGGACGAGGCGTGGTTACTGGCCGCGCAGGAACAGCCCGTCCAGCTCTTTCATGCTCAGTTGCCGCCAGGTCGGCCGGCCGTGGTTGCACTGGTCGGAGCGTTCGGTGGCTTCCATGTCGCGCAGCAGCGCATTCATCTCGGTCAGCGTCAGCGGCCGGTTGGCGCGGACTGCGCCATGGCAGGCCATGGTGGCCAGCATCTCGTCGCGGCGGGCGGTAATCGCCTCGCTGGCGCCGAGCTCGCGCACTTCGGCCAGCGTGGCCCGCGCCAGCGATACCGGGTCGGCATCGGCCAGCAGCGCCGGGCGGGCGCGGACCGCCAGCTGCGCCGGGCCGAGCACGGTCAGCTCGAAGCCCAGCCTTGCCAGCAGTTCGGCCTGGTCGGCGGCGGTGGCGACTTCAAAGCGGTCGGCCGGGAAGGTGACCGGAATCAGCAGCGGCTGGTTCGGCAGCCCGTCGCGGTTGAACGCGCGCTTCAGCCGTTCGTAGACAATGCGTTCGTGTGCCGCGTGCATGTCGACGATGATCAGCCCGGCGGCGTTTTGTGCCAGCACGTAGACGCCATGCAACTGGGCAATGGCGAAGCCCAGCGGCGGCAGGGTGTCGTCGCCGGTTGTCAGTGCCGGCGCCGGCTCGAGCGGCGAGCCGGTCTGTGGTGCTGGCGCATCGCCGTCATCGCTGCCGGCGGGCCGGACGCCGGCACTGGCGTGTTCCCGGGATTCGATATCGCCGAACAGCAGGCGGTAGGTGTCCAGCCCGCCTTCGGCCGCTTTCAGGTCCAGCGGCCGGGTGCCGCCGCGATAGGCGAAGCCGGCACTGCCATTGCCGCCTGCACTGTAGTGTGGCGTCGGCGAGGCCGTGTCGGGCCGGATGGCGGGGGCATCGGTATCGGGGGCATCGGTATCGGCCGGGCGGTCATCGCCGGTGTCGGCCTGGCCGGCTTCCCGGGTGCGGGTGGTCGCCAGCCGCCGGTTAACGGCATGGAACACGAACTGGTGCACGGCCTGGGATTCGCGGAAGCGCACTTCGACCTTGGTCGGATGCACATTGACGTCGACCGCTTCCGGCGGCACGCGCAGAAACAGCGCGTAGCACGGCTGGCGTTCATGATGCAGCACGTCGCGATAGGCCTGGCGCACGGCATGCGCCAGCAGCTTGTCGCGGACGAAACGGCCATTGACGAAGCAGTACTGCGCATCCCGGCCGGCCTTGCTCAGTGATGGCGAGGCAGCGAACCCGGCGATGGCCAACGGGCCGGCCGCTTCGTCGATATCCAGAGCCGCGGCAACGAAGTCCTTGCCCAGCAGCCGGCCGACCCGGTCGGCCAGCGACTCGGACGGCAGCCGGTTCACCACCCGGCCATTGTGGCGCAGCAGGAATTCGACATGCGGGTAGGCGAGGGCGACGCGCTCGAACACAGTTGCGCAGTGGGCGAATTCGGTCGATTCGCTTTTCAGGAATTTGCGCCGCGCCGGGGTGTTGAAATAGATGTCGGCCACTTCGACCGTGGTGCCCGGGGCGTGGGCGGCCGGTTCCGGTGCTTCCAGTGTGCCGTCCAGTGCCGAGACCGACCAGGCGTGTTCACTGTCGGCAGTGCGGCTGACCAGTGTCATCCGCGAGACCGAAGCGATGCTGGCCAGACCTTCGCCACGGAAACCGAGCGTGGACACCTGCTCCAGATCGTCCAGTGACGAGATCTTGCTGGTGGCGTGGCGGTGCAGCGCCAGTGACAGGTCGTCCTGGCTGATGCCGTTGCCGTCGTCGTTGACCCGGATCAGCTGGATGCCGCCCTGGCCAAGGTCGACGGTGATGCGGCTGGCGTCGGCGTCGAGGCTGTTCTCCAGCAGTTCCTTCAGCGCCGACGCCGGCCGTTCCACCACCTCGCCGGCGGCAATCTGGTTGACGAGATGGTCGGGCAGGCGGTGGATGCGGGACATGCGGGCTCCGGCGGAACGGCAGAAAACGCGATTTTACCGGCTTAGCGCAGCCGGCGTACGCGCCACAGCTCGATCAGGCCGGGCAGGAAGGACACAAAGACGATGGCGACGATCAGCAGCGACAGATTGCTGCGGATGACCGGCAGGTTGCCGAACAGATAACCGGCGTAGCAGATGCCGGCGACCCAGAGCACGGCGCCGACCAGATTGAAGCTGAGGAATTTGCGATAACCCATGCCGCCGATGCCGGCCACGAACGGCGCGAAGGTGCGCACGATCGGCACGAAGCGCGCCAGGATGATGGTCTTGCCGCCATGGCGGGCGTAGAAGTCGTGGGTTTTTTCCAGATACGCGCGACGGAACACGCGCGAATCCGGATTGCTGAACAGCCGGTGGCCGAAATACTTGCCGATCTGGTAATTGACCGTGTCGCCGATCACGGCGGCGGCGATCAGCGTGATCACAAGCAGGTGGACATCCATGCCGCCCAGCGCGGCAATGGCGCCGGCGACGAACAGCAGCGAATCACCGGGCAGGAACGGCATCACCACCAGCCCGGTTTCACAGAATACGATCAGGAACAGGATCAGGTAGATCCACGGCCCGTAGGCGGCGACCAGCTCGGTCAGGTGCACATCGATATGGAGGATGAAATCGATGATGAAGCTGATGAATTCCATGGGGCGCACCGGGGAAAAAGACGGACTGTGCCAGTCCGGAGCTTAAGGATGAATGAATGAGCGGCATGCAAAACGTGCGGCCGCAGCCGCACGTTCACACTACCGATAACCCCGCCCGGAAGCGCGGACGAGCGCAGCGGGGTCAGACGACCGCTTCTTCCTTCGGCTTGACCGGCTTGATCATGTGCTCGCGCGATACGCCGAGCGCCAGTGCGATCGGGCTGGCCACCAGCACCGACGAGTAGATGCCGAACACGATGCCGATGGTCAGCGCCATGGCGAAGCCGTGCAGCGCCGGGCCGCCGAAGAACAGCATCGACAGCACCATCATTTCGGTCGAACCGTGGGTGATGATGGTCCGGCTCATGGTTGCGGTAATGGCGTTGTCGATGATTGCCGCCGTGCTCTTGCCGCGCATGCCCGGCTTGCGGAAGTTTTCCCGGATCCGGTCGAACACCACCACCGATTCGTTGACCGAGTAGCCAAGTACCGCCAGCACCGCCGCCAGCACCGTCAGCGAGAACTCCCACTGGAACAGCGCGAAGCAGCCGAGAATGATCACCACGTCATGCATGTTGGCAATCACGGCCGCGACGGCGAAGCGCCACTCGAAGCGCACGGCCAGGTAGGCGATGATGCCGAGGCAGACGATGGTCAGCGCGGTCAGGCCGTGAGTCACCAGTTCTTCGCCGACCTGCGGGCCGACGAACTCGACCTTGCGCATCTCGACCTGGTCACCGCCGGACTTCAGTGCCGTCAGCACCTCGTTGGAGACCTGGGCCGACGTGCGGTCCTTGATGTTCGGCAGGCGGATCAGCACGTCGCGCGAGGTGCCGAGCATCTGCACCACCGGGTCACCGATATGCAGGCCGTCGATCTGGGTACGGATTTTTTCCGGCTGCGCTGCCTGCTGGTACTGGACTTCCATCACCGTACCGCCGGTGAATTCGACCGAGTAGTTCAGGCCCTTGGCGTACAGGAAGAAGACGGCGGCGAGGAAGGTCAGCAGCGAGATGAGCGTGGTCACCTTGCCGTAGCTCATGAAGCGGATGTCGTGCTTCAGGAAGTGCTTCATCCACCACGGATGTTTGCCGGCCGGGGCCGGCGTCTTGCTGTCTTGCATGAATGAGGTTTCCATCGTTAGGCGGCATCGGGCCGCATGCAGGCGGCGAACACGTCGCCACCGACAGAAAATCAGCCGGGTATGGTAGCACAGGGCCGTCGGCACATTGCTGACGGCCAGCTGATGCCGGCAGGGTTTTTACGGCAGCGCCGCATCGTCGGCACTGCCGCCGTCATCGCCGGATGACGAGGACGACGACACGGATGCCGCCATGTCGGCCGGCAGGTCGATCCAGCCGGCCGAGACGCCGACGCTCAGCATCAGCGACATCACCAGGATCGACACCGGCGCGAACAGCAGGATGCCGGCGATCACCCGGCCGCGCGACAGGCCGCTGATCAGGGTCAGCGAGCGCATCAGCAGCAGGATCGAATAGACCGACAGCGCGAAGTTCAGTCCCTGGCTGACATCCGGCGGCAGCCAGCTGGTCAGCGGCGTCAGCAACTGCGGGGCGTAGGTCAGCACGATCAGGCCGAACAGCGGCGCCGGCCGTTCCCAGCCGGCGTGCTTCATCCAGCCGCCGATAAACACCATGAACAGCAGCGTTTCCGCCCAGGTCAGGATGATGAAGAACAGCATCCGCGTGCCGGCGCCGGCCACGAAGCCGACCGCCTCGTTGCTGGCGGCCGAGGTGATGCCGACCAGCGTCAGCAGCAGCGCACTCTGCCAGAACGGATACTGGTAGGCCTCCAGCGTCCAGATGCGGAAGCGGGCCAGTTCCAGCGCGTCGTCGATCAGTCGCATCAGTCGAACACGACCGTCTTGTTGCAGTACGACAGCACGCGGTTGTCCACATGCCAGCGCACGGCGCGCGACAGCACGACCTTTTCCAGATCGCGGCCTTTTTCGATCAGCGCGTCGACCGCGTCGCGGTGCGAAATGCGGGCCACTTCCTGCTCGATGATCGGGCCTTCGTCGAGATCCTGGGTTACATAGTGGCTGGTGGCGCCGATCAGCTTCACGCCGCGGGCGTGGGCGCGATGGTACGGTTTGGCGCCGTCGAAGGCCGGCAGGAAACTGTGGTGGATATTGATGACGCGGTTCGGGTAGCGACGGACGAAGTCGGCCGACAGCACCTGCATGTAGCGCGCCAGCACCACGAAATCGATACCGGCTTCTTCCAGCAGGCGGAACTGCTCGGCTTCGGCTTCGGCCTTGTTGTCGCGGGTGACCGGCACGACATGGAACGGAATGCCGTTGAACTCGACCAGCCGGCGGCAGTCTTCATGATTCGAGATTACCAGCGGGATGTCGCAGCCGAGCTCGCCGATGCGCCAGCGGTGCAGCAGGTCGACCAGGCAGTGCTCGTACTTCGACACGAAGATCGCCATCCGCGGCTTGCGCGACGACAGCGACACGTTCCAGTCCATCCGGTGCTCGTCGGCGATCGGCTGGAACGCGGCGGCAAAGCTTTCCATCGGCAGGGTGAAACCGTCCAGATCCCATTCCACGCGCATCAGGAACAGGTTCTCGCCGGCATCCTGATGCTGGTCGGCATGCAGGATGTTGGCGTTGTAGGTCATCAGGAAATTGGCGATGGCCGCGACCAGACCCTTCTGGTCCGGGCAGCTCATCAACAGCGTGGCGGAATGTTGTTCGCTCATGATCAATCTGTATAAATGCACGACGGGCTGCCCGAAAAGCAGCCCGTCTCAATCGTAAGGCGGGAGTGCGCGCGAGGTTACGCGTTGCGGTTGGCGGCGTCGAGGGTGTTCTGCAGCAGCGTGGCGACGGTCATCAGGCCCACGCCACCCGGCACCGGCGTGATCCAGCTCGCGCGTTCGCGCGCGGCGTCGAAATCGACGTCGCCGGCCAGCTTGCCGTTGTCGAGGCGGTTGATGCCGACGTCAATGACCACGGCGCCCGGCTTGATCCAGTCACCCTTGACGAAATGCGGGATGCCGACGGCGGCAACGACCAGGTCGGCGTCGCGCACCCTGGCCGGCAGGTCGCGGGTCTGGCTGTGGCAGATGGTCACGGTGGCGCGCTCCATCAGCAGTTCCAGCGCCATCGGCCGGCCGACGATATTCGACTGGCCGATCACCACGGCGTTCATGCCCTTCACGTTGATGCCGGTGTGTTCGAGCATGATCATCACCCCGCGCGGCGTGCACGGGCGCATCAGCGGCATCTTCACCAGCAGACGACCCATGTTGTACGGGTGGAAACCGTCGACGTCCTTGTGCGGCGCAATGCGCTCGATCACGGTTTCCGACGCGATGTGCTCCGGCAGCGGCAGCTGCACCAGAATGCCGTCGACGTCATCGCGTGCATTCAACTGGTCGATCAGTGCCAGCAGCTCGGCTTCGGTGGTGGTGGCCGGCAGGTCATGGGCGACCGAGGTGATGCCGACCTTCTCGCACGAGCGCTTCTTGTTGCGCACATAGACTTCCGAGGCCGGATTGTTGCCGACCAGGATGACCGCGAGGCACGGCGCGCGTTTGCCTGCATCGAGACGAATTTTTACGCCGTTTTCCACCCGGTCGAGCAGATCTGCGGAAATGGTTTTTCCATCAATCAGTTGTGCCGTCATGCCCTTGCTTTCACACCAGAAACCGAAAAGCGGATTTTCGCATTTTTTGGGCTTTTTGCTCAACAGGTGTTGACAGGAATCGTCCGGGTTTTTATAGTGGCGTCCTCTTGTTCGGGGCGTAGCGCAGCCTGGTTAGCGCACCTGATTTGGGATCAGGGGGTCGTGAGTTCGAATCCCACCGCCCCGACCATTCAAGGCAACGCCCGACGGTCCGTGCGCCCGTAGCTCAGTTGGATAGAGCATCGGCCTTCTAAGCCGAGGGTCACAGGTTCGAATCCTGTCGGGCGCGCCACTCGGAGTGGTCAGCAGCAAGAGTTGTAGTACCGGTTTCTGTGGTGGATGTAGCTCAGTTGGTAGAGTCCTGGATTGTGATTCCAGTTGTCGTGGGTTCGAGCCCCATCATCCACCCCAAAATTCACAAGCCCCTGATTCAGCAGAATCAGGGGCTTGTGTCGTTTCGGACGTTGTGGCGCCTGCTGGTCCAGGCTGAATTTCGGAAGATGATTTTGTGTTTTCGGAACTTGACCTGTTGTCGTGAGGTCACCGGACCGGCTTGGCGACCCTTGCTCGTCGTCTGTCGTAGTGCCGTTCGATCAGTGTTCCCCGCGTGCGCGGGGATGAACCGGGCATTCGTCTCGCTCTACTTGAAAGCCGGCATGCCGATGCCGCGTGAATGGCCCGGCGGCAGAATGCCTATGCAGCGTGCTCAGCGTACTCTTCGATAGCTTCGGCTACCCACTCATTCAGGCTTTTCCCCTGTGCGGCTGCAGAAACGGCGGCCGCAGAATGAGTGGCCGGATCAATGCGCACGTTGAATTTGCCAGAATAGGACTTGTAGGGCTCGATACCCTTTTCCGTGCACATAGCCAAGTAAACCCGGAGAGAGGTTTCGCCCTCGGCCTTGAGGCTGGCGACATCCGCCGCATAGAAGTCGGCTCCGCCGCTCAGACCGATGAACTCGCCGCGGAACATCTCGATTTCGGGATCGTAGGCGATGACGGCCTTCTGGCCGTTGATGATCATGATGTTGTTCATGGCTTGACTCCGTTTTCTTCCAACCACTTGCGGACTGATGCTACGGCACCCTTGTCTGTCTCCGGTGACGGGTGGGGCCGGTGAAACACGCGCACCGACCCGAACAGCGTCACGCCGATGCGCGAACCCTCGCGCTCTTCCACCGTGGCGCCCAGTTCGACGAGCAGGGCCTCAATCTCTTTCCAGCGGATGTTGCCGCTGACGGGGCGCTTGAAGATCAGTTCCAGCGTGGATTGGTATCTGCGTTTCATTGATTTATGGTACCAAATTGTAGTACCAAGTCAAACCATTGATGGGTAGATGCGGCGGCTGGTGTCGGTGTTGACCTTCCACCGGCATGGGGCCTTGTTTTTTTGGGGGCGCCCCATGCGACCGGATTTCCAGATCCTTGCCGATGGCAAGGACACTACCGCCACGTGCCGTGACCGTCTGATCAGCCTGCGCATTACCGACAAGGCCGGTCTGGAGAGCGATGCGGTCGAGGTCACGCTCGATGACCGGGATGGTGCCATCGATTGCCGCCCGCAACAGGCTGACCCCCGTGTGCCAGGTTAAAGCCGCCATCGACCGCCTCGACCAGATGAACGAGAGCGACCTGCACTTCATTATCCTGTGACCGGCCGGGGTGTGACGCCGGCGCCACAAACCCTTTCTGGCGACAATAAAGAACCCCTGCAAAATTCCGGGTTTTTATGCAGGGGTCAGATGAGAATCAATGGGGTAGCGGCAAGTGGCCGCCGGTGAGTCCGGTCATGGTCCCCCGTCTTCCGCGATCCGCTTCAACGCCCGCTCGCTGTCGGCATCGACCGGTACGTACACCAGCAAACGATCGCCGTTTCTTGGTGCCGACCACCAATTGACCTGCTGTAGCTCCAGCACACCAACCAGCGGGTGGCGGAAGCGTTTGCTCTGGTTCTCGATGCTGCGCACCTCATTGCGCTGCCAGGTGTCGCGGAAGTCGGCGGAGATGCTGAGAAAACGCTGCAATTGCGCGCCCCATTGCGGGTCTTCCAGATGGCCGGCCATGGCGGCGCGGAACGAGGCGACCATGCGCGGCAGGATATCGTTCCAGTCGGCCAGCCGGCTGCGCCAGACCGGGTGGGTCAGCGCCAGATAAATGCAGTTGCGATCCTCATGCGGGACCTGCGTCAGATCGACGCCGATCAGGCGGCTGTAGGCCGGGTTGTAGCCGAGGATGTCGAAGCGGGCATTCTGGATCAGGGCCGGCAGCGGATCGAGCTGGTCGAGCAGGATGCGGGAAGCGGTCGACAGCCGTTCGCAGGAGGGCGCGTGGGGCGCGACCGGTTCACCGAGGCCGGCAAGGGCGAACAGATGGCGGGTTTCCGCCGCGCTGCACTGCAGGGCGACGGCAATGGCGCCGAGCGATCTGGCCGAGGCCTGGATCGGCCGGCCCTGTTCCAGCCAGGTGTACCAGGTGACGCCGACCTCGGCCAGCTGGGCGACTTCTTCCCGGCGCAGGCCCGGGGTGCGGCGGCGACCGACGCGCGGCAGGCCAAGGCGGACCGGGTCCAGACTTTCCCTGCGGCTGCGCAGAAAGGTACCCAGTTCGCGGGTGCGGTGGGCGGCGGCGTCGGTCTGGGGGGCGCTGGGCATGATGGCATTCCGGTGACGGGCAGTTTTTATACCAGGATAAGCAAGAACTGGTACCCGGTTAAACGATACGCGATGCTGGCACTTCACTCCAGCCGGAACCACGATTGCATCCCATGAAAAACCCCGTTTACCCGCCAGCGCTCGGCCGTGCCGGACTGATGATCCTGCTGGCCGGGCAGTTGCTGCCGATGATCGACTTCTCCATTGTCAATGTTGCGCTCGATGCCATCGCCCGCTCACTGGATGCCACGCCGACACAGCTCGAACTGATCGTCGCCATCTATGGTGTGGCCTTTGCCGTCTGCCTGGCCATGGGTGGCCGGCTTGGCGACAATTTTGGCCGGCGGCGGCTGTTCTGCCACGGTGTCTGGCTGTTCGGCTTCGCTTCGCTGCTGTGCGGGCTGGCGGGTACGGTATGGATGCTGTTGCTGGCGCGGGCGCTGCAGGGCGTCGGCGCCGCGCTGATCGTGCCGCAGATCCTGGCCACCCTGCATGTCAGCCTGCGCGGCCGCGAACATTCGCGTGCGCTCGGTCTGTATGGCGCCATCGGCGGGCTGGCCTTCGTGGTCGGCCAGGTGCTGGGCGGCTTTCTGGTCTCGGCCGATATTGCCGGGCTTGGCTGGCGCAGCGTGTTCCTGATCAATCTGCCGATCTGCGTGCTGGTACTGGGCTGCGCCCGTCTGTGGGTGCCGGAGACCCGGCAAAACGACGCCGCACGCATCGACCGGCCCGGCACCGTGCTGCTGGCGCTGCTGATCGTCTTTCTGCTGCTGCCGCTGGCACTGGGGCCGGCGCAGCACTGGCCGTGGCCGTGCGTGGCGATGCTGCTGGCGGTGCCGCCACTGCTGTGGGCACTGTGGCGGGTCGAGTTGCACCAGGAACGGCGTGGTGCGTTTCCCTTGCTGCCGCCGGCCTTGCTGCGCCTGCCGAGCGTGCGCTTCGGCCTGCTGATCGCCGTGCTGTTCTTCTCGTGCTGGAGTGGCTTCATGTTCGTGGTGGCACTGCTGCTGCAGTCCGGAGCCGGATTGTCGCCCTTCCAGTCCGGCAATGCCTTTATCACGCTGGGCGTGATCTATTTTCTGGCATCGCTGCAGACTGCGCGGCTGGTCGAGCGTTTCGGCAAGGTGGTGACGCTGCGGCTTGGCTGCGTTGTCCAGATGACCGGCCTGCTGGTGCTGATGCTGACGCTGAGCCGGGCATGGCCGCAGCTTGGCGTGCTGAGTCTGGTGCCGGGGTCGTTGCTGATCGGCAGCGGGCAGGCCTTGATCGTCAGCTGCTTTTTCCGCATCGGCCTGTCCGATGTGCCGGTGACCCGGGCCGGTGCCGGCGGAGCCATGCTGACCACGGTGCAGCAGGCCGCACTGGGGCTGGGGCCAGCGCTGCTGGGGGCGGTGTTTGCCCACCGCCTGCACGCGACCGGCGGCGACTACCTGCAGGCGGTGCTGACGGCACTGGCTGCCGAGCTGTGCCTGATGGCAGTGCTGGTGGCCAGTGCCGTACGCTATCGCTGCCGGTGACGGCAGGTACCGCTCAGAGGTTGACCATGGTCAGCTGCGCATCGTTGTAGCGCTGGCCGACCACGCTGGACGGGGGCAGGGCCGCCGTGATGGCGGCGCGTGCGTCGGCATCGAGTTCGATATTGGCGGCGGCGGCATTCTCCTCCAGATGGCTGACGCGGCGTGCGCCGGGGATCGGTACGATCTGTTCATGCTGTGCCAGCAGCCAGGCCAGCGCCAGTTGCGCCGGCGTGCAGCCCCGGCTGGTCGCCAGCCTGGTCAGCGCGTCGACCAGCACCAGGTTGTGGCGCAGCGCCTCGTCCTGGAAGCGCGGCAGCGTGCGGCGGAAATCGTCAGCCGCCAGGCTGTCGGTACTGGTCAGCTTGCCGGTCAGGAAACCGCGTCCGAGCGGGCTGTACGGGACGAAGCCGATGCCGAGTTCGCGGCAGACCGGCAGCACTTCACGTTCGGCATCGCGGCTCCACAGCGAATACTCGGACTGGACGGCGGCAATCGGATGCACCGCGTGCGCGCGGCGCAGCGTGGCCGCCGACACTTCCGACAGGCCAAGGTGGCGCACCTTGCCGGCACGCACCAGTTCGGCCATGGCGCCGACGGTGTCCTCGATCGGCACCTGCGGGTCGACCCGGTGCTGGTACAGCAGGTCGATGCAGTCGACGCCGAGGCGGCGCAGCGAGCCTTCCACCGCCTCGTGCACATGTTCCGGCCGGCTGTCGACGCCGGCCATGCGCTCGGTGCCCTGGCCGTGCGGCAGGATGTTGAAGCCGAATTTGGTCGCCAGCACCACCTGGTCGCGGCGGCCCCTGATGGCGCGGCCAAGCAGGGTCTCGTTGGTATACGGGCCGTAGACTTCGGCGGTATCGAGAAAGCTGACGCCAAGATCAATGGCGCGCTGCAGCGTGGCGATGGCTTCCTGCTCGTCGGCGGCGCCGTAGCCGAAGCTCATGCCCATGCAGCCGAGGCCGATGGCGGAAACGTTCAGGCCTTGCCGGCCCAGTGTGCGGGTTTTCATTGCGGAGTTTTCCTGGTCAGGTGACGACCCCGGTAGTGTCGCGTGCTTCATTGCTGGTGATAAGTCCGCTTATGATGGATGAACTACTGAGGAAAATTCATCAATGACCCGATCCGACAACGAGGTTCGCGCCCATGGCCACCAGGCCCCGCCCGATCTGGGAGAGCTGGACGCCTTCGCCTGCGTGGCGCGCCATCGCAGCTTTCGCAAGGCCGCCGCCGAGCGGCGGGTGTCGGCGTCGGCGCTCAGCCATGCACTGCGCGGACTGGAGGCGCGCATGGGCGTGCGTCTGCTGAACCGCACCACGCGCAGCGTCACCCCGACCGAGGCCGGCGAGCGCCTGCTGGCGCGGCTGGCGCCGGCGCTGCGCGAGATTGGCGAGGCGCTCGACGAGGTCAATCTGTTCCGTGATACGCCCAGCGGCACGCTGCGGCTGAATGTGCCGCGGGCAGCGGCAAGATTGCTGCTGGCGCCGCTGTTCGCACGCTTTCACCAGGCCTGCCCGCAGGTGCGGCTGGAAGTGGTCACGGATGACGGACTGGTGGATATCGTCGCTGGCGGTTTCGATGCCGGCATCCGTTTCGGTGACAGTCTGGCCGGTGACATGGTGGCGCTGCCGCTGGCGCCGGCATCGCGGCTGATTGTCGTTGCCGCGCCGGCCTACGCCGCACTGCACGGACTGCCGGTCACGCCGGACGAACTGAAGGATCACGCCTGCATCGGCCGTCGCTTCCCTGGTGGCGCGGTGTATGACTGGGAGTTTGTCCGCCATGGCCGGCCGCTGGCAGTGCAGGTGAATGGACCACTGCTGCTCGACGATGATGTGCTGATCCTCGGCGCAGTGCTGGACGGCATCGGCCTGGCCTATATGTACGAGGCCATGGTGGCGGACGCACTTGCCGACGGGCGGCTGCTGCGCGTGCTCGACAGCTATTGCCTGCCGCCGCTGGACTTCTTTCTCTATTACCCGGGCCGGCGGCAGATGCCGGCCACGCTGCGGGCGTTTATCGGGCTGTTGCGTCCAGCCGTTGCCGGCTGACGGCCTCGTGCGGAAATGAAAACGCCGCCGGTGCAGGAACGTCTCCCGCGCCGGCGGCGCCTGTCGGGCGGAGCGGATCAGGCGGCGATGGCGGCCTTGCTGCCGGTATCGTGCTTCTCCACTACCATGGCGTCGATCAACTGGATGGTTTCCTGGCTGGCCTTTTCCGCTTCGCGCATCCGGGCGAGGATGGCTTCGCTTTCCCCGGCACCGTGTTCGGCCAGGGTGGCGGTGGCGGTGGCGATATTGTCGCTGACCAGCGATATCCTGGCCTGCAGCGCCTGGAACGAGCGGGTGCTGCCGAACTGCGTCTGGCCTTCGCTCTTGATCCAGGTATCGCTGCGCACGTCGCGCTTGTCGGACTCGCTGGCCTGACGTGCGTCGAGGTGCATGTACGCACCCTGCTTGTAGATGATGTGGTCGACCTTGACCCGCGACACCAGCGATTTGTCGCGTACCAGCGACACGCGGCCGATCACTTCGCTCGACGTTTCCGCCAGGTTCTCGAACTGGCTGCGGAATGCGTCGATTGAGGTCTTGACCCGGGCGGCGGTCTCGCCGCTCTGGCTCGACTTCTCGCGCATGTTGGCGATCAGGTCCGACAGCACGGTCAGCACGTTCTTGACTTCGCCGGCCGTGCTCTTGCTGCGCTCGGCCAGGATGCGCACCTCGTCGGCGACCACGGCAAAGCCACGACCCTGCTCACCGGCCCGCGCCGCCTCGATGGCGGCATTCAGCGCCAGCAGGTTGGTCTGGTCGGCAATGGCGGCAATCGACGACAGCGAGGTCTCGATATGGGTCCATTTTTCGCTGAGGGTCATCGCGGTTTCATTCACCGCGCTGACGCTGTCGACGATGGTATCCAGCTGCAGGCTCAGGTCCTGCGCACTCTTCAGGCTCTCGTCGGCACCGGCGGCATTGCCTTCCGCCAGCCGGGACACCGATTCCATCTCGCTGCTGATCACGTTCAGGTCACTCTGGTTGGAGGCCAGATTGCTCTGCAGGTACTGGGTGTTCAGTTTGTGCAGCTGGGATGACAGCTGGTTCTGGCGCACATAGACGTCGTTGTCCTCCATCGCCTTGATCGCCTTGGCGAACACTTCCATCGACAGCGAGAACACCCCCGGCATCCCGGACGACAGCGGATAGCGGTTGAAATCGCCCTTGCTGATGCGCACGAAGCAGGTATTGATTTCCTTGAAATAGGTCTCGATCAGGTCCATGAAATCGTTGAGTTCCCAGGCGACCAGGCCGATTTCGCCCATGCCCGGCGTGCGGGTTGCGCGGTGGTACAGCTCGCCCTTGTTCGCGTAGCTCAACTGCTCCTTCAGGATGCCGAGAATGGCGAACATCCGCGACGTTTGCCGGTGGACATGGAAGCTCAGCAGGATCGAACAGGCGGGCAGGGCCAGCAGGTACAGGCTGTCGTTGTCGATGAAGACTTCATGGCCGGCCGCGATCAGGATCAGGATGTTGAATGCCAGCAGATACAGATAGGTACGCTGTTTCAGGAACAGCGAGGAAGTGGTGGTGGTGCCCATGTAGGTTGATTCTCTGTTACTTGTTCAGGCCGAGGACGAAATTTTCGTACGAGCCGGCGTGGGCCTTGTCCAGGTAGTCCTGTAACCAGGCCAGCGAGGTATCCGGTGCTGCTGCCTTGCCGGCGGACTGTTCCACCGCGCGCATTTCGGCATAGATTCTGGTCATGGTGTCGATGGCATGCCGGGTCGGCATGCGGCGGACCGAATAATAGCCCTTGGTGCTGCCATCGATGCCATAGTCGGGCGTGACATTGGCGAACACCCAGTAGAACCCGCCATCCGCGGTGTAATTCTTCAGGATGCCGAAGAATTCCTTGCCCTGCATGAGTGTCTTCCACATCAGCCGGAAGACGCCGCGCGGCATGTCCGGGTGGCGGATCAGGTTGTGCGCTTGTCCCAGCAAGGCGGATTCCGCGTAGTTCGACACCTGCATGAACTTCCGGTTGGCATAGGTGATGATGCCTTTCTGGTCCGTCTTGGTGATGATCAGGTCGTCGGGCTGCAGTCGCACTTCCTGGTTGTTCATTGAAATCAACTCCGTTGCTTTGTGTCTTTGCGACCGGTCGTTCGCCATCGGCTACGCCACAACGCCGGCGGTGCATGGCGCACGGCAGGCGAGGGAAATGTCTGCGAGGGAGAGGGGGCGGCGGGAGGGGCGGCGGCCCGCCTGCCCGGGACCGGTACGACTTTTTGTCAGGGCTGCGCGGGCGCAGGGGGGAGGGCGGGTCATGACAGGGCTTCGTGGCAGGGATTTGCTGACGCACGCCGGGATGCCGTGGCGTCCGGTGCGGCCATTCGTCCGCTGTTGTTCCGCATTTTTTTGCGACAATTCTGATGCTGCCGGCATTGACGGAATTTAGGTTAATCCGCTTGCTATTGTCAAGCGGATTGCCTTGTTTTCGCTGGAAAAAATCCGGGTCATGACAAAAAGACAAGGGCGACGCGGCAGGCGTCGCCCTTGTCCCGGGACTGCCGGAAAAACTACTTCTTTTCTACCCGGCCAATCGGATACAGATAGGCATTGGCGTCATAGAACGGCGTGTGCTGGTAGAACCACTGCAGACGGGCGCCGGCATCCCTGGCGAAGGCCTTGTCGGTCTTCAGCTTGTGCTGGAATTCGGCCTTGAGTTTCGGGTCCTGGGCCAGCATCTGCCGCGCCATCGGTTCCATCACGTATTCCTCGGGTTCTTCGGCGGCGACCAGGGTCGAGTTGAAGAAGCCCCATGACCAGAACGAATCCGGGCTGGTCGGTTCGAGCAGGTTCATGGCCAGCACGCCGAGCGGCTGCCGGGCATCGATGACCACCGAGCCGGCCGGGAAAGTCTGCAGGCGCTTGACCGGTTTGGCATCGCCGCTGACCAGCAGGTGGCCTTCATAGCCGGGGATCTGGTTCTTCGCCGCCCGGTCGGGCTCGAAGCCGCCGGCGAGCTTGACGTTGTCCATCCGGTACAGGGTGACTTCGACCGGCGTCGGCTTGTCCAGGGTCTTCATCTGGATGCCGTGCGCGCGCAGCCGCTTGATCACGTCGCTCCACTGCACCGGCACGATGTACTCGGCCGGCCGGGTGACGGTCAGGTCCGGCACGTCGTTGGCGGTGACCGGTACGGTCATCGTCTTCGGCTTGTTGGTCCACTTGATGGTTTTCTGGCCGGTAATCGGCGACATCTCGTAGGTGTAGGCGCCGCCGGTGAACTGGACTTTCTTCGGTGTACCCGGCTTCCAGGTCAGGGTGACCTTGTCGTCGGACAGTGCCTTGCTGCGGTCGGCGGCAATGGCGGTCTTCAGCGAGCCGGCATTGTTGCCGACCGATTCGAACATCGCCTTCAGCATTACGTAGTTGCCGAGCACCTGGGTCTTGTACGGGTGCAGCGCATGCTGTTCGATCAGCACCGAGGGCACGCTGCGGATATCGCCGTACTGGTTCGAGAAGCGGGCCAGGTCGGTACGGTACGGGTAGTAGCCCTGGGTCAGGTCCTTGTTGTCGTTCAGGCTGATGCACTCGTGGATCTGGTGGCCGTAGCTCTGCACTTCCTTGTAGACGTGCGGCTGCATCACGGTATCCATCCAGCGGGTCGCGGCCGGCGACCAGCCTTCGCCGTTATTGCAGTACGAGCTGTCGTACGGATACATGGCGCCGTCGGTCGAGTGGGTGTCGGCGAAGAAACTCAGGTCGTACTGGTTGAACACCCAGGCCACGTTGCGGATTTCGGCACTGTCGAGCTTGGTGAAGTCGCGGTTCAGGTTCAGGTTCTGGCCGTTGACGCGCCAGCCGGTGATGTCCGGACCGTTCTGGTTGATGCGGCCATAGGCGCTGGTGCGCATGTCGCCGTCAACGTTGACGGTCGGGATGAACAGGATGTTGACCTTGTCCAGAATCGACGCCAGCGGCTTCTTGCCGGTGGTCATGTCGCGCAGCAGCATGAACATCGCGTCCTTGCCGTTGGCTTCACCCGGGTGGATTTCTGCTTCGACCAGCACGGTCGGCTTGCCGGACTTCTTCAGGCCTTCCGGGCTCTTGTCCGCCGACGTCGACGCGACGGCCAGCATCATGTCGTAGCCTTCGGCGCTTTTCTCCGGCATCCAGGTCAGCTTGATCGCGCCACTGGAGGCGGCCGCGAGTTTCTTCATGTACTCGACGGTCTGCGTGTAGTTGCTGGTCTTGTGGAAGTCGCTGGCCTCGGCGACGGTGGCGAGCGGATTGTCGGCACCGACCAGGAACCGGGTGCTGGTCAGCGTCTGCTCGAACATCGGCGGCAGAATGCGGGTCTTGGCGGCCGGAACGGCGGTCGAATCGTCGATATAGCCCGGGGCTTGTGGCAGGGCTGCCAGTGCCGGCAGGCTCATGATGGCGAGCGCGCTGGTGGCAAGGGCGAAACGACGGGAAGGGAAGGTGTGCATTTATGGCTCTCCGTAACGGGTGAGGCATGAAAGCGGGGTCCGGTCGCGTAACGGACGTCGAGTCCGGTGTTGGCCGGAAGATCGGCGACTGGGCGCAGGCCGGGCGGCCGCCCGACTATCCACGATGGAATCCGGCGCCTGCATGCCGGGTGGGCATTCGAACGCGGATTCCGAGGTAATAAGTATATTAACTATTTCTTAAATTTAGGGTGATGCAGATCAATTGGGTGTAGCTGCAATTTTCGCAGGCACAAGAAAAAAGACTCGTGCGGGACGAGTCTTTGTCTTTTCCGTGTTCCTGTCGCCGCGTTTATTGCAGTGCCTCGGCAATGATGTGGCGGTAGGCGGCACTGAAGTCCGCAATGGCCTTGCGGACACGCTCGACATCGCGTGCGGTGACCGCCTTCAGCGTGGCGTCGACCAGCTGGTTGGTCATGGCCATCTGCGTCTTGCCGCTCTTCAGCACGGCGTAGAAGCAGCGCTGGGTCAGCGGCAGCAGGTCGTCCAGCGTCTGTTCCAGATAGCGGTTGCGGCCGAGCGGATACAGTGCGCTGAGCAGGGCGACCGAGCTGTCGTAGTACGCTTCGAGGTCATCATGCTGCTGGGCTTCCATCAGCCGGGTGCTGATGTCGAAGAACGGCGCCAGTTCTTCGTTGTCCCAGGTCTGGCAGAAGGTGACCACCACCCGTTCGATCAGTGCGAACCACAGGTCGAAGAACTCGTCGGCGCTTTCCGCTCCGAGTTCCGCCACCACGGCGCCGCGGCGCGGGTAGATATTGACCAGATGGCGGCGTTCCAGCAGCAGCAGCGCTTCGCGCACCGACCCGCGGCTGACGTCCAGTTCGGCGGCAATGCGCAGTTCCTGGATGCGCTCGCCGGCATGCATGTCGTTCTGGATGATCTGCTTGCCCAGATAACGGGCAATCTGCTCCGTCAGGGAATCGTTGGCTTTGAATGTCATGATATGAACATGCCCGGTATTTTTAATATTAGTATTTTCCTATACGCTGCGACGGCACACAAGATTGTCTTGGTGTTTGACACAAGAACATGGCGCAGGGTGTCGCATTTATGTCGGAATGACCGGGGCTGGCGTGGTTGGACAAGTGCCGCAGATTCGCGTATCCATTAGCTGGAAACTGGTAGTACTATGACATTAAACACTTGTTTAACCCCGTCCGCCCGGCTTGCCGGCCGCTGCGGACCCGTCTGGAGAACCCGACATGGCATTGCCTTCCACTCTCGATGAACTGTTTGCCGGCATGCCGGCACGCCTGCAGGCCGACAAGGCCGCCGGCGTGGTCAGCCGCTTCCATTTCAAACTGTCCGGCGAGCCGGGCGGCGAATGGACCGTGGCGCTCGACAAGGGCCAGTGCCAGGTCGAAAAGGGGCTGACCGGCGAAGCGAAGTGTGTGGTTGAAGCCAGCGGTGCCGATTATCTGGCGATCGAGCGTGGCGAACTGCGGCCGGAAGTGGCCTTCATGCAGGGCAAGATCAAGCTGTCCAACCTGCCGGAAATGATGACGCTGATGCAGGCGTTCTCCCGCCCGGCCTGAGCGCCTGATTCGGCAGGCACCTCGCTGCGCTCGTCCGTTCTTCGCAGGCGGCGTTTGTGGACAGCAAAACGGCCCGGATTTCCGGGCCGTTTTGCTGATACGGGCTACGCGAGGTTCTTTTCGACGATTTCGTAGACGTCCTTGGACAGGGCCGGATGCGCGATCAGCCGTTCCAGCTCGGCCTGCATCATCTGCCGCCGCGCCGGATCGACCCGCTTCCAGCGGTTGAACGCCGCCACCAGCCGCGCCGCGACCTGCGGGTTGATCGCATCGACCGCCAGCACCTGGTCGGCCATGAAGCGGTAGCCGGCGCCATCCTCGCGATGGAAGGCGGCGATATTGCGGCCGAAGCTGCCGAGCAGCGCGCGTGCCTTGTTCGGGTTGCGCAGCGAGAACGCCGGGTGCAGCAGCAGGTCCTGCACCATCTGCAGCGTGTCGCCGCGATGGCTGGCGGCATTCAGCGCGAACCATTTGTCCATCACCAGCGCGTCGTCGATCCAGCGATGGGCGAACTCGTTGAACACCGCGTCGCGATCCGGATGGCGGATATCGCGCAGCGCGTTCAGTGCGCCGATCTGGTCGGTCATGTTGTCGGCATTGCGGCACTGGCTGACGGCCAGATCGATGGCCAGCGGATCGTCCAGTGCGGCCAGGTAGCCGAGGCACAGGTTCTTCAGCTCGCGCTGACCGGCGTGTTCATGGCTGAACGGTTTGATGTCGTTCAGTTCGTAGGCGGCAATCAGGTCGGCGCGCAACTGGCGGGCCAGTTCGGCGCGGGCAAAGGCGCGCACCTGGCGGATGCGTTCCGGATCGGCGGCGTCGATCTTTTCCAGCAGCTCGTTTTCCGATGGCAGTACCAGCGCCAGTGCAACGAAGGCCGGGTCCAGCGCGGTATCGACCAGCACGGCGCGGCAGGCGCAGATGAAGTCGTCCGGCACGGCCAGTTCGAGACCGTCGACGCTGGCGCGGTACAGCGCCAGCAGCATGCGTTCGGCCAGTTGCTGGCCGGCTTCCCAGCGGGCGAAGTCGTCGCGGTCGTGAGCCAGCAGGAAGGCCAGTTCGCTGTCGCTGTAGTCGTAAGTCAGCCGGACCGGTGCGGAGAAGCCGCGCAGCAGCGACGGGACCGGTTTGCGGTCGATATTGATGAAAGTGAAATGCTGGGTGGCTTCCTGCACCGACAGCACGCGCGTGGTCGGGCCGGGGGCGGCGTCGCTGGACAGGGTCAGCGGGAATTCCCTGCCGTCCGGATCGAGCAGGCCGATGGCCAGCGGGATGTGCAGCGGCAGCTTGTCGGCCTGGCCCGGGGTCGGCGGTGTCGACTGGCTGACGGTCAGCGTCAGCGTATGGCCGAGTTCCGACCACTGGCAGGAGACTTTCACCTCCGGCGTGCCGGCCTGGCTGTACCAGCGGCCGAACTGGGTCAGGTCGGCGCCGTTGGCGTCGGCCATGGCGGCGCGGAAATCGTCGCAGGTGACGGCCTGGCCGTCATGGCGTTTGAAATACAGATCCATGCCGCGGCGGAAGCCGTCCTCGCCGAACAGGGTGTGGTACATCCGCACCACTTCCGCGCCTTTTTCGTACACGGTCATGGTGTAGAAGTTGTTCATCTCGAGATAGCTCTCGGGACGGATCGGGTGCGACATCGGGCCGGCGTCTTCCGGGAACTGCATCGCGCGCAGATTGCGCACGTCGCCGATGCGCTTGACCGCGCGGCTGCCCATGTCGGCCGAGAATTCCTGGTCGCGGAAGACGGTCAGCCCTTCCTTCAGCGACAGCTGGAACCAGTCGCGGCAGGTCACGCGGTTGCCGGTCCAGTTGTGGAAGTATTCGTGGCCGATCACGCCCTCGACGCCGTCGAAATCGGTGTTGGTGGCGGTGGCGCGGCTGGCCAGTACGTACTTGGTGTTGAAGACGTTCAGGCCCTTGTTTTCCATCGCCCCCATGTTGAAGTCGCCGACGGCGACGATCATGTAGGTGTCGAGGTCGTATTCGAGACCGAAGCGGCGTTCGTCCCAGTCCATTGCGCGCTTCAGGCTTTCCATCGCGTGCTGCGACTTGTCCAGGTCCTGCGGCTCGACCCAGATTTCCAGGGTGACCTTCTTGCCGCCCCGGGTGACAAACTCGTCGCGCAGCACCGACAGGCGCGCGGCGACCAGCGCAAACAGATAGCTCGGCTTGCGGTACGGGTCGACCCATTTGACCCAGTGACGCCGCTTGTCGGTCTGGCCTTCGCCGACCTTGTTGCCGTTGGACAGCAGCACCGGGAAGCGGTTGCGTTCGGCGATGATGGTGGTGGAAAACTTGGCCATCACGTCCGGACGGTCAAGGTAATAGGTGATCTTGCGGAAGCCTTCCGGCTCGCACTGGGTGAACAGGTTGCCGTTGCTGGCGTACAGCCCCATCAGCGACGAGTTCGCATACGGGTCGACGCGGGTGGCGATTTCGAGAATGAAACTTTCCGGCACGTCACGCAGGGTCAGCGTTTCCGCGTCGTTCGAATAGTGGTTGACGGCGACCGGTTCGCCGTCGAGGGTCACCGACACCAGTTCGGCCGTGCCGTCGAGCACCAGCTCGCTGCTGGCCGCCGCCGCCGGATTGCGCCGGACCGTCATGCGGCTGTCGATGCGGACGTCGTCGTCGCGCAGGTCGAAGGTCAGATCGACCGAATCGATCAGAAAGGCAGACGGGAGATAATCGGCGCGGTACTTGGCTTGCGGTTGGCTCATGATCCAGGTCCGGGAAAGTGGCTTCAGACCCCGGGATTATACGCCGTGCCCGGCCGGGCGACCGAACACCGTCCAGACGGCTCATCAAGGTGGGCGCCGATGTTCACCGTGGCGTCGGTACACACCCGACTGACAGAATCTGTCCCGAGCACGGCAGTCTGCCTGATTGAACCCTGCCTCTTCTGTCCCCGCCGCCGCGGGGAAACCTCGCTTCGTTCGTCCGTTCTTTGTGGCCGGGGTTCATGGACAGTCAGACGCCGTCCCGAAGGACGGCGTTTGCAGAGCGCGCAGGCCAGGATCAGTTCAGGCCGATGGAGACCGCTGCCAGCAGACCGATGATGCAGACGGCGCTGAGAATGGCGAACAGCGGCAGGTAGAACTTCAGCCACTTGCCGAACGGCAGGCCGGCCATGGCGATGATGGCCATGAAGTAGCCTTCGGTCGGCTGCATCAGGTTGGCCAGCCCGTCACCCCATTGCAGGCCGAGCACGACCACCTGGCGGTGCAGACCGACCAGGTCGGCCAGCGGGAAGAACACCGGCAGCGTGATCACGGCCTTGCCGGCGCCGGACGGCACCACCAGGTTGAATGCCCATTCCACGATCCAGATGCCGATGGCGGTCAGCGAGGTCGGCAGGCCGGACAGCATCTGCGCGAGGTAGTACACCATGGTGTCGAGGATATGGCCGTTTTCCAGGGCGACCGAGACGCCGCGTGCCACGCCGCAGATCAGTGCGCCGACCATCACGCCGCGCATCGCTTCGTTGTAGTTCGAGCAGATGTCGTTCAGGCGCTGGCCGACAATCAGGCTGCATACCACGGCCATGCCCATGAACAGGCCGGAGATCGGGACGAAGCCGAGCTTGAACTGCAGGATCGACCAGATGATGGTGATGAACATCACCAGGGTGGCGACGGCAGCGATCCGCTGGCGGACGGTGTATTCCACCGGGCCGGCGTTGGTTTCGGCCTGGTATTTGCTGCGCAGGGTGGCGTCGAGTTCCGGCGTCAGGCTGCGGGCCGGATCTGCCTTGACCCGTGCCGCGTAGCGCATCAGATAGGCGATCGAGATCAGGGTGCTGACCACCAGGAAGATCGCGCGATAGCCGGCGCCGGAGAACATCGGCAGCTGGCCGACGATATGCGAGGTGCCGATGGTGGCCGGGGCGGTCAGGGCGAAGGCGAAGCCGACCGACGGGCCGAGCAGCGCGATGGCGACGGCACTGGTGGTGTCATAGCCGAGCCGGAGCATCAGCGGCAGCACGATCGGCAGGTAGGCGATGCCGAGTTCCGGCGTGCCGACAAAGGCGGCGATCAGGCTGAAAATGAAGACCAGCACGAACATGATCAGGCTGACCCGCGCGCCGAGGGCGGCCAGCAGCTTGTCGATCGCGTAGTTGATGACGCCGGCCATGCGGATGACGCCAACCGCGCCGCCGACCAGCAGGGTCAGGATGACCACGTCGGCCGCCTTGACCATGCCGTCAGGAATGGCGGACATGATCTGCATGAAGCTCAGCGGGGTCTGTTCGATGAACTGGAACGAACCCGGCACCACGGTCGAACGACCGTTGACCATGGTGCGTGCATATTCGCCGGCCGGCATGATGTAGCTGAGCACGGCGACGATCAGCACCATGGCGCCAAGGATGACGTAGATGTCCGGAATCACGAACTTCTTCGCCGCGGGTGACTTGCTGTCCGTCTTCTGCTCGGACGGGGTGTGCAGGGTAGCCATGATGACCTCCAGGTTTGGGACTGGGCGAACCGGCTTGGGCCGGCCGCCAGGGGAACGTGATATGACTCATGGCTAGTCTAAGCAGGGTGCGGAAGGGCTTTGCTGTCCGGGACTGACAATGCATTGTCCTTGCACGCCATGCCGGTGGTCGTCAGATGACCGGCTGGCGGCGATGCTTCATCAGCAGCCAGTACAGCGCCGAGGCGAGCAGCGTGCCGATGATCCAGGCGAACGGCGCCAGCCGTTCCAGCGGCGACCACAGGGCAATGACACAGGACGGAATCGCGGCGACGAAGAACGCCAGTACCGCACGGCGGTTGACGCCGCGGTGATACCAGTAGGCACCGTCCGGCGATTCGCTGTACAGCGCGCTGATGTCGACCTGGCGGCGGGCGATCGCGTAGTAGTCGGTGATGATCACGCCGAACAGCGGGCCGAGACAGGCGCCGAGGCAGCCGACGAACAGATTGATCACGATCGGGTTGTGGTACAGCGACCACGGCATGACCAGGATGGACAGCACGGCAGTGATGACGCCGCCGCGCCAGAACGAGATGTGCTTCGGCGCGATATTGGCAATGTCGTATGCGGCAGAGACGAAATTGGCGACGATATTGATGCCGATGGTGGCGATGACGAAGGTCAGGCAGCCCAGCACCAGCACGGTCGGGTGATCGATGCGCTGCACGACATGGATCGGGTCGAGAATGGCCTCGCCGAAGACGGAAACGGTACTGGCGGTGACCGCAACCGTCACCAGCGCGAAAGCGAGGAAGTTGATCGGCAGGCCGAGAAAATTGCCGCGCCGGACCGCCTTCGTGCTGACGCCGAAGCGCGAGAAGTCGGCGAAATTCAGCAGCAGTGCGGCAAAGTAGGCGATGACCAGCGCCACCACCGACAGCATCTGGTACAGGGTCTCGCCGGGACTCAGCGTCTTGTCAGACAGCGACAGGGTCAGGGCGCCCCAGCCGGCCTGCGACAGCATCCAGGCCGCCAGTGCGAACATGACCAGGTAGACCGCCGGGCCGCAGAAGTCGATAAAGCGGCGCACCCATTCCATGCCGCGCCAGAACAGCGCCAGTTGCAGACACCACATGATCATCAGGCAGATCCAGCCCAGCTCGGTCAGCCCGAGCCACATGCCGTCGAGCCGGCCGACTGCCGCCGGCCACAGCGCGGCCACCATGATCACCAGCGCGGTCGAGGCCAGCCAGGTCTGCACGCCGTACCAGACGATGCCGACAATGGCACGCAGGATGGCCGGCAGATTGGCGCCGAACACGCCGAAACTGAGCCGGGCGATGACCGGATACGGGACGCCGAGCTGCTGGCCCATCACGCCGACGCCGTCGAGCAGCTTGTTGACCACCAGGATGCCGGCCATCATCGCCAGCAGGATCTGCCAGCCGGACAGGCCGAGAAAGAACAGCCCGGCGGCGAATACATAGCCGCCGACGCTGTGGATATCGCTCATCCACATGGCGAAGTAGTTGTAGGTACCCCAGCTGCGCCGCGAGATCGGGAGCAGATCGTCATTGGTCAGACGCGGGCTGTACGAGGGCGGAAGGGTGGAGGGGTCCGGTGCGTTCATGAAAAGCTCCCTGAAGGATGAATTCCTGTGCCGCACCCGTTGCGGGAAGGTCGTCGCACGGTGCGGCGCTGTCGGGTGTGGCGGCCGCCGCTGGCCGGCCGCCACACCGGATATATCCGGTAGTGCCGGCCGCCTGTCGTGACGGCCGGAACAGAACCAGTTTACGGACCGGTTACCGGACGGGAGTTGTCATGACCCGACAGCATGTGGTCTTTTCGCGCCGTTCACTCACCCGGCCGCAGCAACTGGCCGGCCGGCTCGCCGACGATGCCGCTGTCGAGGCGGAAGACCGTGCGCCCGCGCAGCAGCGTGCGCGTGATGCGGCAGCCGATGCGCCGTCCTTCGTAGGCGCTGAAACGGTTCTTGTAGTACAGGTCCTCGGCGCGCAGCGTGTATGGCCGCGTCGGGTCGAGCAGCACCACGTCGGCATCCTTGCCGATTGCGATCTCGCCCTTCTGGCCGAGGCGGAAGCGTTCGGCCGGTCGGGTGGCCAGCAGCCGCATCAGCAGCGACGGGTCGATGCCGCGCTGGAGTACGGCAGCATCGAACATCGCGTCGACGCTGTTCTGGCAGGCGGACAGCCCGCCCCAGGCATCGAAGGCATTCGGCGATGCTTTCAGGTCCGGCGTGCATGGCGAGTGGTCGGAACCGATGATGTGGATGCGTTCGGCACGCAGCGCGTCCCACATCCGTTCCTGGTTGGCGCGGTCGCGGATCGGCGGCGAGCACTTGGCGCGCGGGCCGATCGCATCCAGCTCCTCGGTGCAGAGCAGGAAGTAGTGCGGGCAGGACTCGACGCTGGCATCGACCCCGTCGGCTATGGCGCGGTGGATGGCGTCGACTGCTTCCGGGCAGCTGTTGTGGGCGATATGCACCCGGCAGCCGGTTTCCCTGGCGATCAGCAGCACGCGCTGGACCGCTTCGACCTCGGTGAACACCGGGCGGCTGGCCACGTAGTCGGACACGCGGGTCTTGCCGGCGGCGCGGGCGTCACGGCCGAGCTTGTCGGTCAGGGCTGCGTTTTCGCAGTGGATGACCAGCAGGTCGCCGGTTCTGGCCAGCACCTGCATGCCGCGATACAGCTCGTAGTCGTCGACATTCATGAAGTCGCCCGGCTTGCCGGAGCCGCAGGTGGCGACAAAGCACTTGAAGGCGGCCACGCCGGCGGCGGACAGCGGTTCGAGGTCGGCGAGGTTCCACGGCACCAGCCCGCCCATCGGCGCATAGTCGACGTGGCACTGGCCCCGTGCGGCATCCAGCTTGATCTGCAGCGAGGCCAGATCGGTGGTGGCCGGGATGGTGTTCAGCGGCATCTCGACAAAGGTGGTGGTGCCGCCGGCAGCCATGGCCCGGGTGCCGCTCAGATAGCCTTCCCACTCGGTGCGGCCGGGCTCGGAAATGTGCATGTGCGCGTCGACCATGCCGGGCAGCACGTACTGGCCGTCGGCGTCGATGACTTCGGCGGCCTGCGCCGGGTCGAGGCGGCCGGCGAGACAGGTGATCTTGCCGTCGCGGATGCCGAGGTCGAGCGGAACGGTGCCGTCGCGCAACACGACGGCGCCATTGCGGATGATCGTGTCGAACATCATGGTAAGGAGTCCTTTCGGTTCATTGCGGCGGGCCTGTCGCCAGGCCCGCCTCTGGCGGTCCGTGCCCATCTTCATGGGCCGTCTGCGGCTACATGCCGAGGTTCATGGTCTGCATCAGATACAGGGCGACACAGGCGATGGCGCCCAGTATCAGCATCAGCGGGGTGTAGAAGCGGATCCACTTGCCGAAGTCGACCTTGCCCATCACCAGCGTGGCGACGAAGAAGCCCGAAGTCGGGAAGAAGATGTCGGTCAGCTGGCCACCCCAGGCATTGGCGGTGACGACGGCCTGCTGCGAGATGCCGAGCAGGGTGCCGAGCGGCGACAGCACCGGCATGGTCAGCACGGTCAGGGCAGTGGCGCCCGGCACCAGTGCATTGAACAGCGCCTGTTCCCAGAACACCACGATGGCGGACACTTCGGCCGGCACGCTGCGCATGATCTGTTCCAGCCAGTACACCAGGGTATCGGTGATCACGCCACGGTCCATGACCACGGCGATGGCGCTGGCCACCCCGCACAGCAGCGCGGCGACCATCATGTCACGCATGCCGGCATTGACGTCGTCGCAGATCTGTTGCGGCCGCTTGCCGGCAATGGCGGATGCCGTGATGCCGATGAACAGGAACAGCCCGCCGATGGCCTCGAAACCGAGGTTGTTGATCAGGATGGCGGCAATGGCGCACGGGAACATCACCAGGCAGGCGAGGCCGGCCAGGATGTGGCGGCGGGTGACGACCAGCTCGCCCTGTTCGCGCTGCGCTTCCTGCAGCTCGGCACGCATCAGCTGGTCGGAGTCCAGCGTCAGGCTGCGGCTCGGGTCAGCCTTGACCCGGGCGGCATAGCGCATCACGTAGGCGACGGTGACGATGGTGACGATCACCAGCACCACGGCGCGGAAGGCCGAACCGGAGAAGATCGGCAACTGGGCGATCTGCTGGCCGACACCGACCGAGCCCGGAATGGTCAGGCCGAAGGTGAAGCCCATGCACGGTCCGAGCAGGGCGACCGCCATGGCCGACATGCCGTCATAGCCGAGCCGGTAGAACAGCGGCAGCAGCACCGGCAGGTAGGCCAGCGACAGTTCCGGCACACCGATAAAGGCGGCCAGGCCGGTGAAAATGCCGATCAGGATCGGAATGACCAGAAAGCCCTTGTCGCCGACGCCGTCGATCAGCTTGTGCACGCCGATGTCGATCAGTCCGGCACGCTTGATCAGCCCCATGCCGCCCCCGACCATGAAGGTCAGGAACACGATGGATGCGGCGCGCTTCAGGCCGTCAGGGATGGCGGTGACCAGTTGCATGAAGCCGACCGGTTGCTGGGCGACCTGGTGGTAGGTGCCGGCCACGACCAGCGTTTGCGGACCGTGGGCGGTCTGCAGGGTTTCGCGGGTGTATTCGCCGGCGGGGATGATGAAGGTCAGGACGGCCATGACCAGGATAAAGACCGACAGGACGATGTAGATGTCCGGCATCCGGAATGATTTGCGGGCCGGCCGGCTGTCGGGGGGCATCGGCGCATTGGTGGCGGGATGGGTGCTCATGCTTCTCTCCAGAGTGTTGACGGGTGTCAGCACACCGGACGACGGCCAGGGACTTGCCGGGTTCGGGCGTCAGGGTCCGGTATGCGTATGCCGGAAAACCGGCAGACAACATGCGGCAGCAGGTGCTTGACCGGGTCGGGGACATCCCCGTCCGTCAGCAGGGCGTCCCGGCCAATGACCGATCCACCTCCTGGCACAGGGCGGCATGGCAGGGCGCCGTGTCGCCTCCTGGCATCTGAAGCCAAACAGTACTCGCGACCGGCCGCCGCACCGGGTACGCCGGGACGGCGGCATTCGCAACGCAAACCGGCCACCGCAGGCAGCGGCCGGTACTGGAACGAGGGAACCTGATCAGTTGACGCCGATGACCGATGCCAGCAGGGCCATGCGCACGGCGACCGAGAAACCGATGGCCTTGAAGTACAGCTCGTGTTCGGTACGGTCGATGGCCATGTCGAACTCGCCCGGGTTGCGCGGCAGCGAGTGATGGACACCGACGACCTTGCCGGTCTTCTTCTTCAGGTTGTCGAGCATGTCGAGCGACACGTAGTGGTTTTCCAGCTTGCGCATGAACGCTTCGCGGTCCGGATCGTCCTTTTTCACCGAGCAGCCCGGCAGGTAGATCAGGTCGGCGCCGACGTCAGCAAACATTTCCGCATGCTTCTTCTGGTCGAGGTCGAAATGCTCTTCCCAGCGTGCGCCCATGGCGGTCAGCTTCTTGCGGATGATTTCCGGCGTGCGCAGCTCGCTGGTGCCGGTGTAGACAATGCGGGCACCCATGGCGGCCAGCGCCAGAGCGAACGACTGACCGGAGCGGGCGCGGGACAGGTCGGGCGAGCTGATCACCACGGTGGCGTTCTGCAGGTCGCCGAAGGCGCGCCAGCAGGTGTAGCTGTCCAGCAGGCCCTGGGTCGGGTGGGTCACGTGGCCGTAGCCGCCGGAGATGATCGGCGAGCTGTCGGTGCCGAGCTGTTCGATGGCGCCGAGCGCTTCCTTGTCGTCCGGGTGACGCATGACGATCACGTCGGCGTACTGCGAGGTGACGCGCAGGCTGTCGTACAGGCTTTCGTTCTTGGCTACCGACGAGTTGTGCAGCGGGTCGGCTTCGGTGATCACGTTGCCGCCCAGGCGCAGCATGGCGTTTTCATGGCTGCAGCGGGTACGGGTCGACGGCTGGAAGAACAGCGTGTACAGGGTCTTGCCCTTCAGCAGGTCGACGCCGGTGCGCAGGAACGGTTCGAGCATCTTCGCGGATTCATACAGCGCATGGATCTGTTCGCGCTTGAAATCGTCGAGGAAGGTGATGTTCTTGCCCTTCATGCCGGTAGCGGCCAGTTGCTCGCGGATGTCCAGGGTCTTGAAGTTCTTGGTGAGAGCCATGATGCGATTCCTTCAGAAAGGGATACGGAATGGAGCGTTCATAAGGGCTGTCCGCGCCTCCCGCCCGGTGACGGGCCGGACGGGGAATCAGGCGGTTAGCGGAGAGGAAAGGAAGCCCGGCGCGGACAGAAAGCTTCAGATCTCGACGTCGCGGTTGCAGTCCTTCGAGTAGATGTAGGTCAGCGGGCCACGTCCGGTCCCATAGCAGGCCTGCTTGGTGAACGGGCCGAACCAGATGAAGTCTTCCGCCTGCACGTGGATCCAGTCGGTATCGAGCAGGTACAGGCCTTCGCCTTCGTACAGGTAGGCGCCGTGTTCCTGCACATGGGTTTCGATGATCGGATGGCAGCCAGCCGGATCGAAACTCAGGATGTGCATGTTCATGTCGAACGCTTCGTTGATCGGCAGCAGGTCCTTCAGGTGGACGTTGCTCATGCCGTCGTAGTCCTGCCATTCGATTTCATTGGTATTGCCGAACACGGTGAACGGCTTGCGGCCATCCGGGTGCGGCACATAGCGCTGCTTGTACAGCAGGATCCGGCATTCCTTGCCGTTGGCGTTCTCGAAGGCAATGCCCTGGCCGGCGGTGGCATACGCATAGCCACCCTGACCCATCACCTTGCTTTCGCCACCGACGGTCAGCTTGAGCTGGCCTTCACCATCGAGGATGTAGATAAAGCTTTCTTCGTGCGGCTGGGCGGCGTAAGTCAGCGTGGTGCGACCTTCCGCGCCGACCGTGCCGATGAACTGGATGAAACTGGCACCCATCTTCGGCGTGGCGAGGATGGTCAGCTTGCAGTCGGCGAAGCCGGGAACGCAGTTGATGACGCGACCGTCGTTCGACAGGACGGCATAGTTGCCGTGCTTGACTACGGAGCGGTTCTTCAGCGGGCCGTCGGGATAGGGCATGATTATCTCCAAGTTCGGTTAACGTGCATTCATCTTTCAGAAAAATCGCCGTACTCATGGTGTTTGTGGCGGTTTGTCTTCAGGTGTTGAATGAAGTCTACGCGTGGCCCCGTGCAAGTCGCATGGCCGGGGATGACAAGTCGTTGTCTCTGCGCGCCATGTGTTTCAAGCTGTTGAAAGGCAATGAAAAAACCGCCTTGCGGCGGTCGTTTTTTCCTGTTTGCAGTCATTGTTTGCCGGTTTGGCCGGCCTCGGCGCGCTCCAGCCGGGTCCATTCGTCCGGGGTGCTGCCGATCTCGATCAGTACATGACGACGGAAAGCCGGGCGCGCCGACAGCCGCTCGAACCAGTCGTCGACATGGACCAGGGGCGGGCGATCCAGCGGCAGCGCCCTGTAGCGTGCGGTCAGCGTGCCGGCCGGGATGTCGGCCAGCCCGAATTCGGCCCCGGACAGATACGGGGTCCGGGCCAGCTCTCGGTCCAGCAGGCCGAAGGTGTCGGCCAGCGCTGCCGCGCGGGCGGCAATCAGCTTGTGGTCGCGTTCGGCCGGGGCGGTGCGGATGGTGGCGAGGAAGGCCGGGCCGACCACCGGCGCCAGGGTGGACAGTTCCCAGTCCATCCATTTTTCGCGGGCGGCGCGTTGCGCCGGATCGGCCGGCCACAGCGAGTCGTTGCCGTAGCGGGCGGCCAGGTAGCGCACGATGGTGTTGGACTCGAACAGGGCCAGGTCGCCATCGACCAGGGTCGGCACTTTCCCGTTCGGATTCAGTGCCAGATAGTCGGCAACCTGGGTGCCGCCGAAGCTGCCGCCGGCATTCAGGCGCTGGTACCCGATACCGATTTCATCCAGGGTCCAGAGGACTTTCTGCACATTGCCGGAATTGCGCCGGCCATAAAGCGTGATCATGTCGATCTCCTGTTCTTGCGGGGAGGGAGCAACCGGCCGCGGGGCTACTTGCGTGCGGGCAGCCGGTCGGGGAGGGTGAAGCGGGCCCAGTCGACAACGGCGTCGGCAAGTGCCTGGGCGCCCAGTACCAGATCGTCGGGGCGGGTGTCTTCTTCCGGGCAGTGGCTGCGTCCGCCAAGGCTGGGGACGAACAGCATGGCGGCCGGCATGACCTGGGCAAAGATGCCGGCGTCGTGCATGGCGCCGCTGGGCAGGGTGATCCAGGCGCCGGATGCGCGACGTTCGGTTGCCCGGACCAGGTGCGCCTGCAGCACCGGCGACAGATGGGCCGGCAGGGTTGGCTGGCCGGCGCGGGCAATGTCGACGCCGACCTGCCAGCGGGTACGGATATCTGCCGCCAGCGGTTGCAGGGCGGCTTCCAGCCGGTCGAGCCGGCGGCTGTCGAGGTCGCGGAACTGCAGCCGCAATTCGGCGCGTTCCGGCACGATGGCGGCTGCGCCCGGCTGGAAGCTCATGCGGCCGATATTCCATACTGTTTCCGGGCCGGCCGTGCGGCTGAAGGTGTCCTCGATGGCACTGGCCAGCGCGATCAGCGCCCGGCCGGCATCATGCCGGCGCGCCATCGGCGTGGTGCCGGCATGATTGGCCTCGCCGCTGACGACGATATCGATATTGCGTGCGCCGACAATCCCGCTGACCACGCCGAGGCGCTTGCCGCCATCGTCGAGTACCGGTCCCTGTTCGATATGCAGTTCGATGAAGCCGGCGTAGCGGCGCAGGTCGAGCGGTGCGATCCGGCCGTCGAGCCCGGCGGCATGCAGGCGTTCCGGCAGCGAGGTGCCGTCGCGACAGCGTGCGGCGTCCAGTGTCGGCTGGTCGAGCTGCCCGCTGGCCGACAGGCTGCCGAGAAAGCTGTAATGCGTGCCTTCTTCGTCAATGAAACTGGCGACATCCAGGGCGATGGCACCCAGTACCGGGTCGTGTCGCAGGGTGCGGGCGACTTCCAGTGCGGCGATTACGCCATAGACGCCGTCGAGCCAGCCGCCGAGTGGCTGGGTGTCGGTATGCGAGCCGAGCAGCAGTGCCGGCCCCGGCTGCGGCGAACGGCCGATGACATTGCCGACACCGTCGAGGGTCGCGTCGAGGCCGGCATCGGCCATGCGCTGACGCAGCCAGTGCCGGGAGGCGATGTCTTCCGGCGACAGGCTGGGGCGGACCACGCCGTGTCCGACGGCGCCGAAACCGCGCAGGGTGTGCAGGTCGGCGAGCAGGCGCTCGCCGTCGATGGCCGGGTAGGAGAAGGGAAGCTGGGTCATGATTGACTAAGTCTAGGTGCTGGCGGGCGGGACGAATTGATTTCCTGCGCCAAATCCTTGTCATTGGACGCCAGTCAAGATTCCGCGCGGTTCCGGTTGCTATGATCACCAACATGCCGGCATGAGAAAAGCCGGCTATCTGCCAGACCAGGGCGGCGCGGAACACCGGTGTTGCACCGGCCCGGGGCCGCCACCGATCCGATTTTCGCAGGGAGACGCAAGTGGCTCAGGACAGTTACGCAGCATCGCTCGACCCGGTGTCTCCCAGTGTGCTGGCCAGCTGGATCCGGGCGCTTTGCCAGACCGTGCGCGGCTACGGCTGCGATCCGCTGCCGCTGATGGCAGGGGCCGGGCTGGACGCCAACCGGCTCAATGTGCCGGAGGCGCGCTTCCCGATGATCGGCGTGCGCCGCTTCTGGCGACTGGCAATCGAGGCGACCGGCGACCCGCTGCTCGGGTTGCGGCTCGGCGAGGAAGTCCAGCCGGCCACGCTGCACGGGCTCGGGCTGGCCATCCTCGCCTGCGGTTCGCTGTCCGAGCTGATGAGCCTGGTCGCGCGCTATGCGACCGTGCTGTCGACCACCATGTATATCAGTCTGCGCCATGATGCCGGCGGCAGCGCGCTGGTGGTCAACACGCTCGGCGGCAGCGAGATGAACCACGCGGCGCGCATCGCCATGCTGGCTTTTGTCTATCGCCAGGCATGCAAGCTGAGCCAGCGTCAGGTGATTCCGTCCTTCGTCACGCTCGGCATGCCGCCGGCGCCGGGGACCGAGCGGCTGGACCAGTATTTCCATGTGCCGGTGACGCTGGGGGCCGAGGCCGATGCGATCGGCTTTACCTATGCCGATACCATCGAGCCGTATGCCAGTGCCAATACCATGCTGGTGGGGCTGAACGAAAAGGCGATCCGCGACTATCTGTCGCGGCTGGAGCGCAGCCTGTTCTCGGACCGGGTGCTGACCCAGATCCAGGACATGCTGCCCAGCGGCGAACCGAAGCTGGTCGATGTTGCCACCCATCTCGGGCTGTCGGTGCGTACGCTGCAGCGCAAGCTGCGCCAGGAAAACCAGAGCTTTCAGGCGCTGCTCGACCAGGTGCGGCGCACGCTGGCCAGCGACTGGCTCAGCCACGGCAATCTGGCGGTGGTCGAGATCGGCTACCGGCTGGGGTTCTCCGACCCCAGCAATTTCTGCCGGGCCTGCCACCGCTGGTTCTGCTGTTCGCCGAGCGAGTATCGCCAGCGCTGCCTGCAACTGGTGACCTGAGCGCGACTCAGGCCGCCGGCGACAGCCACAGCGGTGTGTCCTGCGGCGCCAGCCAGCAGGTATCGGCGGGCGCGGCCTGGACGATGACGTCGAAGGCCAGCAGCTCGTCGCGGCGGAAGGCGTGCAGGCGAACGCTGTCGCCGGGCCGGTGGCGGGCAAGCTGGCGTTCGAGATCGCTGGCGCGCAGCCCGTCGATCGCCACCAGAACATCCCCTGCCGACAGGCCCGCCGCCTGTGCGGCCCCCCCGTCCAGAACATGGGTCAGGCGGATGCCTGCCGGATCGGCCGCGCTGCGCACGCCGATGACGGCACGTGGTGGTGTGTCGCTTGCGGCGGGCAACGGCGCGCCCCCCTTGTCGGCGCCACTCTGGGCGACACGCCAGGCAACGGTCACGCCGGCGTCCTGCAGCAGCGCCTGCAGCGGCAGGTCGGCCGTCGAGCGGATGGCCTGGTCAAAGAAGGCGCCCAGATCCAGCCCGGTCGCCTGCTGAGCGATCCGTTCCCACTCCGTCTCGCCGATGCCGGCGCCGGTATCGCGCCAGCGCCGCCACAGCGCCCGCATCACATCGTCGAGTGAGCGGGTGCCGTGGCTGTCCTGGCGGATCTTCAGATCCAGCGCCAGCGCGGCCAGCGCACCCTTCTGGTAATAGCTGACAATGGCGTTGGGGCTGTTTTCATTCTGTTGGTAGTACTTGGTCCAGGCATCGAGGCTGGATTCGGCCAGCGTCTGCTTGTGGCGACCACTGCCGCGCTGCACGGCGGTGAGGGTCCGCGCCAGCTGGGCCAGGTAGCGTTCGACCGGCACCACGCCGCTGCGCACCAGGGTCAGATCGTCGTAGTACGACGTGACGCCCTCGAAGGCCCACAGCAGCGAGGTCAGCGCCGCCTGCGACAGGTCGTAGGGGGTGAAGGCGGCCGGCTTGATCCGCTTGACGTTCCAGGCATGGAAATGTTCGTGGCTGAACAGGCCGAGCAGGTCGAGATAGCCGTCGCTCAGCGTGTCGTCGCCGTGGACCGGCAGGTCGTCGCGGCTCGCCATCAGCGCGGTCGAGTCGCGATGCTCCAGCCCGCCATAGACGTCCTTGCCGACAAACAGCTGGAACTGGTAGCGGTGAAACGGTGCCGGTTCGCCGAACAGCCGGATCTGCCATTCGCAGATCCGTGCGACATCGCGCGCCAGCCGGTCGAGATCGCCGCGATGGCGGCCGGATACGACAATTTCATAATCGGTGTTGCAGACGCGGAAGGGGACAACGTCGAAATGGCCGAGCTCGAACGGGTGATCAATCAGCGTGTCGTAACTGTCGGCGACAAAGTCGCCAAAGCCGAACGGCGCAGCGCCGTCGGCCGGCAGCGTGCCGGCCAGACGCCAGTCGCCGCTGACCGTGCCCGGCGCCGGCGCGTCGACACGGAGCCCGTGTGACTGGCCGGACTGTCCGACTGCCTCCAGACACAGGCTGGTCGGGTTGAAGAAGCCCCGCTCGCGGTCGAGATAGGCCCCCCTGACCGACAGGTCGAAGGCATAGGCGGTGTAGCTGAGGGTCAGCGGGCCATGGCAGGGCGCGGCCTGCCAGCTGTGGTTGTCGAGTGCGGTCAGCGTGACCGGCCCGTGCGCCGACCGGGCCGACAGCGGGCCGAGATGGCGGGAGAAATCACGCAGCAGGTAGCTGCCCGGAATCCAGCGCGGCAGGCGAAATACCTGGCCGTCGGCAGCCGGCCGACGAACGGTCATTTCGATGGAAAACAGATGGGCGGCGGGGTCGGCCGCGGTGATCCGGTAGTGCACGGGGTGGGACATGAGAAGCGTTCCGTCAGATCCAGGCCCATGACGGGCGAGTGAAGGGCCGTCCGCAATTGACCTGCGTCAAGGGGTCAAACGGTCATGACAATATAATCCGCCGTATGCAAGATGTGGCTGTTTACGTGCTGCGCGCATGGTGCTTTAAGCTTTTGTTCAGCTAGTTCGCCATGCGGGTTTGCATTAGAATGCCACCATGCAAACGGGGTGCTCGCCAGAAGATGGTGGCGCGCCGTCAAAAAATCAATCCGGAAACATGTCATGGTCTGGCTGGGGGCCGGCCTGACTGGCTGTCAGACGAAGGTCTGGCGGTCTTTTGCGGATGACTCGTTCGTAACCTTGGAGAATCCTCGATGGAGACGCAATCCACTTATAACTATAAGGTGGTGCGCCAGTTTGCCGTGATGACAGTCGTGTGGGGTGTCATCGGTATGCTGGTCGGCGTGACGATCGCAGCCCAACTGGTCTGGCCTGATCTGAACTTCGGACCGTACTTCCACTTTGGTCGCCTGCGCGCACTTCATACCAGCGGTGTGATTTTCGCATTTGGCGGCTGTGGCCTTTTCGCGACCAGCTACTACGTGGTGCAGCGCACCTGTCAGACCCGCATCTTCTCTGATGCACTGGCCGCCTTTACCTTCTGGGGTTACCAGGCAGTCATCGTCCTGTGCGTGATCACCTACCCGCTCGGCCTTTCCTTCAACAAGGAATATGCCGAGATGGAATGGCCGATCAAGGTACTGCTGACCATTGTCTGGGTCGCCTACGCGGTCGTGTTCTTCGGCACCATCGCCAAGCGCAAGGTCAAGCACATCTACGTCGCCAACTGGTTCTACGGTGCGTTCATTCTCGCCGTGGCCCTGCTGCACGTGGTCAACAGTGCCTTCATCCCGGTGTCGATGTGGAAGTCCTACTCGGCTTACGCCGGTGCCGTCGATGCGATGGTGCAGTGGTGGTACGGCCACAACGCGGTCGGCTTCTTCCTGACCGCCGGCTTCCTCGGCATGATGTACTACTTCGTCCCGAAGCAGGCCGGTCGTCCGGTCTACTCGTACCGCCTGTCGGTGGTCCACTTCTGGGCGCTGATCTTCACCTACATGTGGGCGGGTCCTCACCATCTGCACTACACCGCGCTGCCTGACTGGACCCAGTCGCTCGGCATGGTGTTCTCGCTGATTCTGCTGGCACCGAGCTGGGGCGGCATGATCAACGGCATCATGACCCTGTCCGGCGCATGGCACAAACTGCGTACCGACCCGATCCTGAAGTTCCTCGTGGTGTCGCTGTCGTTCTACGGCATGTCGACCTTCGAAGGCCCGATGATGGCCATCAAGACCGTCAACGCGCTGTCGCACTACACCGACTGGACCATTGGTCACGTTCACTCCGGTGCGCTGGGCTGGGTTGGCTTCATCACCATGGGTTCGCTGTACTACCTGATCCCGCGCCTGTTCAACCGTGAACAGATGTTCTCGACCAAGCTGATCGAAGTTCACTTCTGGCTGGCCACGCTGGGCGTCGTGCTGTACATCGCCGCGCTGTGGATCGCCGGTGTGACCCAGGGTCTGATGTGGCGCGCCCTGAACCCGGACGGCACGCTGACCTACGCGTTCGCCGAAGTGGTCAAGGCAACCTATCCGTACCACTTCGTTCGTCTGATCGGTGGCCTGCTGTATCTGGTCGGCATGCTGGTCATGGCTTACAACGTGTTCCGCACCGTCACGATGGGCCGTGCTGTCGACGCCCGTATCCCGGCCGTTGCCGCACACGCCTGATATAGCTGACGAGAGAGACGCAAATGGAAAGAATCCAAAAACTGGTCGAAGAGCATGTCGGCTATCTGATCGTGTTTACCCTGCTCGTGGTCAGCGTGGCGATGCTGGCTGAAATCCTGCCGCTGATGTTCCAGCGCTCGACCACGCAGCCGGTTGCCGGTGTCAAGCCGTTCACGGCACTGCAACTGACCGGTCGCGACATCTACATCCGCGAAGGCTGCTACAACTGCCACTCGCAGATGATCCGTCCGTTCCGTGCGGAAACCGAGCGTTACGGTCACTACTCGGTGGCGGGGGAGTCGGTCTACGATCACCCGTTCCTGTGGGGTTCGAAGCGTACCGGTCCCGATCTGGCCCGTGTCGGCGGCCGCTATTCGGATGAATGGCACCGCGTCCACCTGATCAATCCGCGTGACGTGGTCAGCGAATCGAACATGCCGGCGTTCCCGTGGCTGGCCCGCAACCTGGCTGACGCGGACAGCGTCCAGGCCAAGATGCGCGCCCTGCGCCTGGTCGGTGTGCCGTATTCGGATGAAGAGATCGCCAAGGCCAAGAGCGAAGTGGAAGGGAAGTCGGAAATGGACGCCCTGGTCACTTACCTGCAAGGCCTCGGTCTCGCGCTGAAAAACACCCGCTGAGAGCAATCGATATGCTAGATACCGCCACGCTGATTCACATCATCGTCACCGTTGCCGCATTTGCCAGCTTCATCCTGATCCTGATCTGGGCCTTTGGTGGCAGGGCGGCGAAGAAAAGCTTCGAGGAGGCGGCGAACCTGCCGTTTGCCGACGATGACAACGATAATGCTGCGCGGTCCGGCCTGGGTCGCCTGTCGACCCCGGGCCACAACGGAGCAAAATAATGAGTGATTTCGTAAGCGATTTCTGGAGCTACTGGATCTCCGGCGTCGTCGTCGTCGGGATTGTCGGTCTGACCTATCTGCTGTTCTCGCAGAACAGACTGAAAGTCGAGTCGGGGACCGAGGTCAAGACCACGGGCCACGTCTGGGACGGTGATCTGGCCGAGTACAACAACCCGCTGCCGAAATGGTGGATGTGGATGTTCACGCTCACGCTGGTGTTCGGCGTTGCCTACCTGGTGCTGTATCCGGGCATGGGCTCGTTCAAGGGCATCCGCAACTGGACGTCGGTTGGCGAGTACACGGCGGAACGCGCCGCGGCGGAAGCCAAGTACCAGCCGCTGTATGACGCCTTCCTGAAGCAGGACATCCCGACCGTCGCCGGCGACCAGAAGGCACAGGAAATGGGCTATCGCCTGTTCCAGACCTACTGTGTCCAGTGCCACGGCTCCGATGCCCGCGGTGCGAAGGGTTTCCCGAACCTGACCGACAACGACTGGCTGTACGGTGGCTCGCCTGAGAAAATCCAGGAAACCATCCTCAACGGTCGCCATGGCCAGATGCCGCCGTTCGGCGCTGCATTCGGCGAGGAAAAGGTCAAGGACGTGGCCAACTACGTGATGTCGCTGTCCGGCAAGAAGCACAATGCCGAACGCGCCACCCGCGGTGCCGACACGTTCAAGGCCATCTGCGCGACCTGCCACGGTCCGGACGGCAAGGGCAACAAGGATATCGGCGCGCCGAACCTGACCGACAATATCTGGCTGTACGGTGGTACCGAAAAGACCATCGTCGAGACCATTACCAATGGTCGCAGCAACCAGATGCCGGCGTGGAAGGACTTCCTCGGCGACGGCAAGGTGCACCTGCTGGCCTCCTATGTCTGGGGCCTGTCGAACAAGCCTGCCAAAGCAGCCGCCCAGCAGTAAACTGGTCGTCTGACGGTACGCTGTAAGTGTGAATCGCTGCCCGCCCCGTGCGGGCAGTGACGCTTGTGGAAGCGGTCCGGCCGGTGCCGTGATCGTTTCCGTCTCCTGTAATGTGTAATGCGCATCATCGGGAGGACTGGATCGAGACCGCTTGCGCGGTTTCCGTCGAATCCTCCGTAAAGGGAACTGCCGAAATGAGTGACCCGCAGCAGCAAGACCCCGACAACAAACCCAGAAAAGTGGTCGAGATCCAGCCGATCTCGCTGTACGAAAGCCACAAGAAGATCTATGCGCGCCAGGCCTGGGGCGTGTTCGCCAACTGGCGCATCGCGCTGGTCGTGCTGACCCAGCTGGTGTATTTCGGTCTGCCGTGGCTGACCTGGAACGATCGGCCGGCCGTGCTGTTCGACCTGATGAACCGCAAGTTCTATCTGTTCGGTCTGACGCTGTTCCCGCAGGACTTCATCTATCTGGCCGCGCTGCTGATCAGCTGTGCATTCGGCCTGTTTGTCTGGACCACCATCGCCGGGCGGCTGTGGTGCGGCTATGCCTGTCCGCAGACGGTCTACACCGAAATCATGATGTGGATCGAGAACCTGGTCGAAGGCGATCGCAACAAGCGGATCAAGCTCGACAAGGGCCCGCTGACTGCGACCAAGATCGGCAAGAAAACGGTCAAGCATGCGCTGTGGATTGCCGTGTCGCTGCTGTCGGGCATTACCCTGGTCGGCTATTTCCTGCCGATCCGCAGCGTGTTCGGCGATCTGGTGTCGCTGAACGTGGCGGGCTGGGAAGCGTTCTGGGTGTTCTTCTATGCCGGCGCCACCTATCTGTTTGCCGGCATGCTGCGCGAACAGGTCTGCAAGTACATGTGCCCGTACGCCCGCTTCCAGAGTGTGATGTTCGATGCCGATACGCTGATCATTTCCTATGACGCCGAACGTGGCGAACCGCGCGGCGCACGCAAGAAGGGCGTCGATGCCCACGCGGCCGGCAAGGGCGACTGCGTGAACTGCGGCATCTGCGTCCAGGTCTGTCCGACCGGCATCGATATCCGCGACGGGCTGCAGTACGAGTGCATCGGTTGCGCTGCCTGTATCGATGCCTGCGACGACGTGATGGACAAGATGGGCTATCCGCGCGGGCTGATCCGCTACACCACCGAGAGCGCGCTGGAGAAGAAGTATCCGGAAAGTGCGATCCTGACCCGGCTCAAGCGGCCGCGCGTGGTCATGTACGCCGTGGTGCTGCTGACCGTGCTCGGGGTGGCGATGACCTCGCTGGTCATGCGCCAGCCGATGCGGCTCGACATCGTTCGCGACCGTGCGTCGCTGGTGCGTGAAACCGATGAAGGGATGCTGGAGAATACCTACAACCTGCGTCTGATCAACCTGTCCGAGAAGCCGCAGCAGGTCCGGCTGGGCGTCAACGGGCTGGAAGGCATCAAGCTGGTGACCGACACCCCGGTGGTCACGATCGGGCCGACCGGCAACGAAGTGATTACCGTGCATGCACAGGTGGACCCGGAAGCGGCGACCAGCGGCAGCCATCCGATCCACTTCACCGCGACCTCGGTCGACGGCGGCAGCATCTCGCTGTCGGAAAAGTCGAGCTTCATCGGCGAATGACAATGATCCATGGCCGGGCGTGAGCCCGGCCGACTGCAAACGGAGAATCCGCATGAGCACCACCCTGACCCCCCCGTGGTACAAGCAGCGCTGGCCGTGGCTGCTGATGCTCGGACCGGCCATCGTGGTCGTTGCCGGGATTGCGACGCTGGTGATTGCCGTCCAGACCAATGATCCGCTGGTCAACGACGACTACTACAAGCGCGGCAACGAGATCAACGAGGACCTCGGGCGCGATGCCGCCGCCGCACAGCGCGGACTGAGCGCGCAGATGCTGTTTGCCGATCAGGGCGGTGCGGTGCGCGTGCTGCTGCGCCAGCAGGGCAGCCAGCCGCTGCCGGACACGCTGACGCTGTCATTCCAGCATCCGACCATCGCCGGTCATGACGTGACCGCAACGCTGAAGCGCGAGGGAGCGGGCAGCTATATCGGTGAGGTCAAGCTGACGGTGGCATCCAAGCACTGGTACGTGCGCCTGCAGGACCCGGCCGACAGCTGGCGGGTCGAAGGGCAATGGACGCCGGACAAGGGCAATGGCGTGATGCTGGAACCGGCACGTTGAGCAGAATCCGCCCGGTTGTGCTGGCGCTGGTGATGGCGGCCGGGCTTGCCGCCTGCGCCGCGCCGCCGCTGGCGCGGCCTGCTGCTGTCGCTCCGGCCCAGGTCACGGTGAGCGGCAGGGTGCTGCTGCCCGCCGGCGCTGCTGCCCTGCCGCCGGGTGCGCTGCTGCGCGTCCAGCTGCTGGACACGTCGCTGGCCGATGCGCCGGCGACCGTGCTGGCCGAGCAGTACACCGGACTGGGCGGCGAACGCACACTGCCGCACGCCTTCGAGCTGTGCACGGATGCGGACAAGGTGAGCAGGCACGCCCGTTATCAGGTGTCGGCCCGCATTACCGACCGTGACGGCCGGCTGCTGATGCTGACTGCCGATGCGTATCCGGTGCTGACGCAGGGGGCGCCTGCACACGTTGACGTGACGGTGAGGCCGATAGGGCACTGAACATCCGCCAGTAAAAAACGGGTCCTGGAAAGGGCCCGTTTTTTATTGTGGCCTGTTGATGGCCGTTTAGCTGAAAAAATGAGCAATTTCACGGATATCGTTTAAAAATAAAGACTTGATCAGTGTCGTGGCCAGATATCCACAGGATGTCCACCCGCTTGCCCAGCGAGACTGGGGAGAACGCAATGTTTGTTAACAATTGGCGCCGGGCGGACACATGATCGTTACCAGGACCGCCTATGATGAATTTCACTTCCCCACCGGGGTCTCCTGATAATTCACCAAGAAACGGAGAACACGCCATGCGAACACCTGTACGCGCTACGGCGTCCGCCATGCTGCTGGGAGTGTCTCTTTTTTCGGGCGCTGTCGTCGCCGCGCCAGTGACCGACGGCGTCCCGCCGGCAGCACAAGTCATGCGGGCCGGCCCATTGTCGATGGAAGAGGGGGAACGGCAACTTGAAACGCTCCAGTCCAGACTCGAGCTCACCGGGAAGCAGGAGCCGGCCTGGCAACGTTACCGCGCGCTCCGTGAGCAGCAGCAGCGCCAGATGCGCGAACTCGCTGAAGCGAACCGCCGTCACCCGCCGGCCACCGCGCCTGAACGTGTCGAACGCCATATTGAAATGGCCCGCACGCAGGTCAGGCACCTCGAAGCCATGAAACCGGTTGTCACCGCGCTGTACACCCAGCTGACACCGGCGCAGCAAACGATTTTCGACGAAAAGCCCGCGTTACCCTCGCGTCAGCCCTAGTCAAACCTCGGTGGGCAGGTAGCCCACACCGGTAATGTCCTCATCGGCATTCCTCCATGGGTTCGCACCGTCTTCGGACGGTGCCTTTTTTTGTGTGGTTGATGCCACATGTCCCCATTTGCACCTTCCTGCTGCAGCCGTCATGACTGGCAGACTCTGTTACAGTTCTGACCATCAGTTCGATGACAGAGAACGCTCATGCTCACCAAGCTCGAAGCCCATGGCTTCAAAAATCTTCTGGATTTTTCCGTATCCCTGGGGCCATTCAATTGTATCGCCGGGCTGAACGGGGTGGGAAAATCGAATATTTTCGATGCCATAAAGTTCCTTTCCCTATTAAGTGATAAATCTATTGTTGAGGCCGCATTGGCGGTACGGGACTCCGAGTCGACCGATCCTCTGGATATTTTCTGGACCAATGGAGATTACCGGGCAGAGCGCCTGGTATTAGCAGCAGAGATGCTTGTGCCGCTGGATATCATCGATGACTTCGGAAGAAAGGCCATTGCGACTTCTACCTTTCTCCGCTATGAAGTAGAGCTCGCCAGAGACTTGCAGGAGGAGGCAAATGGCTCCTTTGGCCTTTATCTTGCCCGCGAGACGCTGAGCTATATCAACAAGGGTGAAGCGGTAAATCACCTGCACTTCCCATTGAGCGCTACCCGGTTTCGCGATCAGGCCGTGGTCAACAAGCGAAAAGGTGCAGGCTATATTTCAACGCAGGTGATGGATGATGGAATCATCGAGATTCATTTGCACCAGGATGGTGGCAGTAGTGGTCAGCCACAAAAAATCCCTGCACGCCATATTCCGAAAACAGTGATTGCCAATACCAATAGTGCTGTCTGGCCAACGATCCTCGCGGCTCGCCGAGAGATGCAGTCGTGGCGGTTTCTGTCGCTGGAACCCAGTGCAATGCGCCGCTCGAACAAAATCCACGAGAACGGTAGTGTCGGTGCCGATGGCGGCAAACTGGCGGCGGCGCTGTACAAGCTGCATCGGCGAGACGAAAACGTATATTCCCGTATTGCCAGCAGGCTGTCGGAGATTGTGCCAACCTCCGATGTCCGGGTGGATATGGATCCGGTAAGGCAATTGCTGACGCTGGAGGTCAAGGAACGAGCCGGCGCATTCCTGCCCGCTCGTGCTCTTTCCGATGGCACGCTGCGTTTTCTGGCCCTGTGCATCATGGCAGAAGACCCGGATTTCAGTGGGCTGCTTTGCTTTGAGGAGCCTGAAAACGGTATTCATCCGGCCAAAATGAGCGCAATGCTGGCACTGTTGAAAGAGTTGGCGGTTGACCCCGATCTGGCTGCGGGCGAAGACAACCCCATGCGGCAGATTCTTATCGCCACACACTCTCCGGTCCTGGTCAAACTGGAAACGCCGGATGACCTGATTTATGCCGATGCGGTCAAGGTAAGGGGGCCGGATGGCAAGCCTGCATCCACTATCCGTTGTAAAAGCTTGCGAGAAAGCTGGCGCTGCAAATCAGGGGAGGAATGCATAGACAAGGGATCCATTATTGCGTACCTGGCGCTTCCGCCTGACAGCCAGATATCGATGGATTTCGAACACTGAATACAGGGGCGAAAATATGAAATTAAGCTTCATTCTTACCGGAGAGGGCAGCTCCGATCTGCGTCTGGTTGAACATATTGGAAGCGTATTAATTGAAGAAGGTTTCACTGAGGTGCGTGGTGAAGCACCCGATCTCAGCCTGTTCAGCCCCGCTGTTGGTCGTTCTGTCAGAGAAAAACTTATGGCATTGGCAAGGCACTATCCGAATAGTGATGTGATATTTGTTCACCGTGATGCTGATAATGTCGGTGTTGAGACTCGTGAGCAGGAAGTATGGCGTGCCGCGCTCGGTATCTTGGCGGCTGAACGGATTATCCCTGTTATCCCGGTTACGATGCTGGAAACCTGGTTGCTGGCAGATGCGGAAGCCATCAAGAGAGTTGCTGGCAATAGTGGCTACAAGGGAAGCCTTGAGTGTATCCCCGGTATTTCAAGACTGGAGAAAGTCCGGGACAGCAAGCAGTTGCTGTGTGAGGCGCTTTGCGAGGCCAGCCAGACACAAGGCAGCCGGCTGAAAAAATTCAAGGGGCGTTTTGCTGACATGCGGGCACGGCTGACCTTTGATCTTGACCCGAATGGCCCTGTGAAAGGGCTGGACTCCTATCGGCATTTCAGGACGCAGGTAAACCGTTTTTCGCAAACCCGGCTGGGGGCTGCACGCAAGGAATAAGACCGGGGGGCCGTTCCTACGGCCGGCGCAGCCAGCGGCGCGGTTTCGGTTTGTCCTCGCCGCTGATCTGTTCGAGGTCGGCGAGCAGGATGGTCAGCGCATCGCCGGAAATCGCCAGTTCCATGACCGACAGCGCCAGCGAGACGCACATCAGCACCAGCGAGATGCCGAAGGCGATCAGGCCGGCCAGGTGCAGGCCGAAGAACAGGAAGGTCATGCTGACCGAGGTCAGCAGAATGCTCAGCGTGCCGGCGGTCTGCATCTGCCGGATCAGTTCGACGCGGCGGCGCAGGTTGTCGAGCTGGCGCAGGTGGCGCGGATCGGGCTTTTCCCGGTGACGGTCGTACAGGTTGCGGATCACCGCCGACAGGCTCAGAAAGCGGTTGGTGTAGGCGAGCAGCAGCAGGGACAGGGCCGGGAACAGCAGTGCCGGGGTGGTCAGGGACAATTCCATTGTCAGGGGTCCTGGTGCAGCGGGTCGGAAGAAGGCGCGCCAGCGGACAGGGGCGCCGGGTCGTGCGGGGCATCGATCAGGACTTCCAGGCCGGGGCGGGCGATGCGGTACAGGTCGATCACGTCCGGGCTGGACATGCGCACGCAGCCTTTCGAGCTTGGCGTTCCCCACGGTACATGATCGCCGGCACCATGGATGTAGATGAAGCGGCGGTAGCTGTCGACCACGGTGCCGTCGTCGCGCTCCCCCTGATTGCGGCCCGGTTCGACGCCGCACAGCCACAGGATGCGGGTCAGGATCCAGTCCTTGTCCGGATACTGTGCATGCAGCGCCGGTGTGTAGCGCCAGTCGGTGACCTGCTGGCGATAGATGATGGTGTCCGCCGGTGCGTCGTCGCCGATCTTGTCGCAGACCACGTGCCAGCCGCGCGGCGTCTGGTAACTGCCTTCGGTTTCGCCCACGCCATTGCTGGCCGTGGAGACACGGTAGTGGCGACGCGGCGTACCGTCGGCGTCGTACAGGGTCAGCCACTGGCCGGCGACGTCAACCCGCAGCCACGGTTTGTCCGGGCTGCGCGGATTGGTCGCGTGAGCCAGCAACGGTACGCGTTGCTGTGCATCGACAAAATCGGCCGGTGCCGCCTGGGCGAGGGCGGCGGCCAGGAGCAGGGCGGCAGCCAGCGGCAGACCGGCATTCATTCGATGATTTCCACCGGTGTGCCGACCGGTACGCGGTCGAACAGGTCGATCAGGTCATGGTTGCGCATGCGCACGCAGCCGTGCGAGCCCGGCTTGCCGATATCGACCTCGTCGGGGGTTCCGTGGATATAGACATAGCGGCGCATGGTGTCGACCTTGCCGAGCCGGTTGCGACCCGGTTCGCAGCCGGACAGCCACAGGATGCGGGTCAGGATCCAGTCGCGGTCCGGATTGGCGGCATAACTGGCGGCATCGCAGATCTCCCCGGTCGGTCGGCGCGCCCTGAACACGGCGCCTGCCGGCTGGCCGGCGCCGATCCGGGCGCGGATCAGGTGGCGGCCGCGCGGGGTCTGGAAGCTGCCGGACTGCTCGCCGGCGCCGCGCGCAGCGGTGGAGACCGGATAGCGGCGCACCAGTGCGCCCGCGTCGTCAAGCAAGGTCAGGGTCTGGTCGGCAAGAACAATGCGAATCTGCATGGGCACTCCGCGCCGCCTTCTGGGCCGCGCGCCGGGAACGGAAAAAATCGGACAGCATGTCGGCGCAGGTCTGGGCCAGTACGCCGCTGGTGACGTCCGCATGGTGGTTCAGCAGGGGTTCGGCAAACAGGTCGACCACGCTGCCGGCCGCGCCGGTTTTCGGGTCGCGGGCACCGAAAATCACCCGCGCGATCCGCGCATGCTGGATCGCGCCGGTGCACATCACGCACGGTTCCAGCGTCACGTACAGCTCGGCGCCGGGCAGGCGGTAGTTGCCCAGCCGCTCGCCGGCCGCGCGCAGGGCGACGATTTCGGCGTGTGCGGTCGGGTCGCTGTTGCCGATCGGCGCGTTGGAGCCGCGACCGATCACCTTGCCGTCGAGCACTACGACGGCGCCGACCGGCACTTCGCCCCGTGCAGCCGCTTCCATCGCCAGTTCAAGCGCCTGGCGCATGAAAAATTCGTCGTGGGGAAGGGCGGGGGTCATGGCGGCATCGGCGGTGAGAATCCGGCAATTATACGCGCCGCCCGTCGGCGTCGTGGCATCGATTACTGGCGTTATTGTTGCTAAAGACAACTTTTACGGCTACATTGCAGTCATTCTTGGTTCCGTCGGGAGAAGCCGGATGGCTGACGACAGGCAGATTGCCCAGTTGCGCAATGTCATGCGTTTTTTCATCAATGAACAGAAACAGGCGTTGTCGACGTTCGGCCAGCCGGCGCAGAGCCGCATGCTGTCGTGGCTGTATCGCCATGGGCCGATTTCGCAGGCGGCGCTGTGCCGGATTGGCGCGTGGGAAAAAAGCTGGATCAGCCGGGCGGTGGACCGGCTGGTGGCCCAGGGCTGGGTCGAACGCCAGCCGAGCGAGACCGACCGCCGTGGCGTGCTGCTGACGCTGACCCCGGCCGGCCAGGAGCAGGCGGCGCGGATCAATGCCGAGCTCGACCGTCATGCCGGCGCCCTGCTCGATCGCGTGCCGCCGACGGCGCGCGACACCGTTCACGATGCGCTCGATATCCTGCAGCAGGTATTCGAAACCGGCCAGGCGGCACGAGGTGAATCATGAGTGCCAGTCCGGTGCGCAGCCGCTCGCAGTCGGTAGCGGCCATGCTGGGTATCTGCCTGGTCATGTTGCTGATTGCACTCGACCAGACCGTGGTCGGCACCGCCCTGCCGCGCGTGGTGGCCGAGCTGCAGGGCTTCGCCCTGTACCAGTGGGTGGCGTCTGCCTATCTGCTGACCACGGCAGTGATGATTCCGATTGCCGGCCGGCTGGGCGACCTGCACGGCCGCAAGGGGCTGGTGCTGGCAGCGATCGTGCTGTTCACCCTGGCTTCCGCACTGTGCGGCATGGCCGACAGCATGCTGCAGCTGGTGCTGGCGCGTGGCTTGCAGGGGATTGGCGGCGGCATGCTGGCCGGTACCGCCTTCGCCTGCGTCAGCGACCTGTTTCCCGAGCCGCTGGAGCGGGTGTGCTGGCAGGCCATGCTGTCGGCGAGCTTCGGCATTGCCACGGCAATGGGGCCGGTACTGGGCGGCTGGCTGACCGAGCACCTTGGCTGGCGCAGCGTGTTCTACGTGAACCTGCCGGTCGCGCTGCTGGCGCTGCCCGTGGTGTGGATCTTTCTGCCGCATATCGTCCATCGGCGTGCTGACGATGCCGGTATCGACTGGGGCGGTGCGTTGCTGCTGACACTGTCGATGTGCGGGCTGCTGCTGGCCTCGGAGCAGGGGGCGACGCTGGGCTTCGGCAACCCGCTGTACTGGGCCATCGTGGTTGCGGCCATCGTGCTGTGCACGGTCTTCGTCCGCCACCAGCGTCGCAGCCGTGCGCCGGTGATTCCCGCTCACCTGTTCTCCACCCCGGCCGTGCGCCAGTTGTGCGTGATCAGCGCGCTGACCGGGCTGGCGATGTTCGTGCTGGTGTTCTATGCCCCACTGCTGCTGCAGGGCGGCTTTGGCTTCTCGCCGAAAATGGCCGGTCTGCTGGTCACGCCGCTGCTGGTGTGCGTGACCATCGGCAGCATCATCAACGGCCGGCTGATGCCGCGGCTGGCGCATCCGGAAAAACTGATTTCGTGGGGGTTGCTCGGTCTGATGGCCGGTTGCGCGCTGCTGGTGACGCTCGAGCATGACTCGCCGGTCGCATGGCTGGCGCTGGTATTCGGCCTGTGCGGGCTGAGTCTGGGCTTTCAGCTGCCGAACCTGACGCTGCAGGTCCAGTCGGCCGTGACGCGGCAGGATACCGGCATTGCCTCGGCGCTGATCCAGACCAACCGCACGCTGGGCAGCATGTTTGGCGCCAGCCTGGCCGGGATGCTGGTCAATGTGCGCTACGGGCATGAGATCGGGGCGGCACTGGCCGGCAGCGGGGTCACCGATGCGCGCGTGACGCAGCTGTTCGACAGCCCGCAACTGCTGGTGCGGGCCCAGGACCTGCAGACGCTGTCTGCGCTGTCGCATGCGGGCGGGTTCGATGCCGCCACACTGGTCGAACAGGCGCGACTCGGGCTGGTCAGTGGCATCCATCTTGCCTTTGCCGGCTGCGTACTGATCGCCGGCATCAGCTTTGCCATCAGCCGGCGCCTGCCGCCGTTCGCAGACCGGCGGACCGACAGCCCGGCCTGAGACGACGATGGCCGGGGGACCCGGCGCGCGGGAGGGAGATGTCGTCCGGCCTGCGGGCTGATCGGTGCCGGGCCGCATGCTAGTCTGATGCCTTTCCTGACCGAAGAGGCCGATTGCCATGCGCTGGATCGACGTACGCAGTGACACCGTGACCCATCCCACCCCTGCCATGCGCGACGCGATGGCGCGCGCCGAGGTCGGCGACGACGTCTATGGCGACGACCCGACCGTGATCGAGCTGGAGTCGCGCGTCGCGGCCCGGCTGGGCAAGGAGGCGGCGCTGTTCGTGCCGTCCGGCACCTTCGGCAACCAGCTGGCGCTGTTCACCCACTGCCGGCGCGGCGACGAAGTCGTGCTCGGCGATGACTGCCATATCGTCTGGCACGAGGGCGGCGCTGCCGCGGTCATTGCCGGTGTCAACCTGCGCACGCTAGCCAGCGATCAGGGGGTACTCGATCCGGCGGCGGTCGCCGCGCGCCTCCGCTGCACCGACGATATCCACGAGCCGAAAACCGGGCTGGTCTGTCTGGAAAACGCCCACTCGAACGGACGCGTCATCCCGCTGGACAATATGGCCGCCATCGCGGCCCACGCCCATGCCCTCGGCGTGCCGGTGCATCTGGACGGCGCGCGGCTGTTCAATGCGGCCACGGCGCTCGGGGTCGATGCGGCCCGGGTCGCCGCCCATGCCGATTCGGTCATGATCTGTCTGTCCAAGGGGCTGGCGGCGCCGGTCGGCTCGATGCTGGCCGGCTCGCGCGATTTCATCACTGCCGCGCGACGCAAGCGCAAGCTGATGGGCGGCGGGCTGCGTCAGGTCGGCATCCTGGCCGCCGCCGGGCTGATTGCGCTGGACAGCATGACGCAGCGACTCGACCAGGACCACGCGAACGCCCGCCGCCTGGCGGCCCGGCTCGATGCCCTGCCAGGTATTTCGGTCATGCGCGGTCAGCTCGATATCAATATGGTCTGGTGCCGCCTCGCCCCCGAAGTCGACACCGTGGCGCTGATGGCGGCACTGACGGCGCACGGGATCAGGGCCAATCCGCCGGAACACGGGATGATGCGTTTCGTGACCCACTGGCAGATCACTGAAGAAGATGTGGCGAAGCTGGCTACTGCAGTCGAGTCGGGGCTGACGGTATAAAGGGGGGGGGCCCGTTTCAGTAACGGGCTCCCCATTCGTCGGCTGGCCCCTGCCACAGGTTGAACTCACCTATAAAGCAGAAGAGTAATCACTGCACAGTGCCACCAGCTTTCTTTCCGGGCTGCGTGTTTTCTGATTTTCCTTATTAAAAATCGCATGCACACTTTCCTGTCACTCTTTGCGAGCCTGGTCTGATCATGTGCTGACGGTTCCAGCATGGAAATATCATGCCTTCTGCCTCTACCAATCCGACTTCAGGCGGCCGGTTGCTGCCGCAGGCAAGGCAGGGCACTGCGCCGGTTCGAGGTGCCCTGACGACATCTGTGGGCTTGCACGGCGAGCGAATAACCTGGGTGGGACAGCGCTGCCAGCTGTATTTTCTTGGTAATGGTGCCCGCAGCTATGATCCAGAGTGCGGGCGCTTTCTGAGCCAGGATCCATTCAGCCCATTTTCCATTGCTGGCACCAATTCCTATGCCTATTGCCTGGGCGATCCCGTCAATCGAAGTGATCCATCCGGCTATGTCTCAGCTGCGGACTGGTTTGGTATTGCACTCGCTGTTCTGGGTATTGTTCTGAGTCTGGCCACCTTTGGCGTATTTTCAATTTCGTTATTGCCTGTCGGACTGTTTCTTGCGGTCAGCTCATTGGCGCTGGGCGTGACAGCCGGGGTATATGGAATTGTATCCATCCTTGTGAAGGAGGTTGATCCAGTGCTGTCGCGTGCACTGGGGTGGACTACGCTGGGGCTGAGCATTGCCTCCATTCTGCTGGGGCTGCCCATGCCGCTGGCAGCAAGCTATGCCAAGCTGAGGGGACATTATCTCAAGGGAGTGGCAAGCGGCTATATCAAAAATAATTTCAGTCCAAAATCCAGTGATAAGCCAGCAATAGATTTTCTGTTTGCCACAGATTTTAAACAAGGTTCTCTGGTGGCGACGCATGGCAGACCAGGCATTCTGCAGGGATATAGTGGGGAGTATATGCCGGTCAATGTCTGGGCTAATGAATTGGCCAGAATGGAGGTTTATCGTTTGAGCTCAAGCCGTACGCCACTTTATCTGATGTCCTGCCATGCAGCAAAGAACGGGGCCCACGCAAATGCTGCACTCCTGGCGAGAAGGCTGAACAGAGAAGTCATTGCGCTCGGAACCAGTTCTCTGTATGGCATCCGCCGATTTGATCCGGCAAGGGGATTTGATCTTCTGTTCTTTGATGCAAAGCTGGGTGGGCTGATGCATTTTTGACGCAATGCTTTTTTGCACAGTCAGGGGTGCAGCCAATATTTTTCCAGGAGAAACATGATGCCTCCTTTTCGTTTTTCCCGCCCGCCGCAGAGGAAAAAGCCTGACCGGATCGCCACTCAGGAAGAGAAAGCATCCAGCGGGGTCAAGGCCGACAGCGTTCCGCCTTGCATCGGCATGCATGGAGAACGGATTGTCTGGGTAGGGCCCCACTGTCAGCTATATCTTCTTGGTCATGGTGTACGGTGCTACGATCCGGCATATGGGCGTTTCCTGAGTCAGGACATTTTCAGCCCTTTTTCAATAGGCGGTGTCAATCCATATGGATTCTGCTCGGGAGATCCTGTCAACCGAAGCGATCCGTCAGGCTACGCAGATATCAGTAACATTGATGTGAGGCAAAATTTGATATTGGGCCTGGGTAATTTGCTGATGGTTTTTCTGGGGTTTACCATATTGCTCTTTGCCGGGGGGGCCGGAATTGTCCTCTGGTCTGCAATCCTCTCTGGCGCGTTGATGCTGTCAGGGGGAGTACTGCAAATTGTGGGTGCGCTCGCCCAGGATGATAATCCTGCATTGTCCGCAACCCTGATAAGGGTTGCCAACGGCTTTTATATTGTGTCCGTAGTATTTCTCGTCCTGGGCCAATTGGCTGCACTACGGGGGGCAATAACTGCGAGGACCGTTGCCAAAGCACTCGCCGCACAAAGCGGCCGCAGTACGTTGACCTCGTCCAGGCGGTCTGTCTCTTCCGGCATGAGCGGATTTTCAGGGATGACACGCACGGCTTCAAATCCAGAATCCCTGGTTGGGCTGGCCGGTTCAAAGTCGGCATCAAACTGGTTTTTGATGGAAGCACGAAACCATAGCGGCATGTCATCTCTGCAGCAGTTGCGCGAAGGGGGGTCATTGGGCAGCTCATTGCGTTCGTCATCTACGCTAGAACATGTGTTTTTTACGGCCCCGTCCAGTTTTCAGAATTCCTCGCATGCAAATTCTGTCATGTCGATGCAAAATTTTAATATCATTATTTAACCAGCCAACGCCGGTCAGAATACTATATCAGGTAGGGGGGGTATGCTGTTCTATTCCAATATTTTCAGCCTGATGGACTGGACGAAAAATGGCATTGATCCATGTAGTGGAATGTATCTTCGCCATATCCCGGTGGCCAGCGTATCAGGTAATAAATTGCAGGGGCCTGAAATCTCGCTAGCCCTTCGCTTCAACCAGTTCAATGCATTGAATTATGGATTTGGTGTTGGCTGGGAATTTAATCTTTCTCATATCGATGCCGAGGTTGATGAAAATAATAACGCCATTCAGACACTGGTCCTCTCCAACGGGGCGCGCTATCAGTTGATTGAAGATCAGGATGGCATCGCGACATTGAAATACAAGCGGACATTGACATTTGATTTCAAACAAATCTCTGCAAATCCTGATAAATACCAGCTGGTAGGCAAAGAAGGCATCATTGAAACAATAGAAAACGGGAGAACGACCCGGGTTGAACTGCCCAATGGTCTCGGTCTCAATCTGGCCTGGAACAGTGATTCTTCGTTTGTGATCAGTGATGATGGAGGCGTAAATCTTGTTACGACAACAATTGCGACGACAGCGACAGGGAAAACTCATACTGTATCGGTTGTGGACTCGCTGCTGGACTTTACCTGCGATAGCAGTGGTGTTGAACAGCTGACTGGCGTCGCCATTCGCTCAGGGCCATCACTGTGCCGCATGAAGTATGCGATTCATAACGACAGTTATCTGGAAATAATAAAATGGGATGCCTGGGTTAATTATGTTCAACAGGATATCATTTCTTATAAAAGCCTGCCAAAGCCATCGGGGCTGAAACAGGATGTCCGGGCTGTTGATTTCATTGATTCCCGTCAGTCAGCAGAGCATGCGGTACACTTTGCGTATGAATATGGAAAAAAGAATTACCTGGGGGGGGCTGACGGCCCGGCATGGATTTCTGATGCCGACAATCTGGAATCCCGACCGGATGACTATACGTATATAGTAACCGAGAAAATCGGGAATGCGGCTCTGCCGGCCAAGATTACCGAGTTTCATTATAATAAATTCTATCTGCTTGTGAAATGTTTTCCTCGTCCAGGCAGGGAAGATGGCGCCGCGCGCAGAAAATACAGCACATACGGATATGCATTGGTTCCTGGAAAGGGTATTGATGCGCAATCATCGACTTTCATGCTGTCTGTTTTGAATGTCCATGTGAGCACCGGCAGTGATCGTGCCGGAACACCTTGTAACGTTTCACGGCTGACATCCTGTCAATATGATCAATTTGCCAATCTCGTTCAATTCACTGATGAAAATGGAATGAAAGAGTGGTATGAATATTATGACGTGATGGGTGAGAAGAATGGCGACGGGGAAGTGTTGTGCCCTGCTGATCCAAATGGATTTGTCAATTATATTAAAACAAGGATTATATCTTCAGGCAATGGATCTGGTGATTATCCCAGAAAAATTTTTGGCTACACTTATCAATCCATTGCTGCGACTTCATTGGTCATGGTGAAAACCGAACAGTTTGCACTGCAAAATGAAAGTACGGCCACTTTCGTGGCACAGTCGATGGTCAGCCATACTTATGGTAGCTATGGTGCACCATTAAAAAAAATATCCAGTATCAAATCATTGACGACTGATGATTATTTTTCAACGATATTTTATTTTATTTACCAGCGAAACGAAAATACCAGACAGCTGTCTGTCACCAAAAAAATTGTCGGCTGGGATCAAGTGACCAAAAGTGAAGTGGTGACGCGTGCGTACACCACGGGGCTTGTTCAGTCAGCTGTTAATGAAAATGGTGTGATCACCGAGTATGGCTATGATGAGATCGGGCGTACCATCAGGACCGTTTATGCGCCGGGGCGACCGTACGGTTATACCGTGCATGTCACGTATCAGTGGCAATCCGGCAAGCAGGTCACCAGGAGTACAACAGATGCTTTCAGTGAAACCCTTGTCCGGGATGGATCCGGTCATGTGGTTAAAAAAGAAGTGAATATCATTCGGGATGGAAAGGCGCTGGATTATTTGATGGCCGGTTTTATCTATAACGAAATTGGTCAGCTGATACAAGAAACGCAATATGACTATGCAGGAGAGCAGGTTTTTTCGAAAACAACCCTGTCGGACTATAATGTCTATGATGAATTGGTTAGTATGAAAAAACCGGGGTGTTCTTCTGACGACTATCAGTTTTTTCAAATGGAAGACGGGACATTTTCCATTGAGCAGGTTCATCAGCCTGGTGACGTCAAAACCCTGACCTGTTTTGATGCCCATGGCGAGCTAAGCAAGCGGGAAATCTGCAGTCCAGCCAGCAAGGAGATGGCGGATGTGACCGAAACCCTGTTCTATGATGCTTTTTTACGCTTGATCCGTCATGCCAAAACAGCCCGGGAAACCGAATCTTTTGAATATGACGCATTTGATCGCCCCGTGGCCAGAACAGGGTCATCGAGCGGGCGGCAGACGATGACTTACGCCCCTCATTTACTGGATGAGTCAGTATGCATGATTGCCATCGACGAAAAAGTGATCGGAACTCGAGAATTTGACGGGTTGGGACGGCAGAAATCCTCAATTGTGGATGGGGTCAGTACCTCATATGACTATGCTGGTTCAGCCATGTTTTCTCGCCCGTCAACGGTGAAGATTTCCAACGGAAGAACCTGGGCCTATCAATACGATGCCGTCCTTGATAATGTTACAAGACGGGATGTCAGCAATGCCGATGGTACGGAATCGGCATCAAGGATTTATGAGTATGATATTCGTACCCGCTTGCTGAAAAGTCATCGCGCTGACCAGTATACGCATACGTTTTCCTATGATGAGTTCAACAACGAGAACGGCAGCAGTGGTGGATGGGCCGGTCTGGCATTCGGATCCTATTCCGTCCAGACCCCTCGCTCCGTGCAAGGCCTGCTGCTGCGGGCATTGTTCTCTTTTCCTGTGACGCCGCCGGCACACACGATTGTTATCGACTGTCTGTATGACTCGCAGGGGCTGACACGGAAGATGAGCTGGTCGATGCATGGCGCATTGCTGTGCGAAGCAACTATCATGCGTGATGAAATAAATGGAAATATCAGAAATATCCGCGGTTCTTCTGCACGAATCGTTTCGCCGGGTTTGGAACGGATACCCATGGACATTAATTATGGGTACGGGAATTATAACAGGACAAACCATACCGAATGGAAGCTGGGGCCTCCACCGAGGCAGGGCAGTGCAGGTACGGTAGCCGGCAAGCTCTGGCGGATTATGGCGGTTTCCATGAATTATGACCACCATGGTTTGTTGCTGCAGGCGAAGTATACTTCCAGCCTGGGAGGAGGGGGAACCCGCTGGGTGGATTCGTTTGCATATAATGATCGCGCACAACTTGCCAGCTGGCACCGGACGGGAAACCTGGTTTGCTAGGATCAATTCGGTAATTCCATTGCTTCCCAGTCATTCCTGTATGACCATGCCGGGAATATATCGCAGATCAATAGCGAAACAAGTGATGGTTACAATCATGCTGTTTATCGCTACAATGCCAACAACCAGTTGTTACAGATTGGCAATAATAGTCAGACTGTTACAAGCTATTTTCCGGATGCCGTTGCTTTTACTAATGATAACGAAGGACATGTCAGCAAGCAGCAGTTTGTTCTCCACGGCAGCTATAATATAAAAACATTTGATTATGGCATGGAGGATGGTGTCAAGACCGTTACTGCAAAATGGTTGAAGACCAGCTCGACGCTGGCTAACTGGTACGATGCCGGTGGGCGCCTGATTTATCTGCGTGCTGCCGCGAATGGCGTGGAACAGGATACGGCGCGCTATTACCTGGACGGAGTGCTTCTGTTCGAGTGGCAGAGACCGAACGCCAGTCCACAAGATGGCACATTGACGATTTTTCATCGTGCTGAAGGCAATATGCTATACATGACGCATGTGGACAAGAACGGTGGCAAGTGGGTCCAGCCTTGTCTGAGCCAGCCCGATGGGACGTTACTGGCCGTGGGAACCATAGATAAATATTCACGGAGAATTCCACCCAGCAGTGAAACCCTTAATGTCTATCGATACTATAATTTTCACTTTCAGGGACAAACTGCGTACGGCTTGACCTTTGATTTGAAAAACCGGGCTTCTTACATCTTTTCCGATAAAGTATTGACTAAATAAAATTGGTGTGGAGAAGCCAGTGATTCAGCTGGATGGAAACAGCTCCCGCCCGCTGTCTATGATCAGACCGGCCAGATAGGCGACCAGCGGGTCGGCCTGATTGCGGCGGTGGCTGACAACATGCAGTGCCAGCGCCAGGCCATCGAGCGGAATCGGGACGATGCGCAACTCGCGGTGGTGCAGGAACGGGCGGGTGGCAATGGCCGGCAGCACGGCGAACAGTGCCGACTGGCTGACCACGAACGGGATCGACAGCAGGCTGGCGCTGCGCACGACAATGCGCCGCTGCAGGCCCTGGCGCTTCAGTGCCCGGTCGAAAATCCCCAGCGAGTCGCCGCCGTAGGCAGTGTGAATGTGCGGCACGGACAGGATCTGTTCCAGTGTTGGCGCCTCGCCGAGCGGCACCAGGGCCGGATTGAACATGCCGTAGTAGGGGACATCAAGCAGCGGCACGGCCTGATGCACATCGCGCAGCTCGGGGAAGTGACCGGCCGCAAGCAGAATCTCGCCGCGATCGAGCAGTTCCAGCTGCATCGGTGCCGACGACGGCTGCACCGACAGCGTCAGTCCGCGGGCCTGCTCGCGCAGGCGGGCGATCAGCCCGGGCAGCAGGATGGCTTCCAGCGGGTCGGACATCGAGATGCGAACGTGACTGTTCAGGGTCGACGGATCGAACGCGCTCTGCTGGGTCAGGGTGCCGGCCTGCATCAGCAGCGGGCGGATGCGGGCCGCCAGCTCCAGCGCCCGCGAGGTCGGTTCCATGACCGCGCCGTTGCGGAACAGCAGCTCGTCGCCGAACAGCTCGCGCAGGCGCGCCAGGGCATGACTCATGGCCGGCTGGCCGATATACAGCCGCTCGGCCGCGCGGCTGACGCTGCGCTCCTGCATCAGCGCGTCGAAGGCGACCAGCAGGTTCAGGTCCAGCCGGCGGAAGTCCGCATGTTGAATATTATCCATGTCGATACTGTAAATCTTTCGCATCGATTGGTGTGATTGGGCTGATATTCCTACAATCGGGCTCTTCTCCCCCATTGCCCCCATCGCATGACCCAGCCAGCCTCCCCGGGCGAGCCGCTGCCCGGCCCGCTGTTCCTGTTGTTCATCGCCAGCCTGACCTGCATCGAGTTCCTGCAGAACGGCATGGTCAATTTTTCCGCCTCGTATATCGTCGGCGGCATTGGCGCCGCACCGGAAGAATTCAGTTTCGCCGCCATGGCCTACTCGGTGGCCGCCATCCTGATGCTGTTCAAGCATCGCTGGCTGGCCGAGCAGCTGGGCTACCGCGACTTTGCGCTGGTGTCGCTGCTGGTGTACGCGATCGGCACCGTAGTCTGTGCCCTGTCCGCCAATGTGCCGGAATTCGTGCTGGGGCGCGTGCTGCAGGGCGCGGGCGGCGCGACCTTCTTCTGTGCCGGCCGGGTCATGTGCAATACCGTCGCCGGCCCGGGCCGGCTGCGGCCGCTGCTGGCCTTCGTCATCGCCCTGCTGGGCGCATCGACGCTGGCGCCGCTGCTGGCCGGCTGGCTGCTCGACCATGGCCAGTGGCGCGACCTGTTCTGGTCCATGCTGCCGGTGCTGGCGCTGGTCGCCGTACTGTGCTGGCGGTTCATGCCGACCGAGGTCGGCTCGGCGGAAGACAAGAGCCAGGCGCACTGGGGCGGGCTGATCTGGGTGGTCGTCGGCGGGATCGGCCTGCAGTATGCGCTGCAGCGCTCACGCTATGACTTCTTCAGCGAGTCCGGCCGGCTGCTGGCGCTGTCGGTGGCCGGTGCGCTGTGCGTGCTGTGGTTCTGCCGCCGGCAGATGGGGCACGCGCGGCCGCTGATCGACTACCGGCCGCTGTTCCAGGCCCGCTTCCTGATCGGCATGATGTGCTATTTCTTCGGCTATCTGGTGGTCAACGCCAACGGCTTCATCATGCCGAAGCTGGCGCATGAGGGGCTGGGCTTCACCATCCTGAATACCGGCGGTCTGGCGGCGCTGTCGTCGATCGGCAGTCTGGCCAGCGCCCTGCTGCACGTGACGCTGCTGCGGATCAAGGCCGGTTTCCGCGTCTACATGCTCAGCGGGCTGGTGATTCTGGCCGGGTCGTCGGCGCTGATGAGCCGCTTCTCGCCGGATGTGACCTGGGCCTGGTTCGGTGTCACCATGCTGCTCGGCGGCGGCTTCATGTCGCTGTTTATCGGTCCGGTGGCACAGGGCGCGTTCATGAACATGGACGAGCGCACGTTCTCGCATGCCTACCAGAGCAAGAATGTCATCCGCGAGCTGGCATCGTCGTTCGGCATCACGCTGGCGACGCTGTTTCTGCAGTCGCGCGGCGCGGTGCACTACAGCCGGCTGTCGGAGAATTTCAGCCTCTTCAACCCGCTGTACCGGCAGCAGGTCGAGCAACTGGATGGCATCCTGCACGACCCGGGCGGGCAGATGGCGCTCAGTGTGCTGGCGCGAAGCGTGGATCGCCAGTCGATGCTGATGTCCTGTCTCGACTACTACCAGTTGCTGGCGGTGATGGCGGTGATCGTCGGCCTGATCGTCTACCGGCAGCGGGTCTACAACTGACTGCCGGCCATCCATGAAAAAACGCCACATCCGGACCGGATGTGGCGTTTTTCTGCAGATGGCTGACCGTTTCAGGGTTTGGCGGCCACTTTCGTGGTTTCACCGAGCCCGCCGCCGAGCACCTTGTACAGCGTGACCTGGTTGGCCAGCTGCGCGAGGCGCACGGTGATCAGGCCCTGACGGGCGCTGTACAGCGAGCGCTGCGAGTCCAGCACGTTCAGATAGCTGTCGACCCCCTTGTCGTAGCGGGCGCCCGACAGGCGGTAGGCATCGGCCGTGGCCGTGACCAGCGACGACTGGGCGTCGAGCTGATCATTGACCGTGCCGCGCTGGGCCAGCGCATCGGCGACCTCGCGGAACGCGCTCTGGATCGCTTTCTCGTACTGGGCGACGGCGATCTTCTCTTCGGTCTTTGCCACGTCCAGATTGGCCAGGTTGCGGCCCCCGGAGAAGATCGGCAGATTGATCTGCGGGGCAAACGACCAGGCGCCCGATCCGGCCTTGAACAGGCCGGACAGGGTGTTGCTGGCCGTACCGCCGGATGCCGTCAGCGTGATGCTCGGGAAGAACGCCGCGCGGGCCGCGCCGATATTGGCATTGGCCGCTTTCAGCTGGTACTCGGCCTGCAGCACGTCCGGACGCCGGACCAGTACCGTCGAGGGCAGGCCGGCCGGAATGTCGGTGACCGCCGCGACGCGTTCGACCGATTCGACCGGCAGCAGATCCTGCGGGACCGGCATGCCGACCAGCAGTGCCAGTGCGTTCTCGTCCTGGGCGACCTGAGCGGTGAAGCCGGCGATATCGACCCGGGCCGAATCGACACTGGTCTGCGCCTGACGCAGGTCCAGCGCCGAGGCCGAGCCGAGCTCGAAGCGACGCTGGATCAGCGTGTACGACGACTGCTGGCTTTTCAGCGTGTCAGCGGCGACCCGCAGTCGTTCACGGTCAGCCGACAGGGTCAGCCACGCATTGGCGACTTCCGCCACCAGGCTGATCTGTGCGCTGTTGCGCGCCGCTTCGGTGGCGAAGTACTGCTCGAGCGCCTGGTTCTTCAGGCTGGTCAGCCGGCCGAACAGGTCCAGCTCATAGGCGCTGAAGCCCAGTCCGGCGGAATACTGACGCGTGGTCAGCGCCTGGCCGGTGGTGCTCAGGCTGCCCGGCGTGCGCTGGCCGGTGCCGGCGCCCTGGGCGTTGATCGACGGGAACAGGTCCGCGCGCTGGATCTGGTACTGCGCACGCGCCTTCTCGATGTTCAGCGCGGCGACGCGCAGGTCGCGGTTGTTGTCCAGCGCCAGCGCGATCAGGCGCTTGAGCCGCTCATCGACGAAGAAATCGCGCCAGCCGATATCGGCCGCCGGGGTGGCGTCGGCCGGCGACGCCTCCTTCGGGTAGGCCGGGCCTTGCGGCCAGGCCGCATCCACCGGCTCGGCCGGCCGGTGGTAGGTCGGCGCCATGCTGATGCAACCGCTGAGCAGCAGCGCGGCGGCCAGTGCGGAGAGGGGGGCGTACTTCATGTCATTGACCCTCTTGGGATGGGGTAGCTTCGGTTGCCGTCGCGGCCGTGCGCTTGCGGTCGGCCAGATGGCGGACCAGCACGAAGAACAGCGGAACCAGGAAGATCACCAGTACGGTGGCGGAAATCATGCCGCCGACCACGCCGGTACCGATCGCGTTCTGCGCGCCGGAACCGGCACCGTTATTGATTGCCAGCGGCAGCACGCCAAGCGTGAAGGCCAGCGAGGTCATCAGGATCGGGCGCAGACGCATCCGCACCGCTTCCAGCGTGGCGTCTATCAGGCCCATGCCGCCTTCGTACAGCTCCTTGGCGAACTCGACAATCAGAATGGCGTTTTTCGCCGCCAGACCGATCGTGGTCAGCAGACCGACCTTGAAGTACACGTCGTTGGACAGCCCGGTCACGCTGGTGGCAACCACCGCACCGACCACGCCGAGCGGCACGGACAGCATCACCGCGAACGGAATCGACCAGCTTTCGTACAGTGCGGCCAGGCACAGGAACACCACCAGCAGCGAGATCGCGTACAGCGCCGGTGCCTGCGAGCCGGTCATGCGTTCCTGGAACGACAGACCGGTCCACTCGTAGCCGATGCCCGGGGGCAGCTTGGCGATCATGTCCTCGACTTCCTGCATCGCCTCGCCCGAGCTCTTGCCCGGCGCCGGTTCGCCGAGGATTTCCAGCGACGGCACGCCGTTATAGCGTTCCAGACGCGGGGAACCGTATTCCCAGCTTGCGGTGGCGAAGGACGAGAACGGCACCATGTCGCCCTGGGTATTGCGCACGAACCACTTGTTCAGGTCTTCCGGCACCATGCGGTACGGGGCATCGGCCTGCAGATAGACCTTCTTCACCCGGCCGCGGTCGATAAAGTCGTTGACGTAGGCGCCGCCCCAGGCCGACGACAGGGTGTCGTTGATCGCGGCGATGCTCAGCCCCTGCGCGGTGGCCTTCTGCTGGTCAATGTTGATGCGCAGCTGCGGCGTATCTTCCTGACCGTTCGGACGCACCCCTGCCAGCGCCGGGCTCTTCGCCGCCATGCCGAGCAACTGGTTGCGCGCTTCCATCAGCTTGTCGTGACCGAGGCCGCCGCGATCCTGCAGTTGCAGGTCGAAGCCGGTCGCATTGCCCAGCTCGACCACGGCCGGCGGGGCGAAGGCGAACACCATCGCGTCCTTGATCTGCGAGAACGCACCCATCGCGCGCCCGGCCAGAGCCTTCACGCTCTGGGTCTTGCCGTCACGCTGGTCCCAGTCCTTCAGGCTGACGAAGGCGATCGCGTTGTTCTGGCCATTGCCGCTGAAGCTGAAGCCGGCGACGGCGAACACTGACGAGACCGCGTCCTTTTCCTTGACCATGAAGTGCTGTTCGACCTGCTTGATGACCTCCAGGGTACGTTCCTGGGTGGCACCGGCCGGCAGCTGGATCTGGCTGAACAGGATGCCCTGGTCCTCGTCTGGCAGGAACGAGGTCGGCAGGCGCATGAACATCAGCGCCATCACGGCGATGATCACACCGTAGATCAGCATGAAACGCTTGCTGCGGCCGAGAATGCCGCGCACGCCGGACTGATAGCGCTGGGTGCCGGTGTCGAACACCCGGTTGAACCAGCCGAAGAAGCCGGTATCGACGATGTGGTGGCCCTTCTGGACCGGTTTCAGCAGCGTCGCGCACAGGGCCGGGGTCAGGATCATGGCCACCAGCACCGACAGCACCATGGCCGAAACGATGGTGATCGAGAACTGGCGATAGATCACGCCGGTCGAGCCGCCGAAGAACGCCATCGGCACGAACACGGCCGACAGCACCAGGGCGATGCCGACCAGGGCGCCGGTGATCTGTCCCATCGACTTGCGGGTTGCCTCGCGTGGCGACAGGCCATCCTCGCTCATCACCCGCTCGACGTTTTCCACCACCACGATCGCATCGTCGACCAGCAGACCGATGGCGAGCACCATGGCGAACATGGTCAGCATGTTGATCGAGAATCCGGCCGCCGCCAGCACGCCGAAGGTGCCCAGCAGCACCACCGGCACGGCGATGGTCGGAATCAGCGTCGCGCGCCAGTTCTGCAGGAACAGGTACATGACCAGGAACACCAGCACGATGGCTTCGCCCAGCGTCTTGATCACCTCATGGATCGACACTTTCACGAACGGCGTGGTGTCGTACGGGATCACGACCTTGGTGCCGGCCGGGAAGTACGGCTGCAGTTCGGCCAGCTTGGCTTCGAGGGCCGATGCCGTGTCCAGCGCATTGGCACCGGTCGCGAGCTGGATGCCCACGCCGGCCGCCGGCTTGCCGTTGAAGCGCGCGACGGTATCGTAGCTTTCGCTGCCGATCTCGACCCGGGCGACATCCTTCAGCAATACCTTGGAGCCGTCAGGCTGCACCCGCAGCAGGATCTGCTCGAACTGCTCGGCCGTCTGCAGCCGGGTCTGCGCAGTAATGGTGGCGTTGATCTGCTGGCCCGGAATCGACGGCGTGCCGCCGAGCTGGCCGGCGGAGATCTGCGCGTTCTGCGCGGTGATCGCCGTGGCGATGTCGCTCGGTGTCAGCCTGAACTTGTCGAGCCGGTTCGGGTCCAGCCAGACGCGCATCGCATACTGCGAACCGAACACCTGCACGGTACCGACCCCGTTGACCCGGCTGATCGGATCACGGAGGTTGGCGACCACATAGTCGGTCAGGTCACTGCCGCTCATGCTGCCGTCTTCGGACACGAAGCCGAGCACCATCAGGAAGCTCGACGAGCTCTTGGACACGGAAATGCCCTGACGCTGGACTTCCTGCGGTAGCAGCGGCGTCGCCAGCGACAGCTTGTTCTGCACCTGGACCTGGGCGATATCGGGATCGGTGCCGGCATCGAATGTCAGGGTGATGCTGGCCGAGCCGCTCGAATCGCTGGTCGAGGACATATAGGTCAGGTGGTCAATCCCCTTCATCTGCTGTTCGATCACCTGGGTGACCGTATCCTGCAGCGTCTGGGCCGAGGCACCCGGGTAGTTGGCGCTGATCGTGACCGACGGCGGCGCAATGCTCGGGTACTGTGAAACCGGCAACTTCAGAATCGACAGGGCGCCCGCCAGCATGATGACGAGGGCGATGACCCAGGCGAAAATCGGCCGGTCAATGAAAAACTTGGCCATGAATGAATCCTCTTACGGCTTGGCGGCCGCGGCTTGCGGGGCGGGTTTGGCCGGCTTGGCCGGGACAGGCTTGACCACCGCGCCCGGGTGCACTTTCTGCAGCCCTTCGACGATGACCCGGTCACCCTGCTTCAGGCCGCTGTTTACCAGCCACTTGTCGCCGATGGTGCGCGACACGTTCAGCACGCGCTCGGCGACCTTGTTGTCCTGACCGACCACCAGTGCGGTGGCTTCGCCCTTGTGATTGCGGGTCACACCCTGTTGCGGAACCAGGATCGCCTGGTCATTGACCCCTTCTTCCAGCACGGCGCGGACATACATGCCCGGCAGCAGATTGCGTTCCGGGTTCGGGAATACCGCGCGGATGGTGATGGCGCCGGTGCCCTGGTCGACAGTGATGTCGGAGAACTCCAGCCGGCCTTCATGCGCATAGTCGCTGCCATCTTCCAGCCGCAGCTTGACCCGGGCGCCGCCGTTGCCGGCGCGGGCCAGCTTGCCGCTTTCCAGTTCGCGGCGCAGGCGCAGCACTTCGGTGCTCGACTGGGTCACGTCGACATAGATCGGGTCGATCTGCTGGACCGTGGTCAGCGCATCGGCCTGGTTCTGCGTCACCAGGGCGCCCGGCGTCACCGTCGACTTGCCGATGCGGCCGGAGATCGGCGAACTCACGCGGGTGTAGTCGAGGTTGATGCGCGCGCTTTCCACGGCAGCCCTGGCGCCGGCCACGTCGGCGGCGGCCTGCTTGAAGGCGGCGTCGGCGTCGTCGTATTCCTGCTTGCTGACGGCATTGATCGACACCAGCTCGCGGTAGCGTTCGGCCTTCAGCCGCGCGGTGGTCAGATTGGCGTCGGCCTTGGCCAGCGTGGCGCGGGCACTGTCGTAGGCGGCGCGATAGGTGGCCGGATCAATCTGGTACAGCGGCTGGCCAGCCTTGACGTCGGCGCCTTCGCGGAACAGGCGCTTCTGGATAATGCCGCCGACTTGCGGGCGGACTTCGGCAATCTGGAACGATGAGGTGCGACCCGGCAATTCGGTCGTCATGGCCAGTTGCTGCGACACGACCGAGACCACGGACACTTCCTGCGGCCCCGGGGGCGGAGGGGCGTCCTTCTTGCCGCAGCCGGTCAGCAGGATGCTGCCGGAGAGCAGGATGCCGGCGGCAGTCAACTGCGCGACAGTTCGATTGATCTGCATGTGGAACCTCTCTGGAATGAAAGCTGGCCAATGAGCGCAAGCGGGCATTGGCGATTGTTATTTTTGGCTGCTGTCTGATGCTTCATACGACCGCGTCGCGGTGGCCGGCTGCTCGCCAGGGCGGCGCTTGCTACAACAAGGGGAGGGCCTGTGGCCCCTGCCACGGATCTGCGCGGCAAAAGAGGAATGGCGGGCGCCTGCGCGATGAGTCGCGCAGCGCAGGCCGTTCGAGTTAATTGCGACTGAATCGCACGACATGGCGATTCCACTAGTGGGTGGACGCGCAGTCTAGCACCGTTTCTGGCGCTAGAGTGAACGTTCATTCTAGTTTTTTACCTGTGGTGGCGCATTGCCACTACAATGCGGTCACGCGTCAAGTACAACATGTTCGGGAGACAGAGGAATGGCAGGCAAGGAAATGCACGCGGCGGGTTCGCCGTGCTGTGCGGACAGTCGGCGGGAACAGGTCATCAAGGCCGCAGCCGACTGTTTCAGGCAGCATGGCTTTCATGGCGCGGGCATGGCGGGCATCGCCAGAGAAGCGGGGATGAGCGTTGGCCACATCTACCATTACTTTGCCAACAAGGAGGCGATCATTGCCGCCATCGTCCAGCGTGACCTGGCCGACATGCTGGAAAAGATCGCCGCCTTCGAGGCCGCCGAGGACGTATTCCGCCATCTGCTCGACTGTGTCGACGAGGGCGTCGAAATGTCGATCGACCCGTACGAGGCCGGGCTGTGGCTGGAAATCCTCAGCGAGGCCTCGCGCAATCCGAAGGTCTCGGCCATGGTGTCGGAGGCCGATGCCATCGTTCGCGCCCGCTTCCGCAACATGCTGCGCAATGCGCTGCAGACCGGCTGGGTTCAGGATGAGCGGGAACTGAACGGGCGGGTGGAAATCATCAGCGCCATTTTCGACGGGCTGATCATCCGCTCGGTACGCAATGACGACTTCGACAAGGAAGCCATCATGCGCAGCCTGAAGATGGTCATGCAGTACCTGCTCAGCGCCTGACCGCCATGCCCACGCGCATCGGTTTTGACTGGCGGGACCTTGAGCTGTTTATCGCCGCCGCCGACAGCGGCAGCATCGCCCGCGCCGCCGAGCGCTGCCATATCGTGCCGAGTGCCGCCAGCAAGCGGCTGTCCGACCTTGAAGCCGCCTTCGGTACCGCACTGCTCGAGCGGCACAATCGTGGCGTGCGGCCGACTGCGGCCGGGCTGGCGCTGCTGGTGCGCTCGCGCGGCCTGCTGGAAGAAGCCGGCCGGGTCGAGCGCGAGATTGCCAGCTATGGCGCCGGGCTCAGCGGCCATGTGCGGCTGTTCGCCAATATCTCGTCCATCGTCGAATTCCTGCCACCGGTGCTGGCCAGCTTCGACCGGCAGTGGCCCGGCATCCGCGTCGATCTGGAAGAGCACGTGTCGGCCCGCATCGCCCAGGCGGTGACCGAAGGCGTGGCCGACCTCGGTGTCGTCAGCGAACTGCTGCGCCACGACGGGCTGGAACTGACGCTGTGCCGCAGCGACGAACTGGTGCTGCTGGCGCCGCCCGGCCATCCGCTGACCCGGCAGACGCGGCTGCGCTTTGCCGCGGCACTCGACTATCCGATGGTCGGGCTGAAAGCCGGCAGTACGCTGCATGGCCGGCTGCTGCTGGCCGCCGGCGATATCGGCCGTGACCTGCCGCTGCGCATCCAGGTCGGCAGTTTCGATGCTGTCTGCGCGATGGTGTCGGCCGGGCTGGGGGTCGGCGTGGTGCCGCGCGCCGCCATCTCGCCGTATCTGGTGCCGCTCGGGCTGGCGGCGCTGACGCTGGACGAACCGTGGGCCACCCACCATCTGTACCTGTGCCGCAAGGCAGGCGCCTCCCTGTCGCCGGCCGCCGAACGCCTGTTCGGCCACCTGGCCGCCAGCGGCGAAAGCGCCTGATCCAGCCATCGCCATCTGCGATGTCTGCGTCGTCCGATTTCAGTGCCGATGAGGACGGCGGGCGTGCATAATCGCTGCATATTCTCCCGCCATCTCCTTACCGGAAGGTTCACCATGGCCGCACTCACCCTTTACGACAAACTCTGGCAGAGCCATGTCGTGCGCACCGATGCCGACGGCACCGCCCTGCTGTATATCGACCGCCACCTGGTGCATGAAGTCACCAGCCCGCAGGCGTTCGAGGGGCTGAAGATTGCCGGTCGCAAGCCGTGGCGCATCTCTTCCATTGTCGCCACCGCCGACCACAACACGCCGACCGACCACTGGGAGGAAGGCATCGCCGGGATCAAGGACCCGATCTCGCGGCTGCAGGTCGAGACGCTGGATGCCAATGTGCGTGCCACCGGTGCGCTGGCCTACTTCCCGTTCATGGACCGCAACCAGGGCATCGTCCACGTCGTCGGTCCGGAACAGGGCGCGACGCTGCCGGGCATGACCGTGGTCTGTGGTGACTCGCACACCTCGACCCATGGCGCCTTTGCCGCGCTGGCCCATGGCATTGGTACGTCCGAAGTCGAGCACGTGATGGCGACCCAGTGCCTGACGGCGAAAAAATCGAAGAACATGCTGGTTCGCGTCGACGGCAAGCTGCAGCCCGGCGTGACCGCCAAGGACATCGCCCTGGCCATCATCGGTCATATCGGCACGGCCGGCGGTACCGGCTACGCGATCGAATTCGCCGGTGACGCGATTCGCGGACTGTCGATGGAAGGGCGGATGACGCTGTGCAATATGGCCATCGAGGCCGGTGCGCGCTCCGGCCTGGTCGCCGTCGACCAGACCACCATCGATTACGTGAAGGGACGCCCGTTTGCGCCGACCGACGCGCAATGGGAAGCCGCCGTCGCCAACTGGCGCACGCTGGTGTCCGACGACGGTGCGCAGTTCGACCACGTGGTCGGGCTGGATGCCGCCGCCATCGCGCCGCAAGTGACCTGGGGCACGTCGCCGGAAATGGTGACCGACGTCACCGGCCGGGTGCCGGATCCGGCGCGCGAGACCGATCCGGTCCGCCGCGACGGCATGATCCGCGCCCTCAGCTATATGGGACTGGAAGCGAATACGCCGATCACCGACATCGCCATCGACAAGGTATTCATCGGCAGCTGTACCAACTCGCGCATCGAGGACCTGCGTGAAGCGGCCGCGGTCGTGGCCGGCAAGCACAAGGCCGATTCGGTCCGGCTGGCGATGGTGGTGCCGGGGTCCGGCAACGTCAAGGCGCAGGCCGAGGCCGAGGGGCTGGACCAGGTGTTCCGCGCTGCCGGCTTCGAGTGGCGCGAGCCGGGCTGCTCGATGTGCCTGGCGATGAACGCCGACCGGCTGGAGCCGGGCGAGCGCTGCGCATCGACCTCGAACCGCAATTTCGAAGGGCGGCAGGGGCAGGGCGGGCGTACCCATCTGGTCAGTCCGGCCATGGCCGCCGCCGCTGCCGTCGCCGGCCATTTCGTCGACCTGCGTACCGCGGGCTGATGCCGCACGGTCCGGCACGGCGGATTCACGCGCTATGCTTAGGGTGGCCATCGGGTGATGGCAGCACCTCAAGGAGCGTGACATGAAGCTGTTGTTAGTGGCTGTAGCGGCGCTGGCCGCCATCGGGTTGTCCGCGTGCAACACCGTGTCCGGCATGGGCAAGGACGTCAAGGCTGCCGGGCAGGGCATGTCGAATTCTGCCGAGGACGTCAAAGAAAAAATGTAGCGACACCTGCCGCACATTGACTGAAGGGGGCGGCAGTCCGGGGCCTGCGGGTCGGTCCCGGACTGCTGATCGATAGATGAAAAACATGACAAAGCTGAGCGTACTTGTTGTTCTTCTGGCCGGCGTTCTGGCCGGCTGCAACACCGTGCAAGGGGTCGGCCGCGACATCAGTGCCGGCGGTCGCGCCATTGAGAGAGTAGCCAAATGAAAGCCTTTACCCGACTCGACGGACTCGCCTGTCCGCTCGACCGCGCCAACGTCGATACCGACGCCATCATTCCGAAGCAGTTCCTGAAATCGATCCAGCGCTCGGGCTTTGGCCCGAACCTGTTCGACGAATGGCGCTATCTCGACCATGGCGAACCGGGCATGGACAACAGCAAGCGGCCGCAGAATCCCGATTTCGTGCTGAACTTCCCGCGCTACCGTGGTGCGCAGGTGCTGCTGGCACGGCAGAATTTCGGCTGCGGCAGTTCGCGCGAGCACGCGCCGTGGGCGCTGGACGACTATGGCTTCCGTGCCGTTATCGCGCCGGGCTTTGCCGACATCTTCTTCAACAACAGCTTCAAGAACGGCCTGCTGCCGATCGTGCTGCCGGAAGCGGTCGTCGACCAGCTGTTCCGCGAGTGCGAGGCCAGCGAAGGCTACCGGCTGGTGGTCGATCTGGCCGCCCAGGTGGTGACCACGCCGTCCGGCGAGTCGTTCCCGTTCGACATCACCGAGCACCGCAAGCACTGCCTGCTGAACGGACTGGATGAAATCGGCCTGACCCTGCAGCACGCGGACGAGATCCACGCATTCGAGGACGCGCGCAAGCAGTCGCAGCCGTGGCTGTTCGCGTCGTAAGCGCCTGATCTTTCCGGCGGGACCGGGGTCTGCCCCGATCCCGCCGGTGCACTTACAGCGCTTTTACCGCTTCCAGCACCTGCTCGGCGTGGCCGGGTACCTTGACCTTGCGCCACTCGGCGGCGATCGCGCCATCCCGGCCGATCAGGAAGGTGCTGCGCTCGATGCCGCGCACCTGCTTGCCGTACATGTTCTTCATCTTGATCACGTCAAACAGCGTGCAGACGGTTTCGTCGCTGTCGGACAGCAGCGCGAACGGCAGCTCGAATCTGGCGCGGAAATTCTCGTGCGATTTCAGGCTGTCGCGCGAAATGCCGACCACCTCGGCGCCGGCAGCGCGGAAGGCCGGGTACAGGTCACGGAAGGCGGCGGCCTCGTTGCTGCAGCCGGGCGTGTTGTCCTTCGGATAAAAATACAGCACCAGCGGCTTTGGCGCGCTGGACAGCGTGAAGCTGTCGTCGCCAGTGGACGGCAGGGTGAAATCGGGGCAGGGCGTGGCGCTCATGAACTTCTCCGGCTGGGTCTTCAGTCTGCATAGTGTAGCGAATGGCGCCGCCGCTTCCAGTCTTCGCGCCGCCCGCCGCTTGTGAGAGCATGCCGCTTTTCCTCCGCAGGCCTCTCCCCATGCCCGTGCTTTCCTGGGATATCTTCTGCACCGTCATCGACAATTACGGCGATATCGGCGTGTGCTGGCGGCTGGCCCGGCAACTGGCCGCCGAACGGTGCGAGCCGGTGCGGCTGTGGGTCGACGACCTGCACAGCTTCGCCCGCATTGCGCCACAGATCGACCCGACGCTGACCGCACAGACACGGGATGGTGTCGACGTGCGCCACTGGTCCGCACACTGGGACGAGGTCGTGCCGCACCGGGTGGTGGTCGAGGCCTTCGCCTGCGAGATTCCGCCCCGGTTTCGTCAGGCCATGGCGGCTGCGTCGCCACCGCCGGTGTGGATCAATCTCGAATACCTGTCGGCGGAGAGCTGGATCGACGATTGCCACGGCATGGCCTCGCCGCAGCCGCCGCTGCGCAAGCATTTCTTCTTTCCCGGCTTCACCCCGCGCAGTGGCGGACTGCTGGCCGAGCGTGCGCTGTCTGCGCAGCGCGATGCCTTCGTGGCTGATCCGGTCGCGCAGGCCGCGTTCCGGCACGAGGCCGGCCTGAGCATCGACGAGGGCGCATTGACCGTCTCGCTGTTCGCCTACGAGAACCCGGCGCTGCCGGCCTGGCTGGACGCGCTGGCCTCTGGCGAATGCGCCGTGCACGTGCTGGTGCCGGAAGGGCGCGTGCTCGATTCGGTCGCCGGCTGGGCCGGACGGCCGCTGACCCGTGGCGAAACACTGCGCCGAGGCGCGCTGGCCCTCAGCGTGCTGCCGTTTGTCGCCCAGCCGGATTACGACCCGCTGTTATGGTCTTGCGACATCAATTTCATTCGCGGCGAAGACTCGTTCGTGCGTGCACAGTGGGCGGCCCGGCCCCTGCTGTGGCATATCTACCCGCAGCAGGACGATGCCCATCTGGTCAAACTGGACGCGTGGCTGACCCGGTATTGCGAGGGCCTGAGCCCGGCGGCGGCGGCTTCGGTGCGGCAGATGCATCGGGTCTGGAACGGGGCCGGCGACGGGATCGGCGAGGCCTGGCAGGCCTATGTCGCCGTACTGCCGGAAATTCGCGCACATGCGCGCCGCTGGGCGGACCGGCTTGCCGCGCTGGGGGATCTGACGTCCAATCTGGCGCGTTTTTGCGAAAGTCTTTTATAATCACGCGTTTTCCGAAACGCGGGCACTTTGCTGCTCGCCAATCAGACAGTCAGTTACAGGATATTAGATGAAAACCGCTCAGGAACTTCGCTCCGGCAACGTGTTCATGTTCGACGGCCAGCCGATGGTCGTGCAAAAAACCGAGTACAACAAGTCGGGCCGCAATGCCGCCGTCGTCAAGATGAAGATGAAGAACCTGCTGACCGGCAGCGCAAGCGAAGCCGTGTACAAGGCAGACGAAAAGTTCGACGTCATCACCCTCGACAAGAAGGAGTGCACCTACTCGTACTTCGCCGACCCGATGTACGTGTTCATGGACACCGAGTACAACCAGTACGAGATCGAAGCCGACAACATGGGTGACGTGCTCCCGTACCTGCAGGACGGCATGGAAGACGTGTGCGAAGTGGTGTTCTACGATGGCCGCGCGATCTCGCTCGAACTGCCGACCACCGTCGTGCGCGAAGTCGAATACACCGAACCGGCCGTTCGCGGCGACACGTCGGGCAAGGTGCTGAAGCCGGCCCGTCTGCTGAACGGTACCATCGTTCAGGTGGCGGCATTCGTCGAAATCGGTGACCTCATCGAAATCGACACCCGCACTGGCGAATTCAAGAAGCGCGCCTGAGTTCACTCACCGCCCCCCCGGGGCCGCAGTTGAATCTCTGGCCGAAACGCCGCTTTTCTCACGGAAAGCGGCGTTTTCATTTCCGGCCGGTATATGACCGGGATTGCCCTGATTGTAGCCTTCTGCCGACTTGATTTATCTGACATGTCCATGGCATCAGAAATGACGCCACTTAATTTGAGAAAAATCCTATTGCTGGTGACCGTGCGGAATATTTAGCATGGCTAAGCCTAGTTGGTCAGCGGAGGGAACTCAAGGTCACTCCGGTCTGGTCACGCGGAATACTGGCACCCAGACAGGTGTTATTTGCTGGCGAATACGGTTTTTATCGGGGGTAATATGGATAATCAGCTCAGCCACGGCGCGGCCCAGTCGGTCATGGCGGTTGGCAGCCGCAAACCGTTTGTGCGCAAATTGTTCGATAACAGCGATGTCATTCGTATCCGGGAGGGAGTCGGATTAACCCAGAAACAGTTCTGGAGCCCATTGGGTATTTCACAAAGTGGCGGCAGTCGCTATGAGCGTGGTTACTATATTCCGAAACCGGTGCGGATATTGCTGAACCTGCTCTACGTCCGGCACGTCGATATTGAAGCGCTGAATGAAGATGATCTGAAGATTGTCCATTATCTGCGCGACCAGCATCCGGAGCTGTATGCGAGCCTGGCAAAAATGATCAAGCGCAAGGGCTGACCGTGCCCGTGCCGCCGGCTGCCATGCGCAGGCTCCGTGCCCGTTGCTGGCGCGGCGGGGCGATGCCCGGCAGATGAAAAAATCCGGCCGGGGGCGGTATGGGCCGGCTCCGGCTCATTGCGTCGCAGCATGCCATTTCCGCGACAGCGTGCGGCGATTCGTGCACAATTTGCCCTCTCCTGACAATCGGAAAGGTGTGGGACATCCGCTGGTGTCCCCGATATGGGTAGTAACTTATTACTCGTTTTTGCTGCGTTCCTGCTCGTTCTGCTGAACGGGTTTTTCGTTGCGGCCGAATTCGGCCTGGTCAAGCTCCGGCAGACCCACGTGCAGGCAATGGCCAAGACGCACGGGCGTCGCGGGCGTCTGCTGGTCAGGGTGCATCAGGACCTGGACGCCTACCTGTCAGCCTGCCAGCTCGGCATCACGCTGTCCTCGCTCGGTCTGGGCTGGATTGGTGAACCGGCTTTCTCGCGCCTGCTCGAACCGCTGCTGCAGGCCGCCGGCATTGACTCGCCGCAACTGGTGCACGGCATCTCGTTTGTCGTGGCCTTCTTTACCATTTCCTATCTGCACATCGTCGTTGGCGAACTTGCCCCGAAATCGCTGGCCATCCGCATGTCGGAGAAAGTCGGCCTGTGGACGGCACCGCCGCTGTACGTGTTCTACTGGGCCATGTATCCGGCCATCTGGCTGCTGAATCACAGCGCCGGCAAGGTGCTGAGCCTGCTGAAACTGGATGGCGACACCGGGCATGACAGCCACTATTCCGCCGACGAGCTGAAGCTGATCCTGCGCTCGTCGCGTGCCGACGGCCAGTTTACCGGCGACGAATGGCGCGTGCTCGCGCAGTCGCTCGACTTTCGCAAACTCGAAGTGTCGGACCTGATGCGCCCGTTCAACGAGGCGGTGTGCCTGCGTGCCGAAGACGATTTCCAGACCAGCCTCGACCGTGCGGCCCAGCACCGTTTCAGCCGCTACCCGTATCTCGATGACAATGGTCACGTGCAGGGCATCATTCACCTGAAAGACGTGCTGTTCGCCATGCAGAAGCATGACGACGTCGATCTCGGCGAACTGCTGCGTCCGGCACTGCGGGTGTCGCCGCACCTGTCGGCCATGGAGCTGTTCCGCCGCCTGCAGCAGGGAGCGCCGCACTTCGCCATCGTCGAGGACAGTGACGACGGCCAGCCGCTCGGCTATCTGACGCTGGACAACCTGCTCGGCGCGATGGTCGGCGAGATCCGCGACGAGTTCCGCCAGGCGCGCAACGAATGGGCGCGGCTCGACGACGGCTCGCTGCTTGGCAAGGGCAGCCTGCCGATCTTTACCCTGGAACGCGCGCTGGGGGTCGATATCGAGCCGGACCAGGGCGAAGAGGTCGACACGGTCGGCGGGCTGATTTTCTCCCGGCTCGGCAATGTGCCGTCCGAAGGGGAACGGATCGAGTTCGAGCACTTTGACGCCGTGGTCAAGAAGATGCATGGCCCGCGCATCGTGCTGCTGCGGATTTACCCGCACGACGAATAAAGCGCAGGGCTGCGTAAACCCGGCGCTGCTGCTGTCGCCGCAGTCAAAGCCCCGTGCTGCCATGGCAGCACGGGGCTTTTTCATGCCGGTTTCCCGCGGGCCGGACTAGCGGTTGAAGCGTGACACCAGCGCCTGCTGGTCCAGCGCGGTCTGGGTCAGGCTTTCGCTCAGGCGCGCGGTCCGGTGCACTTCGTCATTGGTGGCGTCGGTCAGCCGGGCGATGGTGCCGACATTGAGGTTGATCTCCTCGGCCGAGCGACTTTGCGCATCGGCGGCACTGGCAATCTGCAGGGTCATCTGGTTGATGCGGGAGACGGCGTCGCTGATGCCGGCCAGTGCCTGCTCGGCCTGACCGACCTGCACCACCGAGGCGCTGGCCTGGGTACAGGCCGTATCCATGGTGGCGACCGCTTCATTGACCGTGCCCTGCAGGCGGGCGATCAGCCCGTGAATCTGCTGGGTCGACTGGGCGGTACGCTGGGCCAGCGTCCGCACTTCATCGGCCACCACGGCGAAGCCGCGGCCCTGGTCCCCGGCGCGCGCGGCCTCGATTGCCGCATTCAGTGCCAGCAGATTGGTCTGTTCGGCAATGCCCTCGATCACATCGACCACCCCGCCGATCTCTTCGCTGTCGCGGGCCAGGCGCCCCATCGACTCGCCGGCCTTGCCGACCACCTGCGACAGACGCTGGATCGCGTCATGGGTTTCGGTGGTCATGTCGCGGCCCTGACGGGTCAGCTGATTGGCTTCGTGGGTGGCGTTGGCCGTGCTCTGCACGCCGTCGGCGACGCTCTGCACCGAACTGGCCATCTGGCCGACGGCGACCGCAATCCGCTCGGTTTCCTCCTGCTGGCGCTTCAGGCTGTCGGAACTGCCGTGCGTCAGGCGATCGGCTTCCTGCGCCTGGCTGGCCAGCTGCACCGCACTGTCCTCCAGCCGCGTCATGCAGGTGCGCAGCCGCGCTTCCTGGCTGAGCATGGACATTTCCAGCTGGGCGACCACGCCGCTGCGGTCGGTGTACAGCGCGGCCAGCAGCGGATCGGACAGGGCCTGTCCCGGCAGTTCCAGCAAGCGCGCCAGTTCACGACGCTGGAAGCGCAGTCCGGCCAGACCGACCGGTACCGCCAGTGCCACGGCGGCGCCCAGACCGGCGGCGGGGCCGAACAGCGCGCCCGCCGCGCCACCCAGTACGGCCACGACGCCGTACGGCAGCCAGTCGATCACCTGCGGCAGCACGCGGCTGATGCGGGACGTGGCCGACTTGCCGGCATTGATGCGGGCATACAGCTTTTCCGCCCGGGCGATCTGCTCACGGGTCGGCTTGACCCGTACCGATTCGTAGCCCGACACCTGGTCGCCGTCATAGACCGGCGTCACATAGGCGTTGACCCAGTAGTGATCGCCATTCTTGCAGCGGTTCTTGACGATGCCCATCCACGGCTGCCCCTGCTTCAGCGCGGCCCACATGTGACCGAATACGGCAGCCGGCACGTCGGGGTGGCGGATCAGATTGTGCGGCGCACGGATCAGCTCGTCACGGCTGAACCCGCACTGATGGACGAACGCATCGTTGCAATACGTGATGCGGCCTTTCAGGTCGGTACTGGAGATCAGTCGCTGTTCGCCTGGAAAACTGCGTTCTTGCTGGGTGACGGGCTGGTTGTTGCGCATTCGGGAAGGCTTTTTCTTATAAGGGGCGAAATCATTATAGCGGCACGGTTGACCTATTTATGTCAAAGAGCTGACTTTGCAGGCATGTTCCTGGCATGTTTCATTGCAAATGGCTGTTTTCAATGCTGTTTTCCCCGTTTTCTTTCGTCGGGCTCCGCGGCCCGGCACGCCTTTTTTTACATTCCGTTTACAGGGATGACCGGGCTCTCGACGCCGGATTTATACGCCGGCGCCTAGCATCCATGACGAAATCCCCCCACTGATCTGGAGACCGGAATGGATGTCGTCTATCTGGCGCTTTGTGCGCTGTTTGCCCTGGCTGTAGCCGGTCTGCTGTCCGGCTGCCGCAAACTGGAGACCCGGCGATGAGCATGCTTTACTGGATGGCCGGCGCCGTGGCGCTGGGCCTGGCGGTTTACCTGGTCTGGGCGTTGATCAACGCCGAGGAGGTCGCATGAACCATGCTGCCATCCTGCAGGTCGGGCTGTTCCTGGCCGTGCTGCTGGTTCTGGCGTGGCCGCTGTCGAATTACTGCGCGGCCCTGTTCGACGGCCGGCTGGCCGCGCGCTGGCGCTGGCTGGATGCCGTCGAGCGTGGCGTCTGCCGGCTGGCCGGCGCCGATGCGGACCAGGACATGCACTGGAGCCGCTACGCCAGTGCACTGCTGGTGTTCAACGTGATCGGCCTGATTGCCGTCTATCTGCTGCAGCGCGTGCAGGGCGGACTGCCGTTCAATCCGCAGGACTTTGCGGCCGTCGCCCCCGATTCGGCATTCAATACCGCGATCTCGTTCGTGACCAACACCAACTGGCAGGGCTATGGTGGCGAATCGACGATGAGCTACCTGACGCAGATGCTGGCGCTGGCGGTGCAGAACTTCCTGTCCGCCGCGACCGGCATTGTGGTCGCCGTGGTGCTGATGCGTGCCTTTGCCCGTCGTTCGGCCAGCGGCCTCGGCAATATCTGGATCGACCTGTCGCGGGCGACCCTGGGCCTGCTACTGCCGCTGTCGTTCCTGTATGCCCTGTTCCTGGTCGGCCAGGGCGTGATCCAGAACGTCGACAGCTACCGGCTGGCGCAACTGACCGAAACGGTCAGCTACAGCGTGCCGGTCGTCGATGCCGACGGCAAGCCGCAGACCGATGCGGCCGGCCTGCCGGCCATGAAGACCGAGCAGGCGACCACCCAGTTGCTGGCGATGGGACCGGTGGCTTCGCAGGAAGCGATCAAGCTGCTCGGCACCAATGGCGGCGGCTTCTTCAACGCCAACTCGGCACACCCGTACGAAAACCCGACCCCGCTGTCCAACTTCAGCCAGATGCTGGCCATCCTGCTGATCCCGGCCGCGCTGTGCCTGGTGTTCGGCCGGATGATCGGCGACCGGCGCCAGGGTGTCGCCATTCTTGCTGCCATGACGGTGCTGTTCGTGCTGATGGCGGCGGCGGCGTTTATGGCCGAGGGCCAGCTGAATCCGCAGCTTGCCGGGCTTGATCCGGGCCTCGGCAATATGGAAGGCAAGGAAATGCGCTTCGGCGTGATCGGCACCATGCTGTTCGCCGTGGTGACCACGGCGGCCTCGTGCGGTGCGGTCAACGCCATGCACGATGCGCTGATGCCGCTCGGCGGTCTGGTGCCGATGCTGGAAATGCAGCTGGGCGAGGTGATCTACGGCGGGGTCGGTTCCGGCTTCTACGGCATGCTGGTGTTCGCGCTGGTCGCCGTGTTCGTGTCCGGGCTGATGATCGGCCGCACGCCGGAATACCTGGGCAAGAAGATCGAAGCCTTCGAGATGAAGATGCTGGCGCTGGCCATCCTCATCCCGCCGACGCTGGTGCTGGGCGGCAGTGCCATCGCCGTGGTGGTCGAGGCTGGCCGCGCCGGCATGCTGAATACCGGGGCGCACGGCTTCTCCGAGGTGCTGTACGCGTTCACGTCCGCCGCCAACAACAACGGTTCGGCCTTTGCCGGTCTGTCGGCCAATACCCCGTTCTACAACGTGATGCTGGGCATGGCGATGTGGTTCGGCCGCTTCGGCGTGATCATCCCGGTGCTGGCCATTGCCGGTCATCTGGCCGCCAAGCCGAAGCTGGCGACCACCGCCGGCAGCCTGCCCACGCATGGTCCGCTGTTCGTCACCCTGCTGGTCGGCACGGTGTTGCTGGTCGGCGCGCTGACCTTCATTCCGTCGCTGGCGCTGGGGCCGATCGTCGACCACCTGCAACTGTTCCGCTGAGCCTGGCGCATCCCGCAGAAATCATTTGTGCCCGCTCCGGCGGGCCATGGAAACGATCATGAATACAACTCGTACCTTGCCGCTGCTTGACCCGGCGCTGCTGCGACCGGCGCTGAAAGACGCGTTCAGGAAGCTGTCGCCGTGGGCGCAGTGGAAAAATCCGGTGATGTTCGTCGTCTGGGCCGGCAGCGTGCTGACCTCGCTGCTCGGCTTTGCGGCGCTGGCCGGCGTGGCCGACGCCCCGGCCGGCTTTACCCTGGCGATCGCCGCCTGGCTGTGGTTCACCGTGCTGTTCGCCAACCTGGCCGAGGCGCTGGCCGAAGGCCGGGGCCGGGCCCAGGCTGCCGCGCTGCGCGGCGCCCGCAAGAATGTCAGCGCCAAGCGGCTGGCCTCTGCCGACCGTCTCTCGACCGTCAGCGTGATCGACGCCTTCTCGCTGCAGTGCGGCGACATCGTGCTGATCGAGGCCGGCGACATTGTGCCGCTGGACGGTGAGGTGATCGATGGCGTGGCGTCGGTCGACGAATCCGCCATTACCGGCGAGTCCGCACCGGTGATCCGCGAATCCGGCGGTGACTTCACCGCTGTCACTGGCGGGACCCGCGTGCTGTCCGACTGGCTGGTGGTGCGCATCACGGTCAAGCCCGGCGAGGCCTTCCTCGACCGCATGATCGCCATGGTCGAAGGCGCGCGTCGGCAGAAAACCCCGAACGAGATCGCACTGACCATCCTGCTGACCGCACTGACGCTGGTGTTCCTGCTGGCCTGCACTACACTGCTGCCGTTCTCGATCTACAGCGCCGATGCAGCCGGCAGTGGCAGTCCGGTCGGCATCGCCGTGCTGGTGGCGCTGCTGGTGTGCCTGATTCCGACCACCATCGGCGGCCTGCTGTCCGCCATCGGTGTCGCCGGCATGAGCCGGATGATGCAGGCCAATGTCATCGCCACTTCCGGCCGTGCGGTCGAGGCAGCCGGTGACGTCGACGTGCTGCTGCTGGACAAGACCGGCACCATCACCCTCGGCAACCGCCAGGCCAGCGCCTTCCTGCCGGCGCAGGGCGTGGACGAGCGCGAACTGGCCGATGCGGCACAACTGGCATCGCTGTCGGACGAGACGCCGGAAGGCCGCTCGATTGTCGTGCTGGCCAAGACCCGCTTCGACCTGCGCGGTCGCGCACTGGGCGATGCCCACTTCCTGCCGTTTACCGCCCAGACGCGGATGAGCGGGGTCGACATCGGCTCGCGCCATATCCGCAAGGGGGCTGCTGACGCGGTGCGCCGCCATGTGGCTGACGGTGGCGGTCAGTGGCCGGCGGCGCTGGACGGCACCATCGACGACGTTGCCCGCCGTGGCGCCACGCCGCTGGTGGTGGTCGACGGGCTTCGCGTGCTGGGGGTGGTCGAACTCAAGGACATCGTCAAGGGCGGCATCAAGGAGCGCTTTGCCGAACTGCGCGCCATGGGCATCAAGACGGTGATGATTACCGGTGACAACCGGCTGACCGCTGCTGCCATCGCTGCCGAAGCCGGCGTCGACGACTTCCTGGCCGAAGCCCGCCCGGAAGACAAGCTGGCGCTGATCCGCCGCTACCAGTCCGAAGGCAAGCTGGTGGCCATGACCGGCGACGGTACCAACGACGCGCCGGCGCTGGCCCAGGCCGACGTCGCGGTGGCGATGAACACCGGTACCCAGGCTGCGAAAGAGGCCGGCAACATGGTCGACCTCGACTCGAACCCGACCAAGCTGATCGAGATTGTCGAGATCGGCAAGCAGATGCTGATGACGCGCGGTGCGCTGACTACCTTCAGTCTGGCCAACGACGTCGCCAAGTACTTTGCCATCATCCCGGCCGCCTTCGCCGTCACCTACCCGCAACTGGGCCGGCTGGACATCATGGGCCTGACCAGCCCGAACTCGGCCATCCTGTCGGCGGTGATCTTCAACGCCATCGTGATCGTGTTCCTGATTCCGCTGGCGCTGAAGGGGGTGCGCTATCGCGCACTGGGCGCGGCGCGGCTGCTGCGTCGCAACCTGCTGATCTACGGCCTCGGCGGCATCCTCGTGCCGTTTGCCGGCATCAAACTGATCGACCTGGCGCTGAATGCGCTGGGTTGGGCCTGATCCCCGACCGGAGACATTCCATGTACCAATCGCTTGCAAACCCGTCGCACCCGGCGCACGCCGCCGCTCGCGGCAAGGACTCGATCTGGCGTGGCGTACTGCGCCCGGCGCTGACCGTGTTTGTCGTGCTGTCGGCCATCGTTGGCCTGCTGTACCCGCTGGCCGTGACCGGCGTGGCCCGGCTGCTGTTCCCGGAACAGGCTGCCGGCAGCCTGATCGTCCGCGATGGCAAGGTGGTCGGCTCGCGGCTGATCGGCCAGTCGTTCACCGGTGAGCGCTACTTCTGGGGCCGCCCGTCGGCCACCGGGCCGCAAGCCTATAATGCGGCGTCGTCCGGCGCGGCCAACCTGGGGCCGAACAGCCCGGTGCTGGCCGAGCAGGTCGCGACCCGCGTTGCCGCGCTGCGCGCCGCGCATCCGGACCAGCGCGGTCCGGTGCCGGCCGACCTGGCCACCAGCTCGGCCTCCGGTCTGGACCCGCATATCTCGCCGGAAGCGGCGCTGTATCAGGCGGGTCGCATCGCCCGGGCGCGCCAGTTGCCCGAAAGCGAGGTCAGGGCGCTGATCGTGCATGCGACCGAGGGCCCGCAACTGGGGCTGTTCGGTGAATCGCGCGTCAATGTGCTGGCGCTGAACCTGGCGCTGGATGACCTGAAGCGCTGAGCGTTACCCCGATCCGCCGCCACCCGTCCCGCCCTGCGCGGGACGGGTCGACTCACATTCACAGACTGCCGTGCCGATGAACGATACCCGTCCCGATCCCGACCGACTGCTGGAAAGCCTGTCACGCGACAGCGAACGCGCCGCCCGTGGCAAGCTGAAAATCTTCTTCGGCGCCTGCGCCGGCGTCGGCAAGACCTACGCGATGCTGTCCGCCGCGCGCGAACAGCTGCAGGCCGGCGCCAACGTGCTGATCGGCGTGGCCGAGACCCATGGCCGGGTCGAGACCGCCGCGCTGCTCGACGGGTTGCCGATCCTGCCGGCGCGCGCAGTCGAGTACCGCGGACGGACACTGGCCGAGTTCGACCTCGATGCGGCGCTGGCGGCAAAGCCGGCGCTGATCATCGTCGACGAACTCGCCCACAGCAACGTCGCCGGCAGCCGGCACCCGAAGCGCTGGCAGGATATCGAAGCGCTGCTGGCCGCCGGCATCGACGTCTATACCGCGCTCAATGTCCAGCATCTGGAAAGCCTGAACGACGTCGTCGGCCGCATCACCGGCATCCGCGTGGCGGAAACCGTGCCGGACCGGGTGTTCGACGCGGCCGAGGACGTCATCCTGTGCGACCTGCCGCCGGACGAACTGCTGAACCGGCTCAAGGCCGGCAAGGTCTATCTGGCCGGCCAGGCCGAACGCGCGGCCGGGCACTTTTTCCGCAAGGGCAATCTGCTGGCGCTGCGCGAGCTGGCACTGCGGCGGACGGCGGCGCGGGTCGATGCCGAAATGCGTGCCTGGCGCGCTGACCGCGATATCCGGCCGGTGTGGCCGGCGGTGCCGAGGCTGCTGGCCTGTGTCGGACCGGATGGCGGCGAGCAGGTGGTGCGGGCGACGGCGCGGCTGGCCGAATCGCTGCGCGCCGACTGGCTGGCGGTCTATGTGGAAACGCCGCAACTGGCGCGCGCCAGCGCCGAGGTGCGCGGCCGTGCGCTGTCGGCGTTGCAACTGGCGGCCGAACTCGGCGCCGAAACCGTATCGCTGGCCGGCGACGACATCGCGGCCGCGCTGCAGGAATGTGCCAGCCGGCACAATGCCGGCACCGTAGTGCTGGGTGCCGGCAGCCGGCGCCGGGGCTGGGCCGGCCTGCGCCCCCGGCTGGCCGAATCGCTGGCCCGGCTGGCGCCGGGGCTGGAACTGCACCAGATCGCGCTCGATGTGCCGCGGGCGCCGATCCGCTCGCGCCAGCCGCGCCGCACCGACTGGCGCGGCTATGCGTGGACGGTTGCCATCGGCGTACTGACCACCGCGCTGACTGCCTTGCTGCTGACGGTGTTCGACCTTGCCAACGTGGTGATGGTCTATCTGGTGGCGGTGGTCGGCATCGCCTATCGCTGGGGCCGTGGCCCCGGTGCACTGGCCGCCTTGCTGGCCGTTGGCGGACTGGATTTCTTCTTTGTGCCGCCGCGCTTTTCGTTCACGGTGGCCGACGGCCAGTATCTGTTCACCTTTGTGCTGATGCTGGCGGTGGCACTGGGGATTGGCCAGCTGGCGGCGCGGTTGCGCTTTGCCGCCGATGTGGCCCGGGCGCGCGAACGGCGCGCCTATGCACTGGCGGCGCTGGCGCGCGAGTTGTCGGCGGCACTGACGCTGGACCAGGTGGTCGAGTGCCTGCCCCGGCATCTGGACAGTGCGCTGGGCGCAGTCAGCGTGCTGCTGCTGCCGGACAGCCATGAGCGGGTACGGGCGGCGACCAGCGACGGGCAGGGCGGCGACTGGGTGCCGGACAGCGCGGTCGCGCAGTGGGTTTACGACAGCGGCCAGGCCGCCGGCGCCGGTACCCGGACGCTGTCGGCCGCCACGGCGCGCTACCTGCCGCTGAAAGCGCCGATGCGCATTCGCGGCGTGCTCGGCCTGCGCCCGGCCGATCTGGCGCGGCTGGACGAGCCGGAAACGGTGCAGTGGCTGGAAGCGTCGGCAGCGCAGATCGCACTGGCCATCGAACGGATCCACTATGTGGAAGTGGCGCAGGACGTGCTGGTGAAAATGGAATCCGAGCGTTTGCGCCATGCATTGCTGGCCAGCGTGTCGCACGATCTGCGCACCCCGCTGACGGCGCTGGTCGGGCTGGCGGAAACCGCGGCCAATCCGGCCCAGCCGGCGGCGACGCGCGATGGCCTGGCCAGTGCCGTGCATCACGAGGCGAAACGGCTGGCGGCGCTGGTCGACAATCTGCTGGCGCTGGCGCGGCTGCAGGCCGGCGGTGTCCGCCTGAACCGCGAATGGCAGGCCGTGGAAGAGGTGGTCGGCAGCGCCCTGCGTGCCAGTGCGGCCAGCCTCGGCGGCCACCGGGTCGAAACCCGGCTGCCGGCCGAACTGCCGCTGGTGCAGTTCGATGCGGTCATGATCGAACGCGTACTGTGCAACCTGCTCGACAATGCCGCCAAGTACACGCCGGCCGGCAGCCGGGTCCGGCTGTTCGCCCGGGTCGACGGTCACTATCTGGTGGTTGGCGTCGAGGACGACGGTCCCGGGTTGCCGGACGGTGACCCCGAGCGGCTGTTCGATACCTTTGCCCGTGGCGAGCGCGAATCGGCCACGCCGGGCGCCGGCCTCGGGCTGGCGCTGGCGCGCAGCATCATCGACGCGCATGGCGGTAAGATGCAGGCCGAATCCCTGACGGGGGGCGGCGCGCGGCTGAGCTTTACGCTGCCGCTGACCACACCGCCTGACATTGACGCAGCCGAGTCCGACGCATGAATACCGAACCCCGCATCCTGATCATCGAGGACGATCCGCCCATCCGCCGCTTTCTGCGTGCGGCACTGGAGGCCGAGCACTTTGTCGTGTTCGAGGCCGACGGTGGCCAGCGTGGCCTGATCGAGGCCGGGACCCGGCAGCCGGACCTGGTGGTGCTCGACCTCGGCCTGCCCGATCTGGACGGCATCGAGGTGCTGACCGACCTGCGCGGCTGGTCGGCGGTGCCGGTCATCGTGCTGTCGGCGCGCGAACGGGAAGAGGACAAGGTTGCCGCGCTGGATGCCGGTGCGGACGACTATCTGGTCAAGCCGTTCGGCGTGCCCGAGCTGCTGGCGCGGGTGAGGGCGCAACTGCGGCGCGGCACGCGTCTGGCCGATGACGGCGACAGCATCTGCCGCTTCGGCGATATCAGTGTCGACCTCGCCGCGCGCGCGGTCAGCCGCAACGGCGAGCCGGTCCGGCTGACGCAGATCGAATACCGGCTGCTGGCAACGCTGATCAAGGCCCACGGCAGGGTGCTGACCCATCGCCAGTTGCTGCTCGATACCTGGGGCCCCGGCTACGCCGACCGGCCGCACTATCTGCGCATCTACATGGGCCATCTGCGGCAGAAGCTGGAGGCCGATCCGGCCCAGCCGCGCCACCTGCTGACCGAGACAGGGGTCGGCTACCGGCTGTTGCTGTGAGGGACGTGAGCCCTCAGCCCGGATGAAATGGGGATTCTGGTGCCGGTGCCGTTACCACCGCGCACAGGCAGCAGAAACCATGGACGAGCGAAGCGGGATTCGCTTGCCGCAGCGAGACAGGGCGAGCACCGGAATCGAACAGGGGGCTGCCGTGTCTGGCGCCCCCTGGTGTTTGCCGGGCATGGAATGGCGCCACGGTGTTCCGGGCGCCGATGGGGGTAGCCTCAACCGGCCAGCCACGTCCCCGGATGGCCTTCGAGCCAGGTGCGGATGGCGCGCGCGTCGTTGGTGCGTGCGGCCGAACCGCCGGCGTCGAGGAATACCATGATCAGCGGCGTGGTGCCGACCATGGCGTGCATGACCAGGCAACGGCCCGCTTCCTGGATGTAGCCGGTCTTGGACAGCCCGATCTGCCATTCGCCCTCGCGCACCAGCGCATTGCTGTTCTTGTAGTGCGTGAGGCGGGTTTTCACGTAGACGTCATGTTCCTGCGTGGTGGTGAACTGGCGGATCAGCGGATAGCGGTAGGCCGCCGCCACCATCTTGGCCAGGTCCTGCGCGGTGGACACATTGCCGCTGTTCAGCCCGGTCGGGTCGTAGAAGCGGGTATGGGTCATGCCGAGCTGGCGCGCCTTCTGGTTCATGCGGGACACGAAGATGCCGGTGCCGCCGGGCAGGGCCGAGCGGGCCAGCACGTGGGCGGCGCGGTTCTCGCTGGACATCAGCGCCAGCAGCAGCATTTCGCGGCGGGTCAGCGTGGTGCCGACCGGCAGGCGGGACGTGGTGCGCTTGAGCCGGTCGACCTCGTCGTCGCTGATGGTCAGCGCGGCGTCCAGATCCGGATTGCTGTCCAGGGCGACCATGGCGGTCATCAGTTTGGTGATCGAGGCGATGGACGACAATTTGTCGGCATTCTTGCTGAATACCGGAACGCCGGTCTGTGCATTGATGATCAGCACGGCGTTGGAGTGCAGCACGGGAGCCGACTCCAGGCTGTCCAGCGACGCGACGCGCAGTTGCTCGGCGGCGGCGGGCAGCATCGGACTGAGCGCCAGCACGGCGGCGGTCAATCCGGAAATGAGAAAGCGGGGCAGCATTTATTGTTTCCTCCCTCGAGAGCCTGTCGCATGCGATGCGTCCGCCGCCCGGCAGACGGCATCGTCAAAGGCCGTAAGGGTTTCCCTGGTTGGCGAAGGCTCCGATTTTAAACGCAAGCACAGGTGGTTCCGAATCGAAAAATTGTAAATTCCGGGTCGGGCTCGCCGCGAGGGGCGGCATACGCCTACAATTTCCTTCTTATTCTTTGATTCATAGGCGATCACATGGCCGATGTCGTCACCTTTCCGGGCTCCCCGTACCAGTTGCACCAGCCGTTTCCGCCGGCCGGCGACCAGCCGGCCGCGATTGAAAAGCTGATCGACGGGCTGGACGACGGGCTGGCCTACCAGACGCTGCTTGGCGTAACCGGTTCGGGCAAGACCTACACCATGGCCAACGTCATCGCCCGCACCGGCAGGCCGGCCATTGTCATGGCGCCGAACAAGACGCTGGCCGCGCAGCTGTATGCCGAAATGCGCGAGTTCTTTCCCGAGAATGCCATCGAGTATTTCGTCAGTTACTACGACTATTACCAGCCGGAAGCGTATGTGCCGAGCCGCGACCTTTTCATCGAAAAGGATTCGCAGATCAACGAGCATATCGAACAGATGCGGCTGTCGGCGACCAAGGCGCTGCTGGAGCGGCCGGACTGTATCATCGTGGCGACAGTCAGCGCGATCTACGGTATCGGCGACCCGTCCGACTACCACAAGATGATCCTGCATCTGAAGGAAGGCGACCGCTGCCCGCAGCGCGACATCATCGCCCGCCTCGCCGTGATGCAGTACGATCGCAACGAGGTCGATTTCACCCGTGGCACCTTCCGCGTGCGCGGCGACATCATCGACGTGTTCCCGGCCGAAAGTGCCGAGCTGGCGCTGCGTATCGGCCTGTTCGACGACGAGGTCGAGACGCTGCAGCTGTTCGACCCGCTGACCGGGCGCATCCACAGCCGGGTCGGCCGCTTTACCGTGTTCCCGTCCAGCCACTACGTGACACCGCGCGAGACCGTGCTGCGCGCGTGCGAAACCATCAAGGAAGAGCTGACCGAGCGGCGCAGCCGCTTCGAGCGCGAGGGCAAGCTGGTCGAGGCGCAGCGCATCGAGCAGCGCACCCGCTTCGACCTGGAAATGCTGTACGAGATGGGCTTCTGCAAGGGCATCGAGAACTACTCGCGCCACTTCTCCGGCAAGCTGCCGGGCGAGGCGCCGCCGACGCTGATCGACTATCTGCCGGAAAACGCGCTGATGATCATCGACGAAAGCCACGTGACCGTGCCGCAGGTCGGCGGCATGTATCGCGGCGACCGGGCGCGCAAGGAAAACCTGGTCGACTACGGCTTCCGCCTGCCTTCCGCGCTCGACAACCGGCCGCTGAAGTTCGAGGAATTCGAGCAACTGATGCCGCAGACCATCTTCGTGTCGGCCACGCCGGGTCCGTACGAGGCCGACCATGCCGGGCAGGTGGTCGAACAGGTGGTGCGGCCGACCGGGCTGGTCGACCCGCTGATCAGCGTGCGGCCGGTGGCGACCCAGGTTGACGACCTGATGAGCGAAATCACCCTGCGCGTGGCCAAGGGCGAGCGGGTGCTGGTGACCACGCTGACCAAGCGCATGTCGGAACAACTGGCCGATTACTACACCGAACACGGGATCAAGGTGCGCTACCTGCACTCGGACATCGACACCGTGGAGCGGGTGGAGATCATCCGCGACCTGCGTCTCGGCGTGTTCGACGTGCTGGTCGGCATCAACCTGCTGCGCGAGGGGCTGGATATCCCGGAAGTCAGCCTTGTCGCCATCCTCGACGCCGACAAGGAAGGCTTCCTGCGCAGCGAGCGGTCGCTGATCCAGACCATCGGCCGCGCGGCGCGCAACCTGCACGGCCTCGCCATTCTGTATGCGGACCGGATCACGCCGTCGATGGAGCGCGCGATCGGCGAGACCGACCGCCGCCGCACCAAACAGACGGCGTTCAACCTGGCCAACGGCATCGTGCCGCGCGGGGTGCAGAAGCGCATCAAGGACATTATCGACGGCGTCTATCACAATGACCCGAAGGCGAAGGCCGCGCCGAAGCTGCATGACGAAAAGCAGCTGGCCAAGCTGATCAAGACCACCGAGAAAGACATGATGGCAGCGGCCCGCGACCTGCGGTTCGAGGAAGCAGCCCGTCTGCGCGATACCCTGCGTTCACTGAAGGAGCAGTTGTTTGTCGACGAAGAATGAGCGGGCAGGCGACGCCTGCCGCATCCGCCAGGTCGAGGCGCGGGATCTCGACCGTTGCTACCGGATCGAGACCGAATCCTATGAGGGCGACGAAGCCGCCACCCGCGACAAGATCCGCATCCGCATCGAGACCTTTCCGCAGGCCTTCCTGGTGGCCGAGATGGACGGCGAGGTCGCCGGCTTCATCAACGCCGGTGCGGCCGACGTGGTGGAAATGGAGGACGAGGCGTTCAAGGAACTGGTCGGCCACGACCCGGACGGCGCCCATCTGGTGATCCTGTCCGTGGTCGTTCATCCGGACTGGCAGGGCAGAGGGCTGGCCGGCGCCCTGATGCGCGCCTTTGTCGAACGCGCACGGCAGTGGCGCAAGACCTCGATCCAGCTGATGTGCCGCGAGCGGCACGTGCCGTTGTACGAAAAACTCGGCTATGCGTATGTGCGACCGTCGCCGTCGTTGCATGGCGGCATGGCGTGGCACGAGATGCAATTGCTGCTGTAGCGATCCCGTGCCGGCGCCCGGTGCTAGTCCAGCGTGACGATTTTGCCCGGGTTCATCAGGTTTTGCGGGTCGAAGGCGCGTTTCAGCGCGCGCATCATGTCCAGCGCGTCCTCGCCATGCTCGGCACGCATGAAGTCCATCTTGTGCAGGCCGACGCCGTGCTCGCCGGTGCAGGTGCCGTCCATGTCCAGCGCACGGCGCACGATGCGGGCATTCACGGCTTCGGCGCGTTCGCGCGATTGCGGGTCGGCGGGGTCGACCAGCAGCAGCACGTGGAAATTGCCGTCGCCGACATGGCCGAGCACGGTGGCCAGGATGCCGGACGCGTCGATATCGGCACAGGTGGCAGTCACGCATTCGGCCAGCCGGGAAATCGGTACGCAGACATCGGTGGTCACGCAGGTCGAGCCCGGCTGCAGCTGCAGCGAGGCAAAATAGGCCTTGTGCCGCGCCGCCCACAGCCGGCTGCGGTCTTCCTGGCGGCTGGCCCACTCGAAATCGGTGCCGCCAAACTCGTGTGCGATGGCCTGCACGGTCTCCGCCTGCTCGGCCACACCGGCCTCGCTGCCGTGGAACTCGAACAGCAGCGTCGGCGCCTCGCGCAGCGACAGCTTCGAGTAGGCGTTGACCGCACGGACGGCCTGGATATCCATGAACTCGACCCGTGCGACCGGAATCCCGTACTGGATGGTGCGGATCACGGTATTCACGGCGTCGGCGACGCTGTCGAAGGTGGCGACCGCCGCCGATACCGCCATCGGCTGCGGATGCAGGCGCACGGTGATTTCCGTCATGACGCCCAGCGTGCCTTCCGAGCCGACGAAGGCCCGGGTCAGGTCATAGCCGGCCGACGATTTGCGCGCCCGCGTCCCGGTATGGATGACCTTGCCGGCGGCGGTGACCACGGTCAGCGCCAGCACGTTCTCGCGCATGGTGCCGTAGCGAACGGCATTGGTGCCGGACGCGCGGGTGGCGCTCATGCCGCCCAGGCTGGCGTTGGCGCCGGGGTCGATCGGAAAGAACAGCCCGCTGTGGCGCAGCGCGTCGTTCAGCGCCTCGCGGGTCACGCCGGCCTCGACCGTGGCGGTCAGGTCGTCGGCGTCGATGGCGATGATGCGGGTCATGCGCGACAGGTCGAGGCTGAGCCCGCCCCGGATGGCGAGCAGATGGCCCTCGATCGACGAGCCGGCGCCATACGGGATGACCGGCACGCGGTGGCGGGCGCAAACCTGCACGATGCGGGCGACCTCGTCGGTACTGTCGGCGAAGGCGACCGCGTCGGGCGGCATGGCCGGGTAGGGGGATTCGTCGCGGCCATGCTGGTCGCAGACGCTGCGGGTGGTGGACAGGCGGTCGCCAAGCAGCGACGACAGCTCGGCCAGTGCGGCGGCAGGAATCATTGCAGTTTCTTCTCCCGGGATCCGTTCCGGATCGGTTGCAGTCGGTTTTTATGCAAAAAAGACTACGCCCCCCTCCGGCTTTTTGCAGCATCCCTTTATGAGTTGTCCGGCAACCTAAGATAGAATCCGCTACCTATGAGCTATCAAGTCCTTGCCCGCAAGTGGCGTCCGAAACGCTTTGCCGATCTGGTCGGCCAGGAGCACGTCGTGCGTGCGCTTGGCAATGCGCTGGCCGGCGAACGCCTGCACCACGCCTATCTGCTGACCGGCACGCGCGGGGTCGGCAAGACCACCATCGCCCGCATTCTGGCCAAGAGCCTGAACTGCGAACGCGGCGTTGGCGCCGAGCCGTGCGGCGAATGCGCGGCCTGTCGCCAGATCGACGCCGGCCGCTTCGTCGACCTGCTCGAAATCGACGCGGCCAGCAATACCGGCATCGACAACATCCGCGAAGTCATCGAGAACGCCCAGTACACGCCGACCGCCGGCCGCTACAAGGTGTACATCATCGACGAAGTGCACATGCTGTCGAAGTCGGCGTTCAACGCCATGCTGAAGACGCTGGAAGAACCGCCGGCGCACGTCAAATTCATTCTGGCCACCACCGACCCGCAAAAGGTGCCGGTGACGGTGCTGTCGCGCTGCCTGCAGTTCAGCCTGCGCAACATGACACCGCCGCAGGTGTCCGGCCACCTGGCCCATGTGCTCGAAACCGAGCAGGTGCCGTACGAGCCCGGCGCGCTGACGCTGCTCGGCCGGGCGGCCAATGGCTCGATGCGCGACGCGCTGTCGCTGCTCGACCAGGCGATCGCCTATGGCCTTGGCGAAGTGCAGGAAGCCGGCGTGCGCGCCATGCTCGGGGCCGTTGACCGCCGCTACCTGTTCGCGCTGATCGCGGCGCTGGCCGATGCCGATGGCGCGGCCCTGCTGGCCGAAGCCAGCGAACTGGCGCAGCGCGGCGTCGGTTTCGATGCCGCGCTGGAAGAACTCGCCTGCCTGTTCTACCAGATCTCGCTGGCGCAGACCGTACCGCAGGCACTGGCCGAGGACGACCCCGACCACGAGGCGCTGCTGGCACTGGCGCAGACCCTGGCGGCGGAAGACGTCCAGCTGTATTACCAGATTGCCACCCAGGGCCGTCGCGACCTGCCGCTGGCACCGGACGAGCAGCTCGGCTTCAACATGACGCTGCTGCGCATGCTGGCCTTCCACCCGGCGCATGCGCCGGTGGCCGAAGCCGCTGCCCCGGCCAGTCCGGCACCCGCCGCTGCCGCGCGTCCTGCCGTCGAACGGCCGTCCTCCCCGCCGCCTGCGGGCGGCACCGGTCCGGCTGCGGCGCGTGCCGCACTGGAAAAATTCCTCAAGCGCGGACCGGCGACCCCGCCACCCGCGCCGGCGACCCGGGTCGCGCCGCGCCCGGCTGCGCCAACGCCACCACCCGACGACACGCCACCGCCTGAACCCGAGCCGGTACCGGCGCCCGAGCTTGTGGCGAAACCGCCGCCTGTACCGGAAGCGGCTGTCGTGCCGCCCTGGGACGACGCACCGGTCGCCGATGCCGTAGCCGATCAGCCGACGCCGGTCGTCGAGGCGCCGTCGCCGGTCGAGCCGGCCGCAGTGGCCGACGACGGTGCGCAGCCCGACGGGCTGACCGTGGCCGAGGCCGAAGCGCACGACGACATGTTTGGCGAACCGCCCGCCGCCGTTGCCGCGGAACCTGCTCCGGAACCGGAAGCGGCGGTACTGCCGCCTGCCGCCGACGCTGGCGTGCCGGCCGTAGCGCCGGTTATCGCGCCGGTCGGCGCCGATTCGCCGCTGTCGTTCGACGGCGACTGGATTGCGCTGGTCGACCAGTTGAAGGAAGGACTGGGCGCGAAGGCGCGCATGCTGGCGCAGAACGCCGAGTGCGCCGGGCTGGACGGTACCCGCTTTGCCTTGCGCGTGCCGTCTGCCCACCGCTTCGTGTCCGGACACGATTACCAGCAGCAACTGGCCAGCGCGCTGGCCGATCACTTCTGCCAGCCGGTGCAGATCGATGTCGAGATCGGCGAAGTGGCTGGCGAAACCCATCTGATGCAGCGTGCACGGGTGCAGGGCGAAAAACTTGCCGCCGCGCGCGCCGCCATCGATAGCGACCCGAAAGTGGCCGAGCTGATGCGGGAATTCAACGCCACGCTCGTGCCCGAATCCATTCAACCGATTGAGGAGTAAGCCATGTTCGGCAAGAACGGTATTGCAGGCCTGATGAAGCAGGCGCAGCAAATGCAGGAAAACATGAAGAAGGCCCAGGACGAGCTGGCCACCATCGAGGTGGAAGGCCAGTCCGGCGCCGGCATGGTCAAGATCACCATGACCTGCAACCACGACGTCAAGCGCGTGCAGATCGACGACAGCGTGATGGACGACAAGGAAATGCTGGAAGACCTGGTCGCTGCCGCCGTCAATGACGCGAACCGTCGCATTGACACCACCACCCAGGAAAAAATGGGCGGCTTCTCGCAAGGCCTGAATCTGCCGGCAGGGATGAAGCTGCCGTTCTGAGTGATCCGGCTGCCCGGAGGGCGCGCGATGGATGACTGTCTTCAGGGCCGCTGCCTGTGCGGCGCGGTTCGCTACCAGTGTCACGGCCAGCCGCTGAAGGCAGGCTATTGCTACTGTCGCACCTGCCAGCGGGCGACCGGGGCGCCGGTGTATTTCGGCGTCTCGTTCCCGCGCGAGGCGGTGAGCGTGGACGGGCAGACTGCCCGTTACCGCTCATCGGCACGTGCGTGGCGGCATTTCTGTCCGACCTGCGGTTCGAGCCTGTTCTTCGAGCCGCTCGACGGCGACTATTTCGAAGTCAGCGTTGCCACGCTGGACCATCCGGAAGCCATTGCGGCGCAGGTCCATGTGTGGACCGCCAGCGCCATTCCCGGTTTCCATATCGACGATGCCCTGCCGCGCAGCCTGCACGGCGAGCTCGACGACTGACCCCCCGACTGCATGAAAAATCCTCCCTCGCTCGATTCGCTGATCACCGCGCTGCGTGTCCTGCCCGGTGTCGGCCCGAAGTCGGCGCAGCGCATGGCCTATCACCTGATGCAGCGCGACACCGCCGGCGCCGACCGGCTTGCCCGCGCCATCGACCATGCGCGCAGCCATCTGAAGCACTGCGCCCGCTGCAATACCTTCAGCGAAAGCGAGCTGTGCGGAGTCTGTGCCGATCCGCAGCGGCGCCAGGACCTGCTGTGCATCGTCGAGATGCCGGCTGATGAAATGATGATTGAACAGACCCGCAGCTACGACGGCCTGTACTTCGTGCTGATGGGGCGGGTATCGCCGCTGGACGGCCTGACCGCGCGCGACCTGCCGCTGGAACAGCTGGCGCGGCGGGCGCTGGACGGCACGGTATCGGAAGTGGTGCTGGCGACCAATTTCACCGCCGAGGGCGAGGCGACAGCGCATGTGCTGCACACCTTGCTGAAGGATCGCGGGCTGACGCTGACGCGCATTGCCCGTGGCCTGCCGGTCGGCGGCGAGCTTGAATACGTCGATCCCGGCACGCTCGCACAGGCACTGTACGAGCGGCGCGGGATCAAGGATTAAAGCGCCAGCTTGCCGCTGAGCATGGCGACGACCGCCGTCACCGCCAGCACCAGTACCACACCGGCTGCCAGTTGCTCGCCCCGGTTGGCGAACACCGGTTCGCCGCGTTCACGCCGCGCCCACAGGAAGAACAGCAGCCCCGGTGCATACAGGATCATCGACAGCAGCAGGAACTTCAGCCCGGCGGCATAGATCAGCCATACCCCGTAAGCCGAGCCCAGCGCGGTCAGACCGATACGGGCGGTGGACGGCTGCGGCGCGTGCATGGCCTGTTGCAGCGAGAAGCCCGCACACAGCAGATACGGGATCAGCGCCATCGACGTGGCCAGCTGGATCAGTGCGTTGTAGCCGGACGCATTCAGATAGGCGATCAGCAGCAGACCGGAAACCAGTACATTGGTCAGCCACAGTGCCGGTGCCGGCGTACCGCGGGCGTTGACGCGACCGAACAGCGACGGCGCAGTATTGCGCTCGCCCCGGCTGGCCAGGTACAGCATTTCCGCCGCCAGCATGGTCCAGGCCAGCAGGGCGCCAGCCACCGAGACGATCAGGCCGATATTGATCAGCGCCGCGCCCCACGGTCCGACGGCCGCTGCCAGCACCTGCGCCATCGACGGATTCTTCATCGCCGCCAGTTCATGCTGCGGCACGATGCCCAGCGACAGCACCGACACGCAGACCAGCAACAGCATGGTGATGATGAAACCGAGGAAGGTTGCCCGGCTGACGTCGACCATATTGCGCGCCCGGGACGCATAGACCGTGGCGCTCTCGATGCCGAGGAACACCCACACCGTATACAGCATGGTGTTCTTCACCTGGTCGGTCACGCTGCCCAGTGCCGCGCTGCCCCAGAAATCGATGCGGAACACATCGACGCGGAACATCAGGGCGGCACAGACAATGAACAGGCCGATCGGCACGATCTTGGCCACCGTGACCACGAAGTTGGTCAGCGCCGCGCTCTGCACACCGCGCAGCACGAAGGAGTGGACCAGCCACAGCACGGCCAGTTCGCACAGCAGGGCCGGCAGCGTGGTGCCGTCGCCGAAGAAGCTCAGCGCGGCGAACGAGCCGAGTGCGCTGAACATGACCACCAGATAGCCGGTACTGCCGATCCAGGCCGAAATCCAGTAGCCCCAGGCGGCATTGAAGCCCAGATAGCGGCCGAAACCCTCGCGCGCATAGCCATAGACCCCGTCGTCGATATCCGGACGCGATGTCGACAGCCACTGGAAGATCCGCGTCAGCGTCAGCATGCCGACGAAGGTGATGGCCCAGGCAATCAGGATGGCGCCAGCGCCAGCCCCTTCGGCCATGTTCTGCGGCAGGCTGAATATGCCGCTGCCGATAATGCCGCCCACCACCAGCGCCGTCAGTGCGGGCAGGCCGAGTCGTGTTGCGTTTGTCATTGTGCGCTCCACCGAAAAGGCCCGGGATTGCCCGGGCCGGTTTGCTCACCCGCCTGCATCATGCAGGACGGATGAGCGAAGCGGGGTCTGCCCGCCACTGCAGGGGCGGGCGGAGCCGGAAGGCAGCGGAGAAACTGCCTGCCAGCCCCGCACCCCGTCGGACAGGCACCGTTGCCCCCCGGCTACCGGTGCCCGCCGGACATGCCGGTTCAGAAGCGCAGCGACATGCAGCTCACCCCGCCGTCCACCTTGCGGTATTCGGACGTGTCGACTTCGATCACCTGGTAGCCGAGTTTGGCGATCTTGTCGCGGGTGACCGGGTAGCCGGAAGGCATGATCACGCGTTCGTTGACCCAGATGCAGTTGGCTGCATACGACTCTTCTTCCGGAATCTCGATGATGTTGAACGACTGGAATTCCGGCTTGGTGATGAACTCGCCGCAGGCCAGCAGATTGTTGTGCTCCAGATAGGCGAGGCCGGTCTTCAGGTGCAGCACTTTTTCCAGTTTCACCACCGAACCGGTCATGCCGTGGCGTTCGAGGATGGCGATCATCTGCCGGGCGCCTTCGGCATTGGTCCGTGCCGACTGGCCGATATAGAAGTGGCTGCCGACCATCATGATGTCGCCGGCTTCGACCGTGCCCGGTGCCGTGATGCGCTCGACCTTGCCCGGATAGAAGCGTTCGATGGTCTCGACGATGATCTCGGTTTCCTCACGCCGGGTTTCGGCGCCCGGGCGGGTGATGATGGCGCAATGCGGTGTGCACAGTACCGGGTCTTCGACAAAGACCGAGTCCGGAAAGCGTTCATCCGCCGGCAGCAGCGTGATGTCCACCTCGCAGGTTTGCAGCGCCCGGATATAGGCATTGTGCTGTTCGAGCGCCTTTTCATAGATCGGCTTGCCCAGATGGCTGGAGCTCAGTCCGTCGACCAGCGCGCGGCAGGGAGTGCGGGCAATGATGTGCTTGAACATGGTGGAGTCCTTTCCGTTTGGTAATCGGGAGTGTCTGCCTGTTACTTAGCAAGGTGCGTGCCTGGTTTTCTGGAATTTCAGACGCTGAAAAATGGAAAATGCGGTGTTTTTCGCTGTTTTTTGCCATATTCAGGCTGGCCGAAGCAGGTAAAATGGGATCGTTTGTCGAGAAATGGACGAATGTCCATATTTCGACGGTCCTGCGACTCAGACAGAACAAGGGATTGTGATGACAACCGACGACCACGCGACATTCCGTGTTGCCGAATCGCTGCAATGGCTGGTTGACTGCGTCCGGACCGGTCTGGACGGGCTTGATCAGCCGGTCACCATCGTCGATACCCAGGGCCGCTTCGTTTACTACAACCACGCCAGTGCCCTGCTGGACGGCACCGACCCGCAGCAGATGATCGGTTGCCATGTACTGGAGATCACGCCGTGGCTGGATGCCGATGACAGCACGCTGCTGCGCTGCCTGCGCGAGCGGGTGCCGCTGGTCGATGCCTATCAGGCCTACCACGGCGCCGGCGGGCAACCGGTCCATTACCTGCACCGTGCCTTCCCGCTGCTGGATCGCGACGGTGAGCTGATCGGCGCGATGGAAGTCGGCCGTACGGTATCGGAAATGCCGAGTGACGGCGCGGCGCGGCATACCCCGCCACCGGACATCCTGACCCGTGACCCGGCCATGCAGCGGCAACTGGCGGCGCTGGACATCTTCGCCGTGACCGACCTGCCGTTGCTGATCCATGGCGAGACCGGAACCGGCAAGGAACTGTTTGCGCGGCGCGCGCATGCGATGAGCCGCCGCAGCGCGCGGCCGATGATCAGCCTGAACTGCGCCGCCATTCCGGAAACCCTGCTGGAAAGCACGCTGTTCGGCACCACGCGTGGCGCGTTTACCGGTGCGGAAAACCGCAAGGGCATGTTCGCCCTGGCTGATGGCGGCACCCTGTTCCTGGACGAAATCAACTCGATGCCGCAGTCGCTGCAGAGCAAGCTGTTGCGCGTGCTGCAGGACGGCAGTTATCTGCCGCTGGGCAGCCAGCTGGCCCAGCATGCCAATGTGCGGCTGATTGCAGCGCTGAACCAGCGACCGCGCGAGGCGATCGCCGATGGCCGCCTGCGCGAGGACCTGTACTACCGGCTCAATGTCGGCTGCCTGCATATTCCGCCGCTGCGCGAGCGCCGTGACGACATCGCGCTGCTGGCACACGCCTTCGTCCGCCGCGATGCGGCCGAACTGAACCCGAACGTGACCGCGCTGGGCGATGCGGCGCTGGCGCAGCTGCAGCGGCTGCCATGGCCCGGCAATGTCCGTGAGCTGGAAAACGCCATCCGCCGCAGCCTGCTGCTGCATGGCGGGCAGGGGGCAGTGCTGGAGCGGATCTCGCTGCCGGACGACGGCGAGTCGCCGGCACTGCCGCCGGTCCTGCCGGTCGACGGCGACCTGCACCACCGGCTGGAGGAGGCCGAACGACAGTGGATCGCCCAGGCGCTGGCGACGCATGGCGGCAATGCGGCCCGGGCGGCAGCGGCGCTGGGACTGCCGCGCACTACCCTGATCGGGCGCATGCAGCGGCTGGGGCTGCAGGCCTGACGGAGAGGGTTTTATCCTGCGGCCAGATCCGGCGCTGCGATGACAAAAAGGTAATTCCGTCCCGGATTTGCTCAGAACGACCGGCGCCGGTTCGGGGGTGGAACAGCAGGACCAGCCGGCGGCGGTCCAGTTCGCCACCGATCTTGGCGTCGGCAAGACCTTGCTCAACAACGGCATCATTGATGCCTCATTGATGGTCGAGGACACCAACTACGGCATCCGGGTCACCCGGAATCTGGCCGGCACCCTGACCAATGCCGGCGCTATCCGCGCGGGGTCGGCCAATCAGACGGGGCAATGGGCCAAGGCCTACGGCATTTACATCGATGGCGATCTTTCCGGCACGCTGACCAAGAACCGGAACATGTCTGCCAGTGCGGCCAATAGCGCCGGACAAGGTCTGGCCGTTGCCGACGGCATCTACAGCGTCACGATTTCCGGCCAGCTGGTCAACAATGGCCTGATTACCGGCACGGCCACCAACAGCGGCAACAATGGCGACATCCGGGTGCGGGGCATCGAGGCCGAGACCATTTCCACGGGGGGCAGCCTGCTCAACGCCAGCGGTGGTGTCATCAACGTCTTTGCCGCCGGGGAGACCGGCGGGTTTGCCTCCCTAACGCCGGCACCATCGACCTGGGGCTGAAAGATACCGGCTATGTCGCCGGCAACTTTACCCAGACCGGGACCGGCGTGCTGCGCATTGCCGCCCAGAGCAGCCTGACCGGCGGTTACAGCCAGCTGGCCGTGGACGGTGTCGTCAGCTTCGCCGGCAGCACCGATGTCGACGTCAAGACCGCCAACACCCTCGCCGTCGGCCAGAAGCTCGTCGGCGTGGTCACGGCCGGAGCCGGCCTCAGTGGCAACTTCAGCAAAGTCACTGACAACAGCGCCCTGTTCGACTTCAGGAGCCTGGCCATCAACAGCGGGGAAGGCGGCCGCATCGACCTCGAGATCGTCAAGAGCCAGAGCACCAGCGCCAGCCAGGCCGCCATCAGCAATGGCAACAGCCCGGCCCCGGGGGCTGCCCGGGTCTTTGACCGCCTGATCGCTGGCGGCAATGCCGGCGGTGACATGGGGACCGTGATCACCGCACTGGGCCAGCTCGGCAGCGAGCGCGAAGTATCGAACGCCGTCAGCCAGACCCTGCCGCTGCTGACCGCTGGCGCATCCCAGGCGACCAGCGGCGCGCTGCACGGCACCAACCGCGTGGTGCAGGCGCGTCAGGAAGGCCAGCACGGCCGCTCGTCCGGCGACGAGTTCTTTACCGACCGCCGGGTCTGGGCCAGGCCGCTCGGCAGCTGGGCCGATCAGGCCGACAGCAACGGTGCCAGCGGCTACACGGCCAGAACCTACGGCATGGTGGTCGGGGCCGACACCGGGCTGAACGAAGCCAGCCGTCTTGGCGTGGCGGTGGCCCATACCCTGGCGCTGGGCGAGCGCACCTCGTTCACCCCGTCGCTGCGCGCCGACTACGCGGTGATCCGCGACCAGGGCTACCGCGAAACCGGCGCCGATGCGCTGAACCTGAACGTGGACAGCAACCGGGCCGAGGAACTGATCGTCGGCGTGGACGGCAAGCTGTCGCAGATACTGAACGAGCGCACGACGCTGGTGGCGAACATCGGCGCCGGTTACGATTTCCTCGGCAAGCAGTCGAGCATTGTCGCCGCCTTTGCCGGCACGCCGTCGGCCGCGTTCACGACCAAGGGCATCGAGCCGAGCAAGTGGCTGGGTCGCGGCGGGCTGGGGCTGGTGAACAGGGTCAACGACACGCTGGAACTGTCGGCACGCTACGACATCGAGTTCCGCGAGGGCTTCACCAACCAGACCGCTTCGGTCAAGGCGCGCTGGATGTTCTGAGTCCGGCTTCCCGCTTCATCAGCAACAGAAAAGCCACGGGCGAAAACCCGTGGCTTTTTGTCGGGTGCGAGGCTGCGCTAGCCTGCGCGCGAGCCGTTCGGCAGGGGGTGTTCGGGCTGGGCCAGCGCCGGTTTGGCGACGCCATCGGCAAAGCCGATGTCGAACACCATGCCTTCCGACACCACGCCGGACAGTTTGCGCGGTGCGAGATTGACCACGAACAGCGCCTGCTTGCCGACAATCTCCTGCGGATCGCGTTCCTGCTTCATGCCGGACAGGATGGTGCGCTGGAAATCGCCGAAGTCGACGGTCAGTTGCACCAGCTTGTCGCTGCGCGGCACATCGTCGACGGCAAGAATCTGGCCGAGACGGATATCGAGTTTGTCCAGATCGTCCAGGGTGACGACCGGTTTGACGGGAGCGCTCATGAGGTGTCCTTGCATGGGCGTGCTCGCCGGGACACGCGTCAGCGCTTGCGTTCCCGGATGACCACGCCGATTTCATAACGTTCGCCATCCGTGTGCCGGTAGCAGTGCCGGACCTCGGTCTCGGCGACGAATGGCGTGGCGCGGTAGGCGCCGATATCGGCTGGCAGCATGGTGACCTCCAGCCGCTCCGCATGCTGGGGCACGAAGTCAGCCAGAAAGACCATGCCCTCGACCGACAGATGCGTACATTCGCCCTGGTGGGTCTTGTTGGTAATCAGCGAGCGGACTTCCAGCTGATGACGCATTTTTATCCAGCGTGCGGTCATGGGCCCCAGTCTGCCCCGCGCGGGCAATTTTTGTAAGCCCCGGGTCATCGATGGCTCGGGAAACAGTCGTGGGAAAAAGTCCGGAATCCGGGGTTGGGCCAAGCGGGGAGCAGGGTTTCTTTCCTTCTTTATCCTGCCTGGCAAGCCGTAAAAAATCAGTTTTTTCCGTATGAAATTAAAGATTCGTCGCGATGTCAGTGCCAGCCTGGCCGCGTAGCGTACGGGCTCCTGCGACCTCCTTGCCCGCGATGACATGTCGTTCCTTCTCCGCCGCCTCGTGACCACCAGCCTGGCCCTGGGGCTGGCGCAACTGCCGCCCGTCAGCCTTGCCGACACCCCGGATCAGGAACTGATTCGTCAGCAGGAACGGGAAAAGGCGCAGCGTGAACGGCTGGAGGCCCTCCCCGCGCTGCGCCTGCCGCCCCCGGAAACGGGAGGAGGGGCCGACTGGCCGGCGGACGAAACCCCGTGCTTTCCCATTCACACCGTCCGCCTCGACGGCGAACAGGCCGAACGCTTCCGGCGGGCACTGGCGGCCATCGGCGATCCTGCTGGTCGCTGCCTCGGCGCGCTGGGCATCGCTGCCGCCGCCCGCCGGGTACAGCAGGCGATCGCGAGCGACGGCTATGTCACCACCCGGGTGCTGGTCGGTGCCCAGCATCTGGATACGGGAATCCTGACACTGACCGTGCTGCCCGGCCGCCTGCGCGCCATCCGCGACGAGACCGCTTCCCGCCTGCGCCCGGCGCATCGCAATGCGATTCCGGTCCGCCCCGGAGACCTGCTGAACCTGCGCGATATCGAGCAGGGGCTGGAAAACCTCAAGCGCGTACCGTCGACCGAAGCCGCGCTGCGCATCGAGCCGGCCGAGCAACCCGGCATCAGCGACCTGGTACTCGGCGGCAACGAGGCCTTTCCGTACCGGCTGACCCTGTCCGCCGACGATGGCGGCTCGCGCTCGACCGGCCGCTACCAGGGCACGGTGACGCTGTCGATCGACAATCTGCTGACCCTCAGCGACCTGTTCTATTTCAGCACCGGCCGCAGCCTCGGCGGCGACGGCGGGCCGCGCCACGGTACGCGCAACAGTGCGGTCCATTATTCCCTGCCTTTCGGTTACTGGTTGCTCGGTGCCAATGCCAGCGACTACGACTATTTCCAGACCGTGGCCAGCCCGGTTCCCGGCCGGGTGTACCGTGGCAACAGCCGCAACGCCCAGCTCAGCCTGTCCCGGGTGCTGTTGCGCAGCGCCGAACGCAAGACCACCCTGGCATTGCGCGGCTGGCGACGGCAGTCGAGCAACCACGTCGACGACAACGCGATGGCATCGCAACGCCGCCGCACCGCGGGCTGGGAACTGTCACTGGGCCAGCGGGTGCATCTGGCCGGCAGCCTGCTGGAAGGCACACTGACCTGGCGGCGCGGCACGGGCGCGTTCAATGCCTTGCCGGCACCGGGGCAGAGGCTGGGCGAGGAGGATGCGCGCGGCGGTTTCCTGCGCGCCGACCTTGGCCTGACCCTGCCGTTTTCGTGGCCGGGACAACGCTGGCGCTATGCCGGCACGCTGCGCGGGCAGTGGAGCGATGTCGCGCTGACGCCGCAGGACCGTTTTGCCATTGGCGGGCGCTACAGCGTGCGTGGCTTCGATGGCGAACTGTCGCTGACCGGCGAGCGGGGCTGGCTGATCCGCAACGAGCTTGGCCTGAGCCCCGGCGGCGGCAGCCAGGAGCTCTATCTCGGTCTCGACCATGGCCGCGTCGGCGGCCCGTCCGCCCGGCGGCTGCTGGGCCGGGAACTGAGCGGTGCGGTCATCGGCTGGCGCGGTGGCAGCAGCCGGCTGAACTGGGACCTGTTCGCCGGCTGGCCGCTGCGCAAGCCGACCGGGTTCCGGACCGCCAGCACCACGGGCGGTTTCAGCATCAACAGCAGTTTCTGAGCCGGATAAATCGTCTTTCTCTGAGTCTCTTCACAGTAAAAACCAGCAAATAATCAGCGGCTTCCCGTTTCAACTCGGGAATCCGGCAGATGGCATGCGCGCCTGTGCCGCGTAGCGTGACGGAGTCCAACCCGTCCCGCGCCGTCACCATGCCCCTCGTCCGCCGCTGCGTGCCGTCCCTGCTGCTTCCGCTGCTGTTCCTGCTGGCTGCCGGCGCCGGCGCGGACGGCATCGTCGCCGATCCGGGGGCCGCGAGCACGCAGCAGCCGGTGGTGCAGCGCACCGCCAGCGGCCTGCCGCAGGTCGACATCCAGACCCCCAACGCCGCTGGCGTTTCGCACAACCATTACCGCCAGTTCGACGTCGGCCCGCGCGGCGCCATCCTCAACAACGCCCGCCACGATGTGCAGACCGAGCTTGGCGGCTGGGTGCGCAGCAATCCGGCCCTGGCCAACGGCAGTGCCAGGCTGATCATCAACGAGGTCAACAGCAGCCAGCCCAGCCTGCTGCGCGGCCTGCTGGAAGTGGCCGGTCCGCGCGCCGACGTCATCGTCGCCAACCCGTCCG
>NZ_BAAGUB010000002.1:0-36068 GCF_054781615.1 Microvirgula curvata | reverse complement strand
CCGGCGCACCGGCTGGTACTGAGCGCCGACCGGGTGAGCACGGATCCGGCGCGGCAGATCCGGCAGCGGATGGATTACCGGGACGGGCACGACCGGGCGTGGCGGACGGTGCAACTGGTCGAACCGGGAGACGGCTACCGGCTGAGCGAAAACGGCGACTTTGTCTACGACGAAAGCGGGGAAGCGGTCAGCGGACCGCTGACGGTGCGCTGGCAGGTGGCGGCGGGAGACGAGTGCAGCGCGGGCGGGCTGGCGCTGCTGCAGTATCCGGGCTACTGCGTGGACCGCAGCCGGCCGGCACGCGAGGCGCCGCCGCTGCCGTTTGCGCAGCAGTACCGGGATGCGACATTGAAGCCGGTGCTGACCCAGCGTGGCGACGGCAACTACCGGCTGCTGCGGCCGTGCCCGTGGTATGTGGTCGGGCAGGACGAGAACGACAGTTATCAGGGGGAGAGCGAACCGGAGCCGGATCCTGAGCCCGAACCGGACAGCGACGGCCTGCAGGCGCCGGCGGGGAACGGGGATACTCGTCCGGAGATCGGCATGCGCAGTGAACGTATCGACTGGATCGGCCCACGCAGTCAGCAGTACATGCTGGGCAATGGCGTACGCAGTTACGATCCGGCCCAGCAGCGATTTCTGACCATGGACAGCCTGAGCCCCTTTGGCGCTGGCGGCATCAGCCCCTATGCCTATTGTCTGGGGGACCCCGTGAATCGGGCTGACCCGTCCGGCCACGTGAGCTGGGACCAGTGGTGGGATATTTCCCTGCAGGTTCTGGCCATTGCGCTGACAGTGGTCACGATGATTGTGGCTGCTCCGCTGGGGGGATTCATTCTTGGTTTGACCTTGATGGGCGGAGGGATTTTCATCGGGGCGCGGCTTGCACAGATTACGGCGACTGTGCTGGAAGAGAGCCACCCTGAGGCCGCATACGTTTTTAAATTGATTACGCTGGCGCTGGATGTCAATGCTGTCATTTTGATGGCACCGGTCAGTTTCATGGGATTTAAAAACGGGATGCGCCATATCGGGAAAAAACTGAAAGCCATCCCGGCAAGAAAGGCTGCCGGTGCAGTGGGCAGCCCAACCCTTTCTACGCACCAGAAATATTTCATGCAGAGTTATGCCAATCGTTACGCGCAGGGAGGACGGACATCATTGGGGTCGTTTCCTTATTCTGCTTATTCAGCACAGTCGGTGCAAAATGACTGGATGGCCAGTTTGAAGGACAAATTTGCACTCTCATTTTGACTCTGCGGAGTGATCATGCTTTTTTATTCCAACGTATTCAGCCTGATTGACTGGTCAATCAATGGCGTAAATCCTTGTACGCTTATTTACATTCAAAATTTGAAGCTGGCGCATGTGTTTGCCAATGATTTACAGGGACCAAATTTTGAACTCTATCTTCGTTTCAATCAGTTCAATAACAAGGACTACGGTTTTGGAACGGGGTGGGAATTAAGCCTGTCCAGAGTGGACGAAGAAAACGATACAGAAGGTAATGTTGTAAAAACCCTGGTGTTGTCGGATGGCAGCCGTTACCGAATTGACAAAGAGGACGATACGACGGTAACCCTGAAATATAAAAAAACGAATACGTTCAAGGTGATGAAAGAAAATGGCCTGTACACTGTTGTCTACAAGAATGGCTTGATGGAAGCCATAGATAACGGCCAAGTGGTCACGATCACAGGCGCGAATGGGAAGACGCTTGATATTACCTGGGCCGCCAACGGTGCGTTTACGATGATTGACGATGAGGGCATCGTCGTCTTGTCCGCTGAAGTGCTGGAGCCCGTTGCCGGAACAGGAAAGGAGAAGATTCAGGTCAATACGCCACGAGGCGTTTTTTCATATGCGATGACGCGATGGAGCAGTGATGTCCGGCAGCTGGATAGCGTTGCGGTGGCCGAGGGGGCGTCCGAAATTATAATTTACAAAATGGGGTATGAAATCCATAATGACAATTATCTGGCAATTACATTTTTCAATGCCTGTGTCGAGTACAAAACCATTGCTTATATAAACTATGGCATGCTGTCTGCGCCAAGTGGATTCAGTGGGGATGCGCTGGCCGTTGTCTCGACCCGTACGTATCTGAGTGGCAAGCCGAAAAATGAAACATACCAGGAATGCACTTATGGCTTCACTGAAGGAAATTATCTGGGATCAGGCGTTGCAAGCGAGTGGAACGACAGTGTTGATAACCTGGAAGGATTGCCTGCTTCCACAGCGTTTTCCAGTTCGGAAACGGTAGAGAAAAATGACAAGGTGGCCGAAATTGCCCGGAAAACCATCTGGACACATAACAAATTTTACCTGCTGACGGCCCTGGATTGGGAACCAAAATCCGCACAGCGCTCCAGGTCGGAGTACTACGATTATGCGTTGGCACTGGATAATGGTATTGATGCGCAATGTGCGTATTTCATGCTGCCAGTGAAAAAAACAGAGCGGGTAACGGTCAAGCCTGGCAATGCCGCTGCGCAGAATATTGACCGGATCTATTCGTTTGAATACGATGATTATGCCAATGTGACGCGGCAAGCCGGTCCGGACGGGCTGGTTGAAAATTGCCTTTATTATGAGGGTGGAACGGGCGAAGACGGATCCTGCCCGCCGGACCCCAATGGTTTTGTCAATTATGTAAAATCCAGAACCATCATGTCCAGCCAGTCCGGTTATGGGGCAAAGACAAAAATATGGAACTATGCCTATAAATTGATAACGGGAACTGACCTTGTGCTGGTCACTCAGGAAGCTTTTTCTGTACTGCAGGCGGTGAACCCCGTGCCGCCTGCAGTGGTGCTCTGCAAGAAAGACTACAGTTATGAGGAAACGGACCCGGCCTTTGTCGGGCAATTGCGCGCTGTGATTTCAGGCAAGGCGGTGCAGGAAAAGGATGGCACAGGAGCGGAAATCATCCGTTATCTGAATACAAAAACAGCGCTTCAGGACTCGATGATGACGTATAAAAGCAAAAAAACCTGGAAGCGAATCCGGACGGTTACCGGGTTTGATGGGAAAAAAATAAGCAGCTCTCTTTTTCTGGACGGGGCGACCGGTGATGTTGTCTGCGTGGAAGATGAGAATGATATCACCACTGATTACGAATACGACAGCCTTGGCCGGGAAACAAGCTCGGTCCGTGAGGCGAGTCAGGGCGGGGAAATTTCTGAAACGACGACTTATTCTCCGGCTATCAATGAAAAAACCATCACGAGTTCGACTAATAAATTCAGCGAAATATATACATACGACGGATTGGGTAATATTGTAAAGGAAGAAATTGCTTTCATGGTGGGGGGTGAGAAAAAAATACTGATTCGGCGTGAGATGGCTGCATCAAAATACAATAATCTGGGTCAACAGATAAAAAAGACACTGTACGATTATCTGCTGGAAGAGCATTCCGGGGCGATACTGAAAAAATATGCCAAGGAAGAGAATTCCAAATGGAATATTTATGACGAGATAGTCAAGGAAATTCATGCCGATAACAGTGTGGACCGGTATCGGTACGATATGGACGTGACCGATGTTTTCAGAAGTACGCTTGCCATTGATCATGAGCCAGGCTCGGTAAGGAAAACTTTTTCCCATGATAAATATGGTTTGCTGGTGCAACGTAAAACCTTCAGCCCTGTTGATGCAGTCCATGCAGACATCACGGAGAAGTTTGCGTATGACAATTTTCTTCGCATGATCTCATCCAGTGAAACGGACAGGGAGCTGGTGCGCTATGCCTATGATGATTTCGATCGGAAGATCATGCAGGCAGGCCTGGAGAGTGGCAAGCAGGCGACTGAATACGCGGCCCACAGCATGGGAAACCTTGTGGCCAGGATTTCCATTGATGGCGTTGTCGTGGGTGAAAAAAGCCATGATGGCCTGGACCGTGAAATCTCGACAACGACGGCAGGTGTCACCACGCTGTATGACTATGCCAATTCTGCGGTCTATACTCGCCCCGGCAGTCAGTGCGTGAAAGACGGGCGTTATATCGAGTATCAATACGATGCGTTGTTCGACAAACTTGTCAGCCGGAAAGTCCGGCTTGATAAAAGAGGCGCGCCCTGGATGGCGCTGCGTGAATTCACGTATGATCCGGCCACGGGGCGTCTGTTGAGCGCAAAAAACATATCGCAGGACAGAGAGACCGGACAGCCTTTTTTTGAGTTCAGGCAACAATATGCTTACAATCTGTTCGGGATTCTGACCGAGGAAAGCGGAGAGTGTGTCCTGCCAGACAGAAACAAATACAGTCATGCGCACACACTCACCCTGCGCGGACTTCGGGAGGGCTCTGTCATCAAACCCGCGCCCTCTGTCACCTTCTCGCGTTTTAATGGTTTCAACTCCCGTGGGCAGCTGACGTCTGCCAGATTTCTGTACAATGATACCGTGCTTTCTTCTTCCGTTATTTCCAGAAATCAGTATGGAGATATCGGAATGATCGAGCATGAGAGTTATCTGTACAGCAATCAGCCCTCTGCCGGAAATCTCAAGCCATTAATTCATAAAAGATATTATCATTCCCGATATAATACGGTCAGCGAAGTTTCGTTTTTTCATCAGTTTGAGATGGGGGCCACTCCCAGGAAAACAAAAAAACAGGATCAGATCCTGGAGTGCCAATTTGAATATGATGCCCACCACTTGCTGACACGATTGAAAAACAAATTCTCTGCCACGAGCACATTCAACTGGTCTGAAAGATATCGTTATACAAGACTCGGGCAGTTGCAAAGCTGGAGCCGGCATGGGGATATGGTCTTTTTTGATGAATATGGCAATAAAATAGCCAGTCAAAAATTTTTCATGGACAAGATGGGAAATATGAAAAAATTGCTGACGGAAATAGAAGGCGTCAGCAATGAATCCACCTATTCATACACGAACAATTTCAGATTGCTGCGTATAGACAACAAAAATGCATGGGCCAGACTGGCGGTGCCAAAGGTGGTCGATTTTACCTATAGTGCAGAAGGCCAGCTTATTACCAAGCGCTACACCATTGGCGAACTCTCCATGGTTGATAATTATTCCTATGCCGGGGAGGATAATATTGTCCAGGTCTTGCAGACCATTACACCGGGCGATGAAACGCATCTGCGGAATTATTTTTATGATGCGCATGGGAATGTGGCACGATCGCTGCAGACAGATAAGGCCAGTACATTGGAGTTGCTGAACTACTATGATGGCAGCAATATCTTTTTCTCATTGAATACTGCGAGCACCTCCCCGGAGAAACCGGGCTACACGCTTTACCATCGCCTCGGAGAGGAGGTGGTGTTCATCACGCATATCGATACCGAGGGGGAGATCCGGGTCAGCCCCTGTCTGGGGCTTCCCAATGGCAACCAGATTGCACGCGGCCGCCCGTCATTGAGCTACCGCTATGACCGCCCCTACAAGAGCAAGTACACTTTCAATGTCCGGTATTTGTTCAATATCAGCGGTCAGAATGCCTACGGGATGAGCTTCGACCTGGCCGTGAATATTCCATTCCAGATGAAGGGATTGTGATTTCCCGCTGCTCAGCGCGGGATGCCGGCAACTGCCTGACCGATCAGCCAGTGGGCAATGCTGTGCCGGGCGGGGATGGCAGGCAGACGATCCACTGCGAACCACTGCGCATCGGCAATTTCCCCTTCTTGCGGCACGATGTCGCCGCTGTGGTAATCGGCTATAAAAGCCAGCATCAGCGAATGCGGGAAGGGCCAGGATTGCGAGCCGGCATAGCGCAGGTTGCCGATGCGCAAGCCGACTTCTTCCATCACCTCGCGGTGGACGCAGGCTTCCAGCGTTTCGCCGGCTTCGACAAAACCGGCCAGCGCCGAATACATGTCTGCCGGAAAGTGCGGCGCGCGGGCCAGCAGCAATTCGCGGCCGCGGGTCACGACCACCATCATCGCCGGCGCCAGCTTCGGGTAATAGGCGGCACCACAGCTCGGACACCCTTTGCCGCTGTCATGAGGGTGATTGTCGAGCGGATGGGCGCAGACCGAACAGAAACGGTGTTCGCGATCGAAACGGTGCAGCTGTCGTGCCCGGACCAGTGCCGGCGCCCACTCATCCGCCAGCAGCGAGAACGCCTGGCGCAACGGTACCCACAAGGCGCCCGGTGGCGGTTCGCCGACCAGCGAACCGGTCACGACCGGCTGGCCATCGAAGTCGCCAATGGGACGGATGCCGGTCAGTGGCAGGGCGCTCGAGAGCGCGGGAAGCTGCTGGTCTGTCAGCAGCAGGTTGTCGCCAAGCCAGATGATGGCGATGGCCGGGGTGGTGACGGATGGGGCGGACAGCGTGAACGGCATGGTATTCCGGGGACATCCGCGCTGAAGCCTTGCCGTGGGGGCAGGGCGCAACCGAGAATGCCGCAGTCTGATACGGAGGATTGCGATGTTATTCGGATTCTGGCGCCGGCGTCGAATGAAAAAAGCACTGGCTGGAGAGCCGATAGACCGGGCACGGTGGGCGCGCGAGGTGGCGGCGATGCCGCTGCTGGCCGGGCTGGACGCGACGGCGCTGCAGGCGCTGTATCAGCGGACCGCATGGCTGCTGGCTGACAAGGATTTTGCCGGTGCCGGTGATTACGCGGTCAGCTACGACATGGCGCTGTGCATTGCCATGCAGGCGGCGTTGCCGATCCTGGCACTGGATCTGGACAGTTATGGCGACTGGCAGACCATCGTGGTCTATCCGGATGCCTTCCTGACCCGCGAAGCCTGGGGGGACGAATTCGGTCTGGTGCATGAGGGCGAGCAGGAGCTGATCGGCCAGGCGCGCGGCGATGGCCCGCTGCTGCTGTCGTGGCCGGACAGCGCGCACTCGCCGCTGCTCGATGGCTGGAATGTGGTCATCCATGAGTGTGCGCACAAACTCGACATGCTGGACGGCACTGCCAACGGCTGTCCGCCGCTGCATGCCGGCATGCATGCCCGCGACTGGTCGGATGCTTTCGGCCGTGCCTATGAGCGCTTCTGCCACGATGTCGATCACGGGCGGGATGGCTGGCTGGACCCGTACGCCAGCGAGGCACCGGCCGAATTCTTTGCCGTCCTGTCAGAATATTTCTTTGAGGCGCCGCACTGGGTGCGTCGCGATTATCCGGCGGTGTACGAGCAAATGGTTCGTTTCTACCGTCAGGACCCGGCGCTGCGGCTGCCGGACTTGCCGCTCGATGCGCTGCTGCCGCCGGTTCACGCCGGCTGAGTGCTGCTGTCCGCCGCCTGTTGCAGCCAGACGGCCAGGCGGCGATCCATCTCGCTGGCCAGCGGCAGGCAGGCAATCAGCCAGTCGGCCAGCGCATCGGCAAAAGGGGGCGGGCCCTCGTCCGGTGGCGACAGTCTGCGCCAGCATTGTGCGGCGGTCAGCAGCGGTTCGAGCTGGGTGTCGTGCTGGCGCAGGCGATCCACCCAGTGGGTGATGTCCAGGGTTTCCGGTGACAGGGTTGACCACGGAGCGAGCTGGCTCAGCCAAAGATGGCGTACTGCTTCGGCGATGCCGTAGCTGAAGCTGGCCGCGCCGGCGCGACCGACCACGGCGAACAGCCCGGCCGTCGGTGCCAGTGCGTCCAGCAGCGGACGGCAGGTATCAATGGCGGCCGGGTCGTCGCTGCCGACGGCCAGTCCGAAGCCGAGCGTGGCACCGCAGGGGTGCCAGGGGCCGGCCAGTTCCAGATAGGTGCAGCGGAAGGTGGCTGCCTGCGCGGCCCGGGCCGCGATCTGCCCGAACCAGTCACCGGAGACATCGACAAAGCAGCGCGGTCCGGGGGCGGGAGGGGCCGCACACAGCCAGTTCCAGCCGGTGGCGTCGCCAATCAGCAGCGTGGCGTCGCCGACCGGCGGCGCCGTGACCCGCATCGCGGCCAGACCCTGGTGGTCCAGTCGCTCGCGCACCCAGTCCAGTCGTTCTGACTGGCCCGGGATGGCGATGAGGGTCGCGCCGGGAGTGTTCATGGCAGCAGCAGCCGATCCGGCATATCGGGTTCAGCCAGTCGCTTCAGCCACCACGACAGCGCACGGGCCGGGCGTTTTTCGGCCCAGGCATAGGAAATCGGCGTGCTGTGCAGCGGTTCTTCCAGCAGCAGCTCCACCAGGTCGCCCCGCTCCAGCGCATCATGCGCCAGTTGTGCCGGCAGGAAGCCGACGCCTAGACCGGCAATCTGCGCGGCCAGCTTGTCTTCCAGTCTCGGCACGGTCAGCGTGTCCTGCCCGGACAGCAGGGCCGAGGTGCGTGGTGCCAGAGTGCGCGAGCTGTCGGCGGCGACCACGGCGCGGAAGCGACGGATCACGTGCGGCGGCAGCGGCTGCGCCTCCTGCGCCAGCGGATGGTCGGGGGCAACGGCGAACAGGAAGTCGGCATGGCCCATCTGCCGGCTGAAGACGCCGGTCGGGGCTGCTTCGGAAGCGCCAATGGCGAGATGGGCCCGCTTGCTGATCAGCGCGTCCCAGGCGCCGCCGAAGACTTCGTGCAGGAACTTGATCCGCGTGCCGGCATTGATGGCGTCGAACTCCCTGACCAGCGGGTACAGCCGGGTCACCGGCACCCAGTCGCCGCAGGCGATGACCAGTTCGGTTTCCCAGCCGCGCGCTAGCTGCTTGACGCGCTGCTCGAGCGAAAACGCCGCATCGAGCAGATAGCGACCGTCGCGCAGCAGGGTCTGGCCGACCGGCGTCAGCCGCGCGCGATGGCCGCCGCGGTCGAACAGCAGCACGTCGAGGTCCTGCTCCAGCTTCTGCACGGCATAGGTGACCGCCGACGGCACCCGGTTCAGTTCCTCGGCGGCGGCGGCGAAGCTCCCCTTGCGGTCAATCGCGTCCAGCACCTGCAGTGCGTCGAGCGTCAGGCGCATGCCATCTCCTTTCAGGCCACCACATTGCGCGGCACGCCGGCCAGCCAGGCGTCGATATTGTCGACCAGCATGCGCGCCATCGTCGTCATCGCGCGGCCGCTGGCCCAGGCCACGTGCGGCGTCACGATCAGGTTCGGCAGTTCGACATCGAGCAGCGGGTTGCCGTTCACTGGTGGCTCCTCGCTCAGCACATCAAAGCCGGCGCCGGCCAGCGGGCCATCGCGCAGCGCGGCTACCAGCGCCGCTTCGTCGACCAGCCCGCCGCGGGCGGTGTTGATCAGCACGCAGCCCGGTTTCATCCGCGCCAGCTCGGCCGCACCGATCATGCCGCGGGTACCGTCATTCAGCGGCAGGTGCAGCGACAGCGCGTCGGCGCTGGCCAGCCCTTCGTCGAACGACAGATAGCCGGGGCGGACCGAAACGGCACCACGATGTTCAAGCTGGAACACTTCCATGCCGAAGGCGCGGGCCTTCTGCGCCAGATTGCTGCCGATATCGCCGCTGCCTGCCACCAGCAGGCGCTGGCCGGCCAGATCGGTGATCGGCGCCGACAGCAGGCAGAACTGCGATGACTGCTGCCAGCGCCCGGCCAGCATGTCGGTGCGGTAGGCGAGCAGATTGCGCTTCAGCGCCAGCAGCAGCAGGAAGGCATGCTCGGCCACGCTGTCGGCGCCGTAATTGCGCACATTGCACACGGTGATGCCGAGCCGGCGGCAGGCGTCAATGTCGACATTATTGACCCCGGTCGCGCAGACGGCGACCAGCTTCAGGTCGGGAAGCTGTGCCAGCGTGGCGGCGTCCAGCACATGCTTGTTGACCACGGCGACGCGGGCTCCGGCCAGCCGGGCAAGGGTATCGACCGGTTCGGTATGCGGATGGTCGATCCATTCGTGCGAGGCGACCGGTGCCGGCAGGGCGGCGGGCAGGCTGGCGCGGTCGAGAAAAACGATGCGGATAGTCATGGCAGCTGGCTGGACGAAGGGTCGGGGCAACGATTGTAGCCTGCCGGCACCGGCTTGCGTTCGTGCCGTGTGCCGACAAACGTGCCTGCTTTTGGTGCAATGCAACACGACAGTGCGGGGAATCGCGGCTATATTGGACTGCAAGCGCTGTTTTTCAGTTGTTTCATGCATTCGGACTGGCTGGCACGCTTGATGCTTTGTTATTGACGAGCCCCGGCGGCGGGGCTCTCAGGGTTGTGTTGAATCCGGCCAGGGTACTCCGGTGCCTGCGGCCACTTTGACAGCGGCGTCCATTCGCCTGCCGTGCCAGTCACGGAAAGCGGATGCGACGCCCTTTTTTTGCCTGCCTGTCCCGTCTTTGCATATCGCCACAAAGCCTTTCCCACTTGGCGCAGTTTTTGACATCGTGGCGTCCATCTGCATGAGGAATTCATATGAACGCTGGCAAAGTCTGGCTGGTCGGGGTCGGTCCCGGCGATGCCGAACTGATGACGCTGAAAGCCGCCCGGGTGCTTGGAGAGGCCGATGTGTGGCTGGTCGATGACCTGGTCGGCGACGACGTGCTGGCGCTGGCCAGGGCGGACGCACGGCTGGTGCGGGTCGGCAAGCGGGGCGGCTGCCGCTCCACCCCGCAATCGTTCATCAACCGGCTGATGCTGCGCCATGCCCGCCAGGGGCGCCGCGTTGCCCGGGTCAAGGGCGGCGACGCCATGCTGTTCGGCCGGGGCGGCGAGGAGGCGGCGTGGCTGCGCGCGGCCGGCATCGAGGTCGAGGTGGTCAACGGGCTGACTGCCGGCATGCTGGCGGCAACGGCGATCGGCGTGCCGCTGACCCATCGCGACTGCTGTCGTGGCGTGGCCTTCGTGACAGCCCATGCCCAGGATGGCGGCGAACCGGACTGGGCCGCACTGGCCCGTTCCGGGCTGACACTGGCAATCTACATGGGCATGAAGCGGCTGGACCGTATCCGCGACGGACTGATGGCCGGCGGGTTGCCGGCGACGACACCGGTGGCCGTGGTGCAGTCGGCGAGCACGCCGAACCAGCAGCAACTGCTGACCACGCTGGCGCAACTGCCGGCACAGGCGCTGGCGGCCGGCCTGGGCAGCCCGGCCATCGTGCTGGTCGGTGATGTCGTCGCGCTGTCGTCACTGGCGGAATGGCCGGACGGTCTGTCGCGCGCGGCCTGAAAGCCGAGACGGTCTGCAAAGGTGCAGGTGCTCGCAAAAATGCGGCACGAAGAACTGAATCAGTCGGGCCTGCACCGACGCCACTCACCACGCAGGTGCCCACAAAAAGCGGCAGTCAAATCCAGCTGCGCAGCTTGCCGCGCAGGCGCGATACCGCCTGGCTGTGCAGCTGGCAGACGCGCGACTCGGTCACGCCGAGCACCGCGCCGATTTCCTTCAGGTTCAGTTCTTCCTCGTAGTACAGATTCATCACCAGCTGGTCGCGTTCCGGAAGCTCCTTGATGGCGGCGACCAGGTGTTCGCGAAAACGCTGGTCACCGAGCATCGCGAACGGGGTCTCCGCTTCGGGGCCGGCGACATGCTCGATGAACTGGGTGCTGCTGCCTTCGTCACTTTCGTGGCGGAAATCCTCGTAGTAGACCAGCTGGTGGCCCTTGCAGTCGTACAGCATGGACTGGTACTCGTCGATGCTCATTTCCAGCCGTTCCGCCACCTCGCTCTCGTGCGGGGCCCGGCCGAACTCCTGTTCCAGTGCCGTCAGCGCCTGCTCGATCTGCTTGGCGTTGCGGCGCGCCTGGCGCGGCAGCCAGTCGATGCGGCGCAGTTCATCGAGCATGGCTCCGCGTATGCGCTGGCTGGCGAAGGTTTCGAACAGCACACCCTGGCTGGTATCGAACTGCTGGGCCGCTTCGAGCAGGCCGATCATGCCGACCTGGATCAGGTCGTCGAGCTCGACGCTGGCCGGCAGCCGGCTGACCATCATGCTGGCCAGCTTTCTGACCAGTGGCGCGTGAGTAGCCACATCGACGGTTGTCGACGCGTCTGCGGGAAGATAGGCACGACGAAGTTTCATAAGTTGACAGCTAGACGATGATTTCTGACGGGTCGGGTTCGAGCAACCGTGCGGCATCACACAGTCGGGAAAACAGTTCATGCGCGACACCGGAGCCGGTGGCCCACAGTGGCAGGGCATGGGCGAGCTGGTTGGCGGCGGTGGCGATCTCGCTGGTGTCGAACGACTGGACTGCCGTCGTCTTCAGCACCGTGGCCCGCTTGGCCCAGTGGTCTTCCGGCACGTAGCCGACCCAGCGCAGCGAAACCGGCAGGTATTCGCTGGCTACCGTGGACAGCCGGGAGAACCAGTGCTGTGCCTCGTCCAGACTGTGCACACGGTTGACCAGGACGTTGAACTTGCGGCGGCCGAACTCGCTGACCAGGTATTTGACGGCAGTGTACGTCTCGGTCAGTCCGTCCTGATCGGGCGACAACACCAGTACGATATCGCCGGCCACCGCCGCCAGCAGCGGCGTCTGCGTGGGGGCGTCGATCAGCACGAATTCGGTGTCGCGGGTCAGGGCCAGATATTCGCTCTGCACGCGGTGGGCCGAGACGTCACTCAGCGCGGCCAGCACCGACGGGCGCGCATAGCCATTGAGCAGGTTGATGGTGCCGCCGAGCGGGCTGACGGCCGCATCCAGCGCCAGTTGCTGCGACAGGACCGTATCCAGCGTCTCGCTCGTCGACAGGTTGAAGCGGCGCAACAGCGGCTGGCCGGCATGGCCGTCGAGCAGCAGCACCCGCCGGCCATGGGTCACGCCGAGTGCGATGCCGAGTTCGGCGACCAGGGTGGTGACACCGGACGCCCGCCCGCCGAGAAAGGCGAAGCTGGCCGATAGCGCGTTGCCGAGCGACAGTCGCCTCAGGCTGGCCGCCTGATCGTCGAAGCGGGTCATGCGGTCTGGCCCCACTGGGCCGCCTGCAGGATGCGGTACTCGTCGGGTTCGTACGAGAACGGTCCGCGCGGCTGTTTCAACGGCTGGAACGTGCGTTCCACCAGATAATTGGCATCGGACAGGTACAGGTCTTCCGGCACCCGCTGACCATTGGTCACGTACAGCACCGGCAGCCGGTGGCGGATTGCCACGTCCAGCCCGACCCCGAGCGTCGGCGCCTCGTCGACCTTGGACAGGATGCAGCCGGCCAGGCCCTCGCCCTGATAGCGGGTGATGACATCCTGCAGCGTATGACCGGCGGCATTGGCCGACAGCAGCAGGATGCGCCGCACCGGCCGCTTGCCGGCCGCGTACATGCGCGTCTGTTCGCTGACGCGGTTGTCGCGCTGGCCCATGCCGACCGAGTCGATCAGCACCAGCTTCTTGTGGGCGAGGTCGGCCAGCGTCAGGTGCAGGTCGGCCTCGTTGTCGACGGCGTAAACCGACACGCCAAGGATGCGGCCATACAGTTTCAGCTGGTCCTGGGCCCCGATCCGGTAGCTGTCGGTCGAGATCAGTGCGATCGATTCCGGACCGTGCTTGATGGTGGCGCGGGCGGCAAGCTTGGCCACGGTGGTGGTCTTGCCGACGCCGGTCGGGCCGACCAGCGCGTAGACACCGCCCTTGTCGATGATGTCCTCTTCCTCCGGCAGCACGCGCAGATTGTGCGCCAGCGCCGACTTTGCCCATTTCAGCGCGGCGGCTTCGTCGAAGTGCGCCGGCAGCTTGGCCACCAGCTGGCGGCACAGTGCCGGGCTCATGCCGACGGCAAGCAGCTGGCGGAACAGCTCGGCCTGGCGCGGGTGGTATTCCTCGAGGTTGGCCCAGGCCAGGCTGGCGAGCTGGGCGGTCAGCAGTGCCTTGAGTTCGCGCATTTCGTCGCCCAGCTCGTCGAGCTTGGCCTCGGCGCGAACCGTGGTCGGCGCCGCTTCGGCCGGTGCCTTGTCGCGCGGCGCTGCCTCTGCCGCCGGGGCCGTTTCCGGGCGGGGTGCCGGCTCGGCGCGGGCGGGTTCCTCGCGATTGGCGGCCTCCTCGGCACGGGCGATCAGGCGGCTGAAGTCGACACGCTTGATCGACGTGTCCGGCTCATTGGGCGGAATGATCCGCGCCACCGGCTCGGCCAGCGGCTCGACCGGCAGCGCATAGGTGCGCGCCAGCGCACTGGCGACCGGGGACGGCTTGGCCGATTTTGGCGGCAGGGCGGCCGCACTGCCGCCATGTCGCGGCGGGTGCTTGACGTTGGTGGCCAGCGAAGCCGCCAGCGTGTTCACGTCGGCGTCGGCTACCGCCATGATTTCGATGCCGCCGCCGGGCACGCTGCGGTTGCTGAGGATCAGGGCATCGGTACCCAGCTCGTCACGCACCTGGCGCAGTGCATCACGAGTGGTTTTGCCGAAAAACTTTTTGACGACCATAAGGCGTTATCCCACTGTGAGACTAGCTGCGTGCCCCGACCACGCCGACCACGCGAATGGTCTTGCTGTCGGGAATTTCATTATGGGCCAGCACGGCGAGCTGGGGCAGGGCGCGGCGCATGAATTTGGACAGGACCGGGCGCAGGGCCTGTGGCGTGATCAGCACCGGGTTCAGCCCCTGCTGCTCGATCCGCTCGGACTCCTGGGCCGCCGACTGCAGCAGGGTTTCCGCCAGACCGGGTTCGAGGCCGCCGCCGGCCTTGCTCTGCATGGCGCCGATCAGGATGCTCTCCAGCTGCGGATCCAGCGTCAGCACCGACAGTTCGTTCATGCCGGGGAACAGCTGGGCGACGATGGCGCGCGACAGCGTGATGCGCACGGCCGCGGTCAGATCGTCGATGTCCTGGGTTTGCGGCACGTGTTCGGCCAGCGTCTCCAGTATGCTCTTCATGTCGCGGATGCTGATGCCTTCGCCGAGCAGATTCTGCAGCACTTTCTGCAGCGTGCCGATCGGGATGATCTTCGGCACCAGCTCCTCGACCAGCTTTGGCGATTCCTTGCCGACATGATCGACCAGTTGCTGGGTTTCCTCCCGGCCGAGCAGCTCGGCGGCATGGTTCTGCAGAATATTCGAAATATGGGTGGCGACCACCGTGCTGGCGTCCACCACGGTATAGCCGAACGTCTGCGCTTCCTCGCGCTGGCGCGCCTCGATCCACAGCGCCGGCAGTCCGAAGGCCGGGTCGGTGGTCGGGACGCCCTTGATTTCGCCGAGCACGCGGCCCGGGTTGATCGCCAGGTACTGGCCGACAAAGGCCTCACCGCCACCGACCTCGACCCCCTTGAGCAGGATGCGGTAGGCGTTCGGGCGGATTTCCAGGTTGTCGCGGATATGCACAGCCGGCAGCAGGAAGCCGACTTCCTGTGCCATCTTCTTGCGGATGCCGCGAATGCGGCGCAGCAGCTCGCCGTCCTGGGTGCGGTCGACCAGCGGAATCAGGCGGTAGCCGACCTCGAGGCCGACAGCGTCGACCGGCTGCACGTCGTTCCAGCTGACTTCGGCCACCGGGGTTTCCGGCGGCGGCGGCGACTCGGATTCGGCCCGCGCCTGGGCTGCAGCCAGCTCCCTGGTGCGGTGGTCCTGCCACCATGCCAGCCCGGCCAGAATGGCGGCGATCAGCAGGAAGGCGAAGTGCGGCATGTTCGGGATCAGGCCCATCAGCCCGATCACTGCCGCAGTGATGTACAGCACCTGCGGCTTCATGAACAGCTGGCCGAGGAACTGCTCGGACAGGTCCTTTTCGGTGCCGACGCGGGTGACGACGATGCCGGCGGCGGTCGAGATGATCAGGGCCGGGATCTGGGCGACCAGGCCGTCACCGATGGTCAGCAGCGTGTAGGTCTCGGCCGCGACGCCGACCGGCAGGTCGTGCTGGACGATACCGACGATCAGCCCGCCGATGATGTTGATCAGCATGATCAGGATGCCGGCGATGGCATCGCCGCGCACGAACTTGCTCGCGCCGTCCATCGAGCCGAAGAAGTTCGCTTCCTCGGTGATCTCCTGCCGGCGGCGGCGGGCGTCGTCCTCGCCGATCAGGCCGGCATTGAGGTCGGCGTCGATGGCCATCTGCTTGCCGGGCATCGCGTCGAGGGTGAAGCGGGCGCTCACTTCCGCAATCCGCCCGGCCCCCTTGGTGATGACCACGAAGTTGATGATGGTCAGGATGACGAACACCACGATGCCGATCGCGTAGTTGCCGCCGACCAGGAAGTGACTGAAGGCCTCGATGACCTTGCCGGCCGCGTCAGCGCCGTTGTGACCTTCCATCAGGATCACGCGGCTCGACGCGACGTTCAGCGACAGCCGCAGCAGGGTGGTGACCAGCAGGATGGCCGGGAAAGCGGAGAACTCCAGCGGCTTCTTGATCTGCAGGCCGACCATCAGCACGATGATCGACACGGCGATGTTGAAAGTGAAAAACACGTCGAGGATCACTGTCGGCAACGGCAGGATCATCATCGCCAGGATGAGCAGGATCAGGACCGGACCGGCCAGCGCCGCGACGTTCAGGTTGAAACGCTGGAGCAGCAGGGAAAAATTCATTACGCGCGAGGCTCCTCATGCGGCGAAGTGTCGGCGGGGGCTTCATTCGCTTTTTTCTTGCTTTCCGGGTCGAGCTCGGTCGGTACGGGCAGCGATTCCGGATACAGCGGCGCGATGCCGCCATTCGACTGGTAGTTCTTCAGCTGGAATACATAGGCCAGCACCTGCGCCGCGGCGGTGTACAGCGCGGACGGGATTTCGTCGCCGATCTCGGCGTTGTGGTACAGCGCGCGGGCAAACGGCGGCGCCCGCATGATGGTGATGTTGTGCTCGCGTGCCTGCTCGATGATCTTCTCTGCCAGTTTCAGCGTGCCCTTGGCCAGAATGCGCGGTGCGCGCATGCCGTCCGCGTACTGCAGGGCCACTGCGTAGTGGGTCGGGTTGGTGACGACGACGCTGGCGTTCGGAATCTCGCTCATCATCCGGCGGCGCGCAGCCTCGCGCTGCAACTGGCGAATGCGGCCCTTGACCTCGGGACTGCCTTCGCTTTCCTTCATTTCCTGCTTGACCTCTTCCTTGGTCATGCGCAGATTCTTGTGATACTGCCAGATCTGGAACGGCACATCGACGACGACCAGCAGCACCAGCGCGCCGGCAACGATCAGCAGCGTGTGCTGGGTCAGCTCGATGGTCCGGGTCAGACTCTGGTCCATCGACAGCTTGACCAGACCGATGATCTCGGCACGTTCGTTCCAGATCACCCAGGTGGCGACGCCGCCGATCAGCATGCTCTTCAGGATCGCCTTGCCGCCCTCGACCAGACTGTTCGGCGAAAACATGCGCTTGATGCCGCTGAACGGGTTCATCTTCGAGAACTTGGGCTCGAGTGCCTGCCAGCTCAGGTTCCAGCCGCCCATCAGCAGCGGGGCGACCACGGCGACAATCATCAGGGCCCCGAAAATCGGCATGATGGCGATCAGTGCATCCAGCCCAAGGTCATGCAGCCGGCGCGTCATGATGTCGGGTTCGGCCAGCGTCGGCTGATCGAAGGTCAGCGCCTTGCTCAGCACCAGCCGCATCTGCTGGTACAGCGAATTCCCATAGGCGATCAGCATGGCCACGGCCGTCATGGTGATGGCGAACGTACCCAGCTCCTTCGACCGCGGAACCTGCCCTTCGGTGCGGGCCTGCTGCTGTCGCTTGGGTGTCGCATCTTCTGTGCGTTCGAGACCGCTGTCTTCCGCCATGGCAATCGTTGGTCAAGGTTTTGTAAATGAATGTGAGCGCGAATTGTATCACGCAAGGGTCAGGATATTTCCTGGCGATGGTGAGGGGTTAAGCAAACATTAATGTGTCAAATCCAGAAAATATGTAGGAATGATCTTAAATTTTATCAGCACTCTGGCTACATCCAGGCCGGGCAGGGGGTAACAACATCTCTCCTGTCTGCAGGGGATGGCGTGATGGCCGCAGGCCGGCTACAGTAACCGGTTTTCCGCTGGGCAGTGAGCCATGAAGCCTTATCTCGATCTGATGCGCCATGTCCTTGAACACGGCAACCTCAAGACCGACCGCACCGGCACCGGCACGCGCTCGGTGTTCGGCTGGCAGATGCGTTACGACCTCGCCGCCGGTTTCCCGATGGTCACCACCAAGAAACTTCACCTGCGCTCTATCATTCATGAGCTGCTATGGTTCTTGCGTGGGGATACGAATATTGCCTACCTGCAGCAGAACGGCGTGCGCATCTGGGACGAGTGGGCCGACGAGAACGGCGACCTCGGTCCGGTCTATGGCTACCAGTGGCGCAGCTGGCCGGCGCCGGATGGCCGCCATATCGACCAGATCGCCAATGTGGTCGAGCAGATCCGGCGCAACCCGGACAGCCGGCGACTGATCGTCAGTGCATGGAACCCGGCACTGGTCGACGACATGGCCTTGCCGCCATGCCACGCGCTGTTCCAGTTCTACGTGGCGGACGGCAAGCTGTCGTGCCAGTTGTACCAGCGTTCGGCCGACATCTTTCTGGGCGTTCCGTTCAATATCGCCAGCTATGCGCTGCTGACGCTGATGGTGGCGCAGGTGTGCGGGCTGCAAGCAGGCGAATTCATCCACACGCTGGGCGATGCCCACCTCTATCTGAACCACCTGCCGCAGGCCGAACTGCAGCTGTCGCGCGAACCACGTCCGCTGCCCACCCTGCGTCTGAACCCCGAGGTGAAAGACTTGTTCGCGTTTACCTTCGACGATATCGAGCTGGTCGACTACGACCCGCATCCGCACATCAAGGCCGAGGTCGCCGTATGAGCGCCCCCCGTCTGGCCATGGTGGCGGCGCGCGCGCGCAACGGCGTGATCGGGCTCGACAACCGGCTGCCGTGGCACCTGCCGGAAGACCTGGCGCATTTCAAACGCGTCACGCTCGGCAAGCCGGTGATCATGGGCCGCAAGACCTTCGAGTCCATCGGACGACCGCTGCCGGGGCGGACCAATATCGTGGTGACCCGCAACCCGGACTGGCAGGCTGACGGCGTGACTGTCGTCCTGTCGCTGGATGCGGCCCTCGAGGCGGCGGGGGAGACCGGCGCCGACGAAGCGATGCTGATCGGCGGGGCCGAGCTGTACCGGCAGGCGCTGTCGCGTACTGACGAAATCTTCCTGACCGAAATCGATGCCGACTATCCGGGGGATGCCCATTTCCCGTCGCTCGATCCGGCGGTGTGGCAGCCGGCCGAATCGGAAACCCTGCGCCGCGAGAGCGATGGCCTGGGCTGGCGCTACGTGCACTATGTTCGGGGATGACGACATCTGAAATCACGCCGAGCTGTCTCAATTCTGCATCAACAGCCGGTTTTTCCCGCTGCGTACCGTGCCGGCCACCCGCCTGTCATCTGCACGGAACGTGGCGGGGGCTACAATGATCATTCGACTCCCGATTGCAAGGAAACCTGATTCATGAACGACGCCATCCTCTACTCCCTGGATACGCGCGGCGTGGCTACGCTGGCGCTGGACCGCCAGGAGCTGCACAACGCGTTCGATGACGCGCTGATCCAGGCGCTGACCGCCAAGCTGGAGGAGATCGATGCCGACCCGGCGGTGCGCGTGCTGGTGCTGACCGGCACCGGCATCAGCTTCTCCGCCGGCGCCGACATCAACTGGATGCGTCGCATGGCCGGTTACTCGCGGGACGAGAACCTGCGCGATGCCACCTATCTGGCTGCGCTGATGCAGCGGCTGGATACGCTGCGCATGCCGACCATTGCCCGCGTGCAGGGCTCGGCCTTCGGCGGCGGTACCGGGCTGATCGCCTGCTGCGACATCGCCGTGGCGGTGTCCGATGCCCTGTTCTGCTTCTCCGAGGTCAAACTCGGCCTGATCCCGTCGGTCATCTCGCCGTATATCGTGCGCTCGATCGGCGCCAGCGCGGCGCGACGCTATTTCATGACCGCCGAACGCTTCAACGCCGGCAAGGCGCAACGCCTGGGGTTGGTGCACAAGGTGGTCGAGCGCGACGAGCTCGACAGCACGATCGGACTGTTCGTCGAGCAGGTGCTGCACAACGGCCCGGCGGCGATGACGGCGGCCAAGCGACTGGTGGCGGATGTCTATGCGCAGCCGATCGACGGCACGCTGATCGAGATGACCACCAACCGCATCGCCGATGTCCGCTCCAGTGCCGAGGGCAAGGAAGGGCTGTCGGCCTTCCTCGACAAGCGCAAGCCGGACTGGCTCGCGTAAGCGTTCCGTTTTCATCCGGACGGCGACCGGCGACGGTCGCCGTCATGCATTGTTCCCCCCCGGTTTTTTCCGTGCCGGGTGGTGGCTATGCGATAATCCGTCCCGACTAAACCGACTCATTGGAGACTCGCCGAAATGGCCGATAACGACAAGCAAAAAGCCCTGTCCGCTGCGCTCGCCCAGATCGAGAAGCAGTTCGGCAAGGGTTCGATCATGCGCATGAACGAAACCCAGGTGACCGACAACATTCAGGTCATTTCCACCGGTTCGCTCGGTCTTGACCTGGCGCTTGGCGTTGGCGGCCTGCCGCGCGGCCGCGTGGTCGAAATCTACGGTCCGGAATCGTCCGGCAAGACCACGCTGTGTCTGCAGGTGGTGGCCGAAGCACAAAAGCTGGGCGGCACCTGCGCCTATATCGATGCCGAAAACGCGCTGGACCCGTCCTACGCCAACAAGCTCGGCGTCAAGGTCGATGACCTGCTGATCTCGCAGCCGGACACCGGTGAGCAGGCGCTGGAAATCTGCGACATGCTGGTGCGTTCCGGCGGCGTCGACATCATCGTCGTCGACTCGGTCGCCGCGCTGGTGCCGAAGGCCGAAATCGAAGGCGAGATGGGCGACAGCCACGTCGGCCTGCAGGCGCGACTGATGAGCCAGGCACTGCGCAAGCTGACCGGCAACATCAAGCGCACCAACACCCTGGTGATCTTCATCAACCAGATCCGCATGAAGATCGGCGTGATGTTCGGCAACCCGGAAACCACTACCGGCGGCAATGCGCTGAAGTTCTACGCGTCCGTGCGTCTCGATATCCGCCGTACCGGCGGTATCAAGAAGGGCGACGAGATCGTCGGCAACGAAACCCGCGTCAAGGTGGTGAAGAACAAGGTCAGCCCGCCGTTCCGCCAGGCTTCGTTCGACATCCTGTACGGCGAGGGCATTTCGCGCGAGGGCGAGATCATCGAACTCGGCGTCGAGCACAAGTTCGTCGAGAAGTCCGGTGCCTGGTACAGCTACAACGGCTCCAAGATCGGCCAGGGCAAGGACAATTCGCGCGAATGGCTGAAGGAAAACCCGACCATTGCCCGCGAGATCGAGCAGAAGATCCGTACCGCCGTCGGCATCGGCGCGAGTGCGGCACCTGCCTTCGCCCCGACGGACGAAGAGCGGGCTGAAGCGGCCCTGTCGGAAGACAGCGACGCCTGACACCGGCCGGCGCCCTGGTGCGCCGCCGCTGTCGCCAGTCTGACGACGCCACGAGGCGCAATCCTCGTGGCGCTTTGTTTCCATGGCCCGCCCGCGGCGGGCGCCGCCCGATGCCATAGCCGCCATGTCCGAACCCTCGCTGAAATCCCGCGCCTATGCGCTGCTGTCCCGCCGGGAAATGTCCCGCGCCGAGCTGCGCAGGAAACTGGCGCCGCACGCCGACAGTGAAGCGCAGCTCGATGCGCTGCTGGACGAACTGACCGAAATCCGCCATCTGTCCGACGCCCGCTTTGCCGAAGCCTGGGTCAACAGCAAGGTCACCCAGCATGGCGCGCGTCGCCTGCGGCATGATCTGGCGTCGCGCGGGGTCGATGACGACACCATCCGCGACGCGCTGGACGGCATCGGGGACAGCGAAGTCGCGCGCGCCCGCGCGCTGTGGCTGAAGAAATTCGGTACGCTACCGGAAAACCTGCAGGAAAAGGCCCGGCAGATCCGCTTTCTGGCCGGGCGTGGATTCGACCTCGGCGTGATCCGGAAGGCCCTGCGCGACATCGACCTGGACGATGTCGGCGACGCCTGAACCCCGCCCGCCCCACAACAGGACCCCCCATGTTCGATATTGCCCGCCAACACCTGAAAACCCCGCGCGACCTGCTGCGTTTCGCCATGTCGCGCTTTACCGAGGCCGGGCTGTTTTTCGGCCACGGCACCGATAACGCCTGGGACGAGGCAGCCTACCTGATTGCGCACACGCTGCACCTGCCGATCGACCGCTTCGATGCGCTGCTCGATGCCCGGCTGCTGCCGTCCGAGCTCAACGATGCGCTCGACATTCTCGAACGGCGGGTGAGCGAACGCGTGCCGGCTGCCTACCTGACCCGCGAAGCGTGGCTGGCCGGGCACGACTTCTATATCGACGAGCGGGTCATCGTGCCGCGCTCGTTTATCGCCGAACTGCTGCCGGATGGCCTGTCGCCGTGGATCGAGCACCCGGAACTGGTCCATCGCGCCCTCGACCTGTGCACCGGCTCCGGCTGCCTGGCCATCCTGCTGGCCGATGCGTACCCGGATGCCGAGGTCGATGCCGTCGACCTGTCGACCGACGCGCTCGACGTGGCCACGCTGAATATCGAACGCTACGGGCTGGAACAGCGGGTCACGCCGATCGAGAGCGATCTGTGGGCCGGCGTGGCCGGCAACCGCTATGACCTGATCGTGTCGAACCCGCCGTATGTCGATGCCGAATCGGTGGCCGCGCTGCCGGATGAGTATCTGAAAGAACCGGAACTGGCGCTCGGCTCCGGCGAGGACGGCCTCGATGCGACCCGGGCCATTCTTGAACAGGCAACGCATTTCCTGAACCCGTTCGGGGTGCTGGTGGTCGAAATCGGCCATAACCGCGATGTCCTGGAAGCGTTGTACCCGGCCCTGACCTTCACCTGGCTCGACACCTCGGGCGGTGACGGCTTCGTGTTCCTGCTGACGCGGGAAGACCTGGTCACCGGCGGCCTGTGAGGCCGGCCATGCCGCCCCGGCGGCCATCCGCCGCGCTGATGTCGCTGCTGCTGGTCGCCTGTGCCGGCGCCCCGGTACAGAAACCGGTCAACGGGGACCGGTTTTCGGTCGGGGAAGTGGCGCAGAGCGATGCGAACCGGGTCGCCAACCTGGTCATGCGCGACAATCTGGACAGTCTGGCACTGCTGCTCGACAAGCTGTACCGGCGCAATCCGGCCGAGTGGAAGAAAAGCGGCGCCGCCAGCCGCGAAGCCGCCGTCCGCGCGGTGATGACGGCGGTGCGCGACGGCCAGCCGTTGCCCGCGCTCGGTCAGGCGCGCTCGGTCGGTGCCTTGCCGCGCGCATTCGATGCCGGCTATGGCGGCGACCGTGCCGGTGCGCTGATCTACGGCCTCGGCACGATGCTGACCGAGCTGTACGGCGGCCGGCGCTCGCTGTACCTGGTCAACGGTCTCGACGCGCAGCGGGTCGCCAATGCCTCGTTCAATGTGCAGGTGGCGGTATGGATGCTGTCGAACCGGACCGGTCCCGACGGCAAGCCGCTGCTGCTGTCGAACGAAATCGGCTTGGCCGGCAGCAACCTGTCGTTCGAGCGCGAGTTCGGCCGGGTCATCGGCCGGCTGGAACTGCTGGCCGAACTGGCCGACGAGTCCACCCGGCGCGGTTTCATCAATTACGTGCAGGGTCTGCTCGGCGCGCCGCTGCTGCAGTTCCTGCCGCTGGACGCGGTCAGCGCGGTCAAGTAGCGTCGTTTCAGCCCAGGACCAGTCTCGTCGCCAGCGCGAACATGATCGTGGCCACCGCCAGATCGAGCACCCGCCATGCCGCCGGGCGGGTGAACAGCGGGGCCAGCAGCCGGGCGCCGTAGGCGAGCGAGAAGAACCAGACGAATGACGCGCTGATGGCGCCGGCACCGAACAGGTAGCGGCTGTGATCCGGCTGTTGTGCGGCCAGCCCGCCGAGCAGCACCACCGTATCCAGATACACGTGCGGGTTCAGCCAGGTCACGGCCAGCGTGGTCAGCAGCACCATGCCCAGCGTGCGGCCGTCATCGCCTTCCAGCCGCATCGACTCGCCCTGCCAGGCGCGCTTCAGTGTCGCCAGCCCGTACCAGAGCAGAAAGGCCACGCCGCCCCAGCGGGCAATGTCGACCAGCAGCGGATGCGACGAGATCAGGGCACCAGCCCCGGCGACGCCAAGACCGATCAGCAGCATGTCGGAGACCGCGCAGGACAGGGCAATCGGCAGCCGGTGACGGCGACGAATGCCGTTGGACAGCACAAAGGCATTCTGCGCGCCGATGGGGATGATCATGCTCAGGCCGATGGCAAAGCCCTCGATGGCCGGCATCCAGTTGGGAATCATGATGAAGTCCTGTAACAAGCAGTTCGATTGCCACTACGGTATCTTTTCTCATGACATGAAGTAAAATTCATTGTTCTACATCTTCGTTAGAAAAATTCAGGATGCTGGATTACAAATTGCTGGACGCGCTGCAGGCCGTGCTGGCGGAAGGCAGTTTCGAGAAGGCGGCGCGCGTGCTGTGCATCACGCCGTCGGCGGTATCGCAGCGCATCCGCCAGCTGGAAGAGCGCTTCGGCCAGATGCTGCTGGTGCGCAGCACCCCGGTGCGGGCCACCGCCGCCGGGCACCGGCTGCTGCGCCATGTACGCCAGGTCGGCGTGCTGGAAGGGGAACTGGAAAGCGAACTGACCGAAGAGGCCGGCGACGGCTGGATGACGCTGCCGATCGCGGTCAATGCCGACTCGCTGGCGAGCTGGTTTCTCGACGCGGTCACCGATGTCGTGCTGCGCGAGCGGCTGCTGATGCAGATGACGCTGGATGACGAGGGGCACACGCTGTCATTGCTGAAAAACGGCGACGTGATCGGCTGCGTGACCAGCGCCGATACCCCGCCGACCGGCTGCGTCAGCGAGCGGCTGGGGGTGATGCGCTACCGCTGCATCGCCACCCCGGACTTTGCCGCGCGCTATTTCGCCGACGGTGTCGACCGCCGTCAGTTTACCCGGGCGCCGGCGGTCATCTTCAACCGCCGCGATACCATGCACCTCGGCTTTCTTGAATCGCGCTACGGCATCGGCCCCGGTGATTTCCCGCACTCGATCGTGCCCTCGGTACCCAGCCTGCTCGATGTGGTGTGCGCCGGCATCGGCTACGGACTGACGCCGGAGCTGCAGGTGGCCAGCCTGCTGGCCAGCGGCGAGCTGGTCGACCTGCTGCCGGACGTGCCGCCGCAGGTGACGCTGCACTGGCATTGCTGGGCACTGCAGGCGCCGCGGCTGGCGCGGTTTTCCGGTGCGCTGGTGGCCGAGGCGCGCGCCAGGCTGGTGCCCTGAGAACGGGCTTTGACATAGAATAAGCGTCAATTCATTTGTCGTTTGGCTGTGTCATCCATGTCGTTCCACTTTCCGGCCTTCTTTTCCGGGCTGACCATCGCACTGGGCCTGCTGGTCGCGATCGGCCCGCAGAATACTTTCGTCCTCAAGCAGGGCATCGCCCGGGCACAGATCGTGGCCATCGTCACGGTATGCATCCTGTGCGACATCCTGCTGATCACGCTGGGCGTGGCCGGGCTGGGCGCCTTTATCAGCAGCCAGCCGATGCTGATCCGCATCGCCACCTGGGGCGGGGCGGCGTTCCTGGCGCTGTACGGTTTCCGCTCGTTCCGCTCGGCGATGAAAGCCAGCTCGCTGCAGACCGGTGGCAGTGTGCAGACCACGCGGCGCGGCGCCATCCTCGCCGCCATGGCGTTCACGCTGCTGAATCCGTACGTCTACCTCGATACCGTGGTGCTGATGGGCGCGGTGTCGAGCCGTTTCAGCGAGGCGCTGCCGTCATACTGGCTGGGGTGCGTCACCACGGCCGTGTGCTGGTTCGGCGGGCTGGGATTTTTCGCCGGCCGGCTGGCGCCGCTGTTTGCGCGGCCGTTCAGCTGGCGGGTGCTGGACTCGATGGTCGGCGTCATCATGTGCGCGACCGCCTGGCATCTGCTGTCGAGCTTCGGCTGAAGGGAACGGGGAGGGCATATGGACGGGGAACGGGAACGGATCGCGGCGCTGGTCCTGGCGGCGATCCAGGCCGAACTGCAGCGGCAGGGTCGCAGCCCGGACTATCCGGGCACCAGCGCCGCAGTCGGAGCACCGGAACGGGCGGCGCTGGCCGGGGTCTTCGACCTCGAAGAAGTGGCGGATGCCGTGTGCCTGGCACTGGCGCGCGGCACCGCCGCCGCGCCGGACGCCTGAGCTACTGCTGCCAGCCCGGGGCACGGCGCTCGAAGAACGCCTGCGCCCCTTCCTGCTGCTCTGCCGAATCGATGCGTGCCCGCGCTGCTGCCAGCTCCGCCTCCATGGCGGCGCGCAGCGCCGGCAGGCGCTCGGCCTGCAGCAGGGTCTTGGCCGCCCTGGCCGCGGCCGGGCCGGTGTGGCTGGCCTGGTCAGCCACCGAAATGGCGACAATCTTGGCAAAGCCGGCATCGACACACTCATCGACCAGACCGATGCGCAGCGCGCGTTCGGCACGCAAGGCTTCACCGGTCAGTGCCATCCGCCGCGCCCAGCCATCACCGACCAGTTGCGGCAGGCGGCAGGAGCTGCCGCCGCAAGGGGGCAGGCCGAGGCGGCCTTCGGGCAGGCCGAGTTCGATCTGGCGCTCGGCAATGCGCACATCGCAGGCCATGGCCAGCGACAGGCCGCCGCCCAGCGCGTAGCCGTTCAGCGCCGCCAGGGTCAGTCCGTTGAACTGCACCAGCGCCAGTGCCGCGTCGTTCAGTGCCTGCAGCAGGGCCTCGGCCTTGCCATGGCCGGAGCGGGGGGCGTGGAACAGCTCAATGTCCGCACCCGGCGAGAAGAACTGGTCGCCTGCGCCGGTCAGCACCAGCGCCCGGACCTCGGGATCATCATTCAGAATGTCCACCTGCCGGCGCAGCTCGGTCAGGGTGGCGACCGTCAGCGCGTTTACCGGCGGATGGTTCAGCGTCAGGATGGCGGTCCGGCCAAGACGTTCGACAATCAGGTTTTCGTTCATGGTACTTCTTTCACTGTAATGGCCGTGCGGGGAAGTCGTCGCACCACGCCCACGGCGATTTGCCGACAGGGATGACCGGGGCGGGGGGTACGACGGTTACAATGTCGACATCACTGTTTTTATAGCTATTACCATGCCGGAATACAGCCTGGCCGCATTGTTCCTCGTCGGCCTGCTTGGCGGCGGTCATTGTCTCGGCATGTGCGGCGGTCTGGTGACCGCCCTGTCGCTGCAATTGCCGGCCGCACGTTCGCGAACACCGTTCATCCTGGCCTACAACATCGGCCGTGTCGCCAGTTATACCGCAGTCGGGGCCATCGCCGGCGGCATCGGCGGACTGGGCCTTGCCGCATTGCGGCTGCAGGCGGCGCAACTGGCGCTGTTCGTGCTGGCGCAGGGGCTGATGATCCTGCTCGGCCTGTACCTGGCCGGCGTCTCCGCCTGGATCACCCGGGTGGAAAGTGTCGGTCGCCCGCTGTGGCGGCGCGTGCAGCCGCTGATGAAAAGCCTCATTCCGGTGCGTTCCCCGGCTGGCGCGCTCCTTGTTGGTGCATTGTGGGGATGGCTGCCGTGCGGGCTGGTCTACTCGGCCAGCCTGACCGCACTGGCAAGCGGCAGCGTCGCCGGCGGTGCGGCCGGCATGTTCGCCTTCGCACTGGGCACCCTGCCGAATCTGCTGGCGATGGGCGCTTTCGCCGAAGTACTGAAAACCTGGCTGACCCGGCGCTGGGTGCGGGTGGTTGCCGGTTGCAGCGTGATTGCCGTGGCCCTGTGGCAACTGTCTCACGTGGTACGGCAACTGGTGTAGCCACACCCGGTTCGGGCACAATCACGCTCCGGACTGTTTAATTGATCAAGTGGATCGGCGTCTGAGCATGAATACCCATTTCGACATCCTTATCCTCGGTGGTGGTCTGGTTGGCGCCAGTCTGGCGCTGGCGCTGTCCGGCGGGCGGCAACGCGTCGCACTGCTGGAAACCCGGCCGCCGCAGGTCGACGGACTCGATCGCGACGACGACTGGGATGCCCGGGTCTATGCGGTCAGCCCGGCCAATCGCCGTTTCCTGCAGCAACTGGAGGCCTGGCCGGCCGACGACCGTGTCGGCATGGTCACCGCCATGGACGTGCGCGGCGATGCCGGCGGCCGCATCCGCTTTGATGCCGCCGAAGCCGGCGGTGAAGCGCTGGCGTGGATCGTCGAGAACCGCTGGCTGCTGGCCGCGATCTGGCGCCGGCTGGCCGACAGCGATGTCGAGCTGCTCGATCCGGCCGAGGCGACGGCCTTCGCCAGCGACGCACGCGGGGCGACACTGACCCTGGCTGGTGGCCGCACGCTCGGCGCACGGCTGGTGATCGGCTGTGACGGCGCCAATTCGTGGCTGCGGCGCGAAGTCGGCATCGGCGCGGCCGTATCCCCTTACGGACACAGCGGCGTGGTGGCGAACTTCCTGTGCGAACGCGACCATGATGGCGTGGCACACCAGTGGTTCACCGGCGACGGCGTGCTGGCTTACCTGCCGCTGCCGGGACGCCGGATGTCGATGGTGTGGTCGTGCGCGGACCCGGAACGCTTGCTGGCGCTGTCGCCGGATGCCCTGTGCGCGGCGGTGGCGGCGCGCGGCGGCCGGCAACTGGGCGAGCTGCAGCTGGTCACGCCGGCAGCCGGCTTCCCGCTGCGACTGATTCGCCCGGAACGGGTGATCGGCGAGCGGGTTGCGTTCGCCGGCGACGCCGCCCATACCGTGCATCCGCTGGCCGGACAGGGGGTCAATCTCGGCTTTGGCGACGTGCAACTGCTGGCGACGCTGCTGCGCGACGCCGACGACCCCGGCGCCTACGGCGTGCTGCGCCGCTATGAACGTGGCCGGATCGAAGCGGTGCGCACCATGCAGTACACCTGTGACGGACTGTTCCGCCTGTTCACCCATCCGCATCCGCTGGTCGGCTGGCTGCGCAATACCGGCCTGTCGCTGACCAATGTGGCCGGACCGGTGAAAAAACGCCTGATCCGCGAAGCGATCGGATTCTGACCATGACCGCGACCGCGTCCCCGATTCAGGCCGCGATCCGCGCGGTAGTGGCCCGGATTCCGCCGGGGCGGGTGTGTACCTATGGCGAAGTGGCGCGACTGGCCGGTTTTCCGCGCCATGCGCGGCTGGTCGGCCGCTCGCTGCACGGGCCGGCCGACGCCGTGCCGTGGTTCCGCGTGATCAATCATCAGGGCCGCATCAGCCCGCGCGGGCTGGATGGCAACGACGACTACCAGCGCATCCTGCTGGAGGACGACGGCGTGAAGTTCGACGCCAGCGGCCGCATCGACCTGAAAGTGTACGGCTGGCACGGCGACTGAACTACGCCTGCCGCCAACTGCCGAAAGCCGTCGGGCGTGTACCGACGCCACTCAAATCGTCTGTGCTCATCCCGATCGGCAGTCGAACGGACGAGCGCAGCGAGGTTTCCCCGCGGCGGCGGGGACGGAAGGGGGCGGGGTGAAACAGGGGACTGCCGTGCCCGCACCGTGTTCCAGTCAGTCGGGCGTGTACCGACGCCACTCAAATCGTTTGCGCCCACCCCGATCGGCAGTCAAATGCGCCGGAACGGCGGCAGCGCGGCGAGGATCTTCTTGCCGTAGGCGGCCGTTTTCAGCCGGGTGTCGAGAATGCTGACCCGCCCATAGTCGCTCTCGGTACGGATCAGACGACCGACCGCCTGGATCAGCTTGACCGACGCCTCCGGCACCGACAGCTCGATAAACGGATTGCCGCCCTGGCTTTCAATCCACTTTGACAGCGTCAGCCCGACCGGATCATCCGGCATGGCGAACGGCAGCTTGGCGATAATCACGTGCACACAGGCCTCGCCCGGCAGGTCCAGCCCCTCGGCGAACGAGTCCAGCCCGAAAATCAGGCTGGCGCGACCGTCGGCGACCGCTTCCAGATGGCGGGCCAGCAGCTTGGACTTCGGCAGCGTACCCTGCACCAGCACGCGCTCGGCGAACTCCGGCGGCAGGCGGTCGGCCACTTCCTCCATCTGCCGGCGCGACGAAAACAGCATCAGCGTGCCGTTCGGCTGCGACAGGTCGACCAGTCGCGGCAGCCATTTGACGATTTCGGCGGTATGGCCGGCGGCGTCCTTCGGGCTGGCCGCCAGCGGCGGCAGATACAACTCGCCCTGGTGGGCAAAATCGAACGGCGAGTCCAGCGCCAGCGTGCTGGTTTCCGGCAGCCAGACCAGGCCGGTCTGGCGCAGCAGCAGGTCGAAGCTGTTCAGCGAACGCAGCGTGGCCGAAGTCAGCACCGCACCGGCCGCCTTGCGCCACAGCGTGCTGGCCAGGCTGCCGGCGGCCGACACCGGCGAGGCCGACACCCGGTAATCGCGGCGGTTGCCGACCGCGCGCGCGGTAATCCAGCGCGCGATCGGCGGTGCCTTGTCCTCGGGCTCGGTGACAAACAGCGTCCACACCGCCGCAAACGGTTCGGCGCGGGAAATGAAGAAGCCCAGTTCGCTGGACAGGCGGTCGATCAGCAGCATGTCGCCGCCGGACTTGTCCTTGCGCGCTTCGGCCAGCGCGTCGGACAGCTGTTCGAGCTGCTTTTCCAGTGCGGCACTGGTCAGTTGCAGGTTGGCGGCCAGCTGGTCGACGCCCTCGGGCAGCGGACCGGCCGGCAGCAGCCAGGTCGGTTCGTCGTCGCCGTCGTTGCCGGACAGCGCCTCGATGCCGTCGAGCACGGCGATGAACTGGGTCAGGTGCTCGATACTGGCCGCCGCCGAATCGATCAGCAGATCGACCAGTTCGTGCTTGTCGAGCAGCGTGTCGGCGTGGCTGGCGAGCGTCGCCACCTTGTCCAGCCAGCCCAGGGTCGGGCCACTCTGGAAGTCGGCGGCAAACTGGTTGACCGCCTTTTTCGACAGGTGGTGCGCCTCGTCGATGCAATAGAAGCTCTGTTCCGGCGCCGGCAGAATCACGCCACCGCCCATCGCACAGTCGGCCAGCAGCAGGTCGTGGTTGGTGACCACCACGTCGACGTTCTCCAGTGCATCGCGGGCAATGTAGAACGGGCATTCCGGCCGGTTCGGGCAGGCCGCCTTCAGGCAGCCGTGGCGGTCATTGGTGACCCGCAACCACAGCGCATCGTCGATCATTTCCGGGTAATCGTCACGATCCCCGTTCCATGTCTTGTAGTAGAACGCGTCGGCCAGCGCCTTGATTGCCGCCAGCTCGGCAGCCTCCGGCTTGCGCTCCCACAGTGCGGCGGCCGGATCGGGCGCCAGCAACTCGCCCTGGGTCGAATCGGCGGTCAGCTGGAACAGGCGGTAAGGACACGCATAGCGGCCACGCCCCTTGGCCAGCGCATAGGTCAGCGGCAGCTCGCTGTGCTCGACCACGAACGGCAGGTCGCGATTGACCAGCTGCTCCTGCAGCGCCACCGTCGCCGAACTGACAATCAGCTTCTTGGCGCGGTTCTTGGCCATCACGCCGCCGGCGATCAGATAGGCCACACTCTTGCCGACCCCGGTCGGTCCCTCGACCGCCAGAATGCTTTCGCCTTCCCGCTCCGGCAGTTCATCGCCGTCGCGCTCCTTGCAGCGGGACAGGGCATTGGCGATTTCCGCAATCATCCGCCGCTGCGACGGCCGCGGCTTGAAGCCGGGCAGCGCGGTGGCCAGCGTCTGGTAGTGATGGCGGATGGCGTCTTTTTCGAGATCGGTCAGCATGCGCACATTTTACAGACTGCGGGCGGCTTGGGGCGGCGCGATCGACGCCGGGCGACCGGGCGCGATCATTGCATCGCAGCATGACGTGTGTGCATACCGTGCGTAGGATTAGCTAGCGAATCGGCGGAAATTCATTCCGCCAGACAGAACAACAAAATCACGCTCTGCGAGGACACAATGAACAAACCTGGCTGCAAGGTCCTGGTGGTCGGCCGCGATGCGGTGTGGCTGCGCGAGGCGATCAAGGGCTTGAACCACAATGCGCATCAGGAAAGCGGTGCGTTCGGGCTGGGCTTCGTACCGGCGGCGTCGGCGGCCGACGCGCAGGTGGCCGTGCGGGACGACGGCAGCATCCAGATCGTGCTGATCGACAGCCAGGATCTGGACCAGCCGCTGCTGCCGTTCGTCGACTGGCTTGGCGACTTCCGGCCGGAACTGTCGCTGTACGTGCTGCTGGGGCGGGGCGAGGAGCGGGCGCAGGTGGCCAATCTGCTGGGCGAAACCCTGTCCGGCTATTTCATGCGCGACGAGCAGGACTGGGCCGGCTGGCGCCATATCCTGCAGGCGGAAATCGCCGAGAAGGCGGCAACGCCGTTCTTCGATGCCCTGAAACGCTACGTTGAACTGGCCAAGGACTCGTGGCACACGCCGGGCCATTCCGGTGGCGACTCGCTGCGCGGCAGCCCGTGGGTCGGCGACTTTTACCAGTTCCTTGGCGAGAACACCCTGCGCGCCGACCTGTCGGTCTCGGTGCCGATGCTGGACTCGCTGCTGCACCCGGCCGGGGTGATCAACGATGCCCAGGCACTGGCCGCCCGGGCCTTCGGTGCCCGTCGCACCTATTTCGCCACCAATGGCAGCTCGACGGCCAACAAGGTCATCCTGCAGACCCTGCTGGCGCCGGGCGATACCTTGCTGCTGGACCGCAACTGTCACAAATCGGTCCATCACGCGACCATCCTGTCCGGCGCGCGCCCGGTCTACCTCGAATCGACCCTGAATCGCCGCTACGGCCTGTTCGGTCCGGTGCCGAAGCAGACCATCCTCGATGCGCTGGCCGCCCACCCGTCCGCACGGGTGCTGATCCTGACCAGCTCGACCTATGACGGCCTGTGCTACGACCTGGCGCCGATCATCGCCGCCGCACACGAATGCGGGGTCAAGGTGGTGGTCGACGAGGCGTGGTACGGCTTTGCCCGCTTCCATCCGGCCATGCGGCCGACCGCGCTCGAATGCGGGGCCGACTACGTGACCCAGTCGACGCACAAGGTACTGTCGGCGCTGTCGCAGGCGAGCATGATCCACGTGAACGACCCGGCGTTCGACGCCCACCTGTTCCGCGAGAACTTCAACATGCACGCGTCGACCAGCCCGCAGTACTCGATCATCGCCAGCCTGGACGTGGCGCGAAAGCAGGCGATGATGGAAGGCTACACCCTGATCGACCGTGCGCTCGGCATCGCTCGCGAACTGCGCGAACTCATTGCCGGGACCGGCGTGTTTCGCGTACTGGAACTCGACGACCTGCTGCCGGCCGAACTGGCGAGCGACGCCATCCGTCTCGACCCGACCAAGCTGACCATCGACATCAGCGACTCGGGCTATTCCGGCGCTGAACTGCGCGACATCCTGCTCGAACGCTTCAATATCCAGGTCGAGAAAACCACCTTCAACACCCTGACACTGCTGGTCACCATCGGCACTACTCGCAGCAAGGCGTCGCGGCTGCTCGATGCGCTGATGCGGGTCGCGCGCGACAAGCGCACCCCGCGGCGGCCGCCACAGCTGCCGGCGCTGCCGGGTCTGGGCCGGCTGGTCTGCCTGCCGCGTGATGCGTTCTACGAGGCCGGCGAAATGCTGCCGCTGCTTGATGACGACGGCCGGCCCAACGTCGAACTCGCCGGACGCGTCGCCTGTGATCAGGTGACGCCATATCCGCCGGGCATTCCGGTATGGACGCCGGGGCAGCAGATCAGCGACGAGGCCGTGTCCTATCTGGGGCGCGTGACGCGGATGCAGAAGGATCTGGAGTTGCACGGGGTCGAGCAGGACGGCGACGGCTATTACGTACGAGTATTGCGGCTTGAAGATGAGCAAATGCTTAAATTTGACCGGAATGCAAGATAGCGCTTGCATCTGTGTCGCAATTCCGTAAAAATCATCGACAGACCTTGGCTGACGTCCAGCGGCACGGACCCGGCTCCACGATCGAATTTCAGGGATGAACCAGATGCTTGACGCTTTCCACCAACTTGATGCGCTGCGACGTAGCCGCGCGGACGGCGCACGACGAGTGCGCCGCGTCCGCGGCTATCTGCATGCGTCGTTGGTGGGCGAGGGCTAGGGGCTCAGCGTTCATCTCAACCCCAAAACGGGCGGCGCTTATTCATTTAAGCGCCGCCCTTTTTTTATCCGGACGGGAAAATAGAAATGCACCACGATGTAAAGAAAGTTGTACTCGCCTATTCAGGCGGCCTGGACACCTCGGTCATTCTCAAATGGCTGCAGGACACCTACCAGTGTGAGGTGGTGACCTTCACCGCCGATATCGGCCAGGGCGAGGAAGTGGAACCGGCGCGCAAGAAAGCCATTGCGCTCGGCATCAATCCCGACAACATCTTCATCGACGATCTGCGCGAAGAATTCGTCCGCGACTTCGTGTTCCCGATGTTCCGCGCCAACGCAGTTTATGAAGGCGAGTACCTGCTCGGCACCTCGATCGCCCGTCCGCTGATCGCCAAGCGCCAGATCGAGATCGCCAACCAGGTTGGCGCCGATGCCGTCAGCCATGGCGCAACCGGCAAGGGCAACGACCAGGTGCGTTTCGAACTCGGCTACTACGCACTGAAGCCGGACGTGACCGTCATCGCCCCGTGGCGCGAATGGGATCTGCTGTCGCGTGAAAAACTGCTGGCCTATGCCGAGAAGCACGGCATCGACATCAGCAAGAAAAAGAACGGCGGCAGCCCGTATTCGATGGATGCAAACCTGCTGCACATCTCCTACGAAGGCACCGTGCTGGAAGATCCGGCCCAGGAGCCGGAAGAAGACATGTGGCTGTGGACCTGCTCGCCGGAACAGGCACCGGATGAAGCCGAATACATCGAGCTGGAATACAAGGGGGGCGATATCGTCGCCATCAACGGCACGGCCCTGAGCCCGGCTGCAGTGCTGACCAAGCTGAACCAGCTCGGCGGCAAGCACGGCATCGGCCGCCTCGACATCGTCGAGAACCGTTATGTCGGCATGAAGTCGCGCGGCTGCTACGAAACCCCGGGGGGCACCATCATGCTGAAGGCGCACCGCGCGATCGAATCGATCACGCTGGACCGCGAAGTCGCCCACCTGAAGGACGAACTGATGCCGAAGTACGCCAGCATGCTGTACACCGGCTACTGGTGGAGCCCGGAACGCAGGATGATGCAGGCGATGATCGACGCATCGCAATCGACCGTGAACGGCTGGGTGCGGCTGAAGCTGTACAAGGGCAACGTGATCGTGGTCGGCCGCGAATCGAAGACCGACAGCCTGTTCGATCCGACCATTGCCACCTTCGACGAAGATGGCGGCGCCTACAACCACGCCGATGCAGCCGGCTTCATCAAGCTGAACGCCCTGCGGATGCGGATTGCCGCCAATGCCAGGGTCAAGCGTGGCTGAGACAGTCTGAGGTAAAAAACGCGAGGCGCTGTCCTCGCGTTTTTTTGCTATCAGGTTGCGGCACGTCAACCGATATAATCGGCTGATCTGCTAAAGGGGAGTGTTACATGGATTTCAGCAAGTGGGATCTGAGCAATCTGAGCGAAGAACAATTCACCAACATCTCGATGGTCGTGCTGCTTGGCGGCCTGATCGTCTTCATGGCTTTCATCATCCTTGATCTGGGACGCAAGTCCGGCGCCGGCAAATTCGGTACTTTCGTGCTGTTCCTGGCGCTGTTCGCCGGCGTGATCGGTTTCGTGTTCAAGAACCTGCTGGTCGAGTTCCTGATCCTGAAGTAACCGTTGACCGAAGAGGGCTGGGGCACTGAACCCGGCTTTTTCTGTCTCTCTTCACAGTAAAAACCAGCAAATAATCAGCGGCTTCCCGTTGCAACTCGGGAATCCGGCAGATGGCATGCGCGCCTGTGCCGCGTAGCGTGACGGAGTCCAATCCGTCCCGCGCCGTCACCATGCCCTTCGTCCGCCGCTGCGTGCCGTCCCTGCTGATTCCGCTGCTGCTCCTGCTGGCTGCCGGTGCCGGCGCGGACGGCATCGTCGCCGATCCGGGGGCCGCGAGCACGCAGCAGCCGGTGGTGCAGCGCACCGCCAGCGGCCTGCCGCAGGTCGACATCCAGACCCCCAACGCCGCTGGCGTTTCGCACAACCATTACCGCCAGTTCGACGTCGGCCCGCGCGGCGCCATCCTCAACAACGCCCGCCACGATGTGCAGACCGAGCTTGGCGGCTGGGTGCGCAGCAATCCGGCCCTGGCCAGCGGCAGTGCCAGGCTGATCATCAACGAGGTCAACAGCAGCCAGCCCAGCCTGCTGCGCGGCCTGCTGGAAGTGGCCGGTCCGCGCGCCGACGTCATCGTCGCCAACCCGTCCG
>NZ_BAAGUB010000001.1:0-11821 GCF_054781615.1 Microvirgula curvata | reverse complement strand
ACCAGCGACAAGCCGGCCGATGCCGAGCTGAACCCGCCGCAGGGCGCCGCCTGCGCACTCGACGGCATGGTGCTGGCCGACTACCCGGGCCCGAAAGGCCAGATCCGCTTCAGCGACGGCCAGATCGACTATTTCTGCGACACCATCGAGCTGATGTCGCTGCTGATCGAGCCGGAACAGGTCAAGCCGATCAAGGGCGCCTTCGTGCAGGACATGGCACATGCCAACTGGCAGAAGCCGGTCGGCTACTGGGTCGACGCGCGCAAGGCATTCTATGTGGCAGGCAGCAAGCGCACCGGCAGCATGGGACCGACCTTCGGCACCTTTGCGCTGCGCGCCGACGCCGAACGCTTCGCCGGCCAGTATGGCGGCAAGGTTTACGCCTTCAACGAAGTCACGCCGGAGATGATCAAGCTCGACGGCGGCGTACTCAAAGACCAGGGGATGTGACGCCATGTCCAACCCGGATTTCTTTCGCGATCTGCAGCCGGAAGTGGCGGCAGAGGTCGAAGCGCTGGCGCGGCTGCAGTATGAGCTGCGCGAAGCCGGCAAGGCGGCACTGGCCGCGGCTGACGCGGCATCGGCCGATGCGCTGATTCACGACATCGCGGCAGGCCGGCGGGCGGAGGACGAGGACACCGTCGCCATCCGTGCCTCGGTGCTGCAGGCCGAAAGCGAGCGGGTACGGGCCGTGCTGGCCGCCCGCCTGCGCGGCACGATGCTGGAAGACGACAGCCCGCATGCCTGCCTGGTCGAACTGGTCGAACAGCGGCATGCCGACCGCTATCCGGGCGGCGCACTGCGCCGGCTGGATGCCGTCGAGCTGCTCGATGTGGATGGCGTCGGGATGTGGCTGCGCATGGCGTCACCGGCATGCTGGGAAGCCGCCTGGCTGGCGCCTGACAATCGCGACTGGCGGCTGTCGCGGCTGTCCGCCACCTCGCCGGTGCTGTACCGGGCCCCGGACCGCCTGCCACGCCCGATCGACCTGCCACTGACCGATGTGCCGGTGCTGCTGGGCTGGCTGCTCGACACGCTGGCCGCAGGACCGGATTTGACCTTCCCCCCTGCAGGTATGCCAAGCATAAGTTAGCATGAAGGCCAATTGACCTCTTCCCGAAAAATCGTAGCGGTAAGAAGTAAAGATTTCTGGCAAATTTGAGCCCATCGGGGCAAGAGATTTGTCATGAAAAAATCGAAGTTCACGGAAGAGCAGATTGCCTTCGCGCTGCGCCAGGCAGAGTCGGGCACCACGGTCGCAGAGGTCTGCCGCAAGATGGGCATCTCCGAGGCCACCTTCTACAACTGGAAGAAGAAATACGGAGGCTTGGGCGTCAGCGAGCTGCGTCGCTTGAAGCCGCTGGAAGACGAGAACGCCCGGCTCAAGCGCATGGTGGCCGACCTGAGCCTGGACAAGCAGATGCTGCAGGAAGTCATCCAGAAAAAGCTGTGAAGCCGGCTCGCAAACGCGAGCTGGCCAACTTCCTGATCGACGCGTACCGCGTCAGCATTCGCCGCGCCACCGCTGTCGTTCAACTGCGGCAAGCGACTTGTTTTTATCGCCCTCACCCTCGTGACGATCGTGCGGAACGGCAGCGAATCCGCGAGATTGCCGCTACGCGCATTCGCTACGGCGCGCGCCGCATCCATGTCCTGCTGCGGCGCGAGGGCTGGCTGATCAATCACAAGAAGACCTACCGGATCTACTGCGAGGAAGGTCTGAACCTGCGGCGCAAACGCCCCAGACGACGCGTGGCCGCTGCGCATCGTCAGGCTCGGCCGGCCCTCTCTAAAGTGAATGCGTGCTGGAGCATGGATTTCGTCGCCGATCAGCTGTTCAACAGCCAAAAGATCCGGGCGTTAACTGTAGTGGATAATTTTAGCCGGGAACGCCTGGCGATCACGGTGGATTTCGCCCAGAAAGCCGCAGACGTAGTGGCGACGATGCAGCATGTGCAAGCCTTGCGCGGGACGCCACAACGGATTCAGGTCGACAACGGCAGTGAATTCATTTCGGTGGCGCTGGATCAATGGGCGTACGAACAAGGCGTCACGCTGGACTTCTCGCGGCCCGGGAAACCCACGGATAATGCCTTCATCGAGTCGTTCAACGGCAGTCTGCGGGATGAGTGCCTGAACGTGCATTGGTTTCTGTCGCTGGCTGACGCGCGTGACAAGATCGAGCGTTGGCGGCAGGATTACAACGAATTCAGGCCGCACAGTTCGCTGGGCGACCGGACCCCCAGCGAGTTCCGGCTAGCCCATCTTGAAGCCGGAAATCTCCAGCTTAGACCGCTCGGTTAGTCGGGTGGAGGTCACAGATCAACTACTGCAACAATGCGTAGTATCTGTTCCTTATCTATGGTGCCTTGACCACAAGGGCTGTTGATACCATTTCACGCTGGCCCCCGCTGTCGATGGTCAGCGTCAGGGGCAGACGGTCGCCGACCGCCAGTGGCGTACGCAGGCCGATCAGCATCAGGTGGATGCCGTCATGGCGCATCTGCAGCGGGCGGGCCGGCTGCAGGGCGACGGCTCCCCGCCGGCGCATGCCGAAGCGACCCTGTGCGTCGACGAAGCTTTCATGGATTTCGATCCGGCTGACGCGCGGGCTGCTGGCGGCGACCAGTCGTGCCGTCGCGCTGCTGTTCAGGGTGACGAAACCGGCACTGCCGTACTGGCCGGCGCGGGTGCGCCATGCCCAGCCGTCACGGGCGGTGACCGTGGCGGAATCGGCCAGCGCCGGCATACACAATAACGTCAGGGCGATGGCCAGGCAGGACAGGATGCGCTGCATGCGGGATACCTTCTGAATGAAATGGGCAGATGAAAAAAGGAGGTCCCTGCTCAGGGCCTCCTGTCAAACCGGCCATGCTTCGCCGTGCCGCTGGCACCATCGAAGCCGCTACGCGGAGCCTCTGACCGGACACCCCGCGGCCGTGCTGTGGCCGGAAAGCAGGCGCGCCTCGACGCGCCCACCGTGAACGGAGCTCCTCAACGCCGTTCGACGATCATGCGACTGCGCATCTCCAGGTGCAGCGCGTGGCAGAAGTGGGTGCAATAGCACCAGAACACGCCGGGCTTGTCGGCCTTGAAGGTGACCGACTTGGTTTCCTGCGGATTGACGACGAAGTTGATGTCGTACATCGGAATGCCGAAACCGTGGGTCAGATCCTCGACCTTGTCGTGGTTGGTCAGGAAGATGGTGACTTCGTCGCCCTGCTTGACCTTGAATTCGCGCATCGAGTACGCCGGTGCCTGGCTGGCCAGGTAGATGGTGACCTTGTTGCCGTTGCGTTCGATGCGCTGGCTCTTCGGGTCCTTCACCGCATTCGGGAAGTCATCCATGTTGTAGACCTGGCGGGTCTTGATCACGTCGCGGCGGATGCCGATGGCGTCATGCGGCTCCGAGTAGGCCGGGTGGTCGGCCACCAGCACCATCTTGTCGCCGCTGATGTCGATCAGCTGCTCGGTTTCTGCATGCAGCGGCCCCACCGGCAGGAAACGGTCCTTGGAGAACTTGTTGCCGGAGTTGAAGAACTTGCCGTCGGCTTCCTTGGTTTCGCCCATCGTGGTCCAGCCGTGGCCCGGCTGGTAATGAACGTCGATGCGGTCGACCACCGGCTGGGCGGTCTTGTCGCCCTTGAACTGCTTGATGGCCGCGTCGATGTTCCATTTGACGATCTGGCTGTCGAGGAACAGCGTGGTGTACGCGTTGCCACGGCCGTCAAAGGCGGTGTGCAGCGGGCCGAGGCCGATTTCCGGCTCGGCGACCACGCAGTCGCGCTGGGTCTTGAGTTCGCCGTCGAACCACTTGTGCACCAGCGCCAGCTCGATCAGCGACGCGGTCGGCGACAGCTTGCCCGAGCAGGCGAAGTACTTGCCGTCCGGGCTGGCGTTGACGCCGTGCGGGTTCTTCGGCACCGGCACGTAGCAGGTCAGCGCGGTTTTCGGGTCGGCGTTCTTGGCGGCGCGGCCATCGACCACCGGCACCTTGGAGGTCCCGATGGTGGTGAACTTGCCTGCCTTGACCGCTTCTTCGATGCGGGCAATGTTGAAGAACACGCAGGCATCGCGCTCGGCCGACATCATGTCTTCATAGTGGATGCCGTTTTCGGTGTTGTACTGGTTCGATGCCGCCAGCTTGCCGTCATAGCTGGTCGCGACCAGGTCCATGTTGCCGTCGACGTGAACCTGCCAGCGCACTTCCATGGTCTCGGCATCGAGGCAGGAGAACAGGCAGCCGTACTTTTCCGGCGCATCCACATCCGCACCATTGTTCGGCAGCGGGATATGGAATTCGGCACCGGCGAACACGCGGGTGGTGTAGTTGATGGCTGGATCGACCGGGTCGCGCTTGTCAGTAAATAATCCGTGCTGTCCCTGAATATTTGGGATATCAGTGATTTTGTCGCACTCAAAGGTATCACCGCGGATGCGCGCCACGCGGGCATTCAGCTTGTCGTTGACCCAGAAAAATTTGCCGTCGTAGGTGCCATCCTTGTACGAGCCGTGAATATGGTGGGTGTCACCGGTCTTGAATTTCAGCTGACCATCGGGACGGGTACCGAGAATAGCTTTGGATTCGTTGGTGATGCCCCAGCCATTCATGCAGTCGATGTTGAACACTGGGATGCGCTTGAATTCGCGGCCAGATGGTATACCAAAAATGCGGCATTCACCGGAGTGGCCCCCGGAACTGATGATGTAGTAGTCATCGAGCTGGCCGGGAGCGACTTCGGCTCTGCCATGGGCACCGGCTGCGGTGCCAGCGGTGGCCGGCTTTGCGGCGTCTTCGCCTTCCGGCTTTTTGCAGGAGGCAAGGCCCACGCTCAGCCCCGCGCCGGCGAGACCGGCCAAAGCAGATTTACCCAGGAAGGAACGGCGACTCAGGTCTTGGGGTAGGAGTTCTTGGTCGGTCATAATAAAAAGGGCCCGTTAGGATGTGGATAAGAGTGGCAACTGTGTCAAACTGTCGCAGTTATTCTGTTCCTGCATGTCATCCGCATCGTTGACAATCGTCAAATGAAAGTTCATAACAAGCACTTAGTCTGAGAAGGATCACTGCGTAGAGTTTGCAGGATGTCGTTTTTTACTCTTTTCCAGGATTGTTAGATGTCTCCCACCCGCTCTCTTGCCTTGTTGTCCTTGGTTGCCGCGCTGAGCGCCTGTGGTGGCCAGCAGGAAAAAGCCCCTGCCGCAGCCGAAGCCCCTGCCGCGCCGGCTCCCGCACCGGTCGCTGAAGCGCCGGCAGCAGCCCCGGCTGCCAGCACCGAAGTCGCTGCCGGCGAAACGGTGTTCAAGAAAACCTGTGCCATGTGTCACCAGACCGGCGCTGCCGGCGCACCGAAGCTGGGCGACAAGGCAGACTGGGGCCCGCGTCTGGCGCAGGGAAAGGACACGCTGTACAAGCACGCGCTGGAAGGCTTCAACGGCAACAAGGGCGCGATGCCGGCCAAGGGCGGCAATCCGTCGCTGTCCGACGATGACGTCAAGGCCGCTGTCGACTTCATGGCCGGCAAGAGCGCCTGACGCGCATGCCGGTGGGCACCGACGTTCACTGCAGCGTCGGTGTACGCCCGGCTGACAGAAACTGCCGTGAACACGGCAGTCTACCTGATTGAATCCTGCCGCTTTCCGTTCTTCGCGGGTGGGGTTTTCGGACAAGCTGACGGGGCCGTGAGACCCCGTTTTTCATGCCTGCTCAGTTGTCGTGCAGGCTGTCGAAGGCATCAGTGACCTTCCCCTGCCCAGTATCCCAGTCATAAATTAGCAATCAGGACTGGTTGGGGGTGATTCTTCTCCCGGTATTCGACCGGGGCCAGGTAGCCCAGCGCACTATGTGGCCGAGCGGCGTTGTAATCTGGGCACCAGGCTTCGATCTTCCGTCTGGCATCATGCAGGCTCCGAAATATATGTCTGGTTCAGACACTCTTCCCGAAACCGGCCATTGAAGCTTTCGATATGTGCATTATCTACCGGCCTTCCTGGCCGAATGAATTGCAATTGAACTCCTCTTCGGCAGGCCCATTCATCAAGCGCCTTACTGGTGAATTCTGGCTCATTATCGACTTGCATCAACCCGGGACGGCGACCTTGTTCCCAGAGACGATCCAGAGCCCTGGCAATGCGTGCCCCTGACCCTGACAGGGAGTGGTCCACCTCTATCCAGAGTGATTCACGGCTCCAGATGTCAATGACCGTCAGCGTCCGGATCCGTCGGCCGTTTCACAGCGTGTCGGCAACAAAGTCCATCGGCCACCGCTGATCCTGCCCGGTTGGCTGCGGCAGAACCACTCGTAAATGACTCGGCCGTTTCCGCCTTCGTCGTAGCCGCAGCGAGAGTCCAGCTTCACAGTAAACCCGCTCCACTCGCTTGTGGTTCACCATCCATCCTTCCCGTCTCAGCATGACGTGCAAGCGAGGCGAACCAAAACGCCGCCGCTGTTCTGCCAGTTCACAGAGACGCTGCCGCAATACGGCATCACGATCCGGGGTCGGCTCCCGGCGGAAGGTTTTGCGCGTGACCCTAACCAACCCGCAGGCCCGCCGCTCAGAGATCCCGTGCCGGGCTATCAGCTGCCTGGCTGCGTTGCACCGAGCTGCAGGCCGAATCAGTTTTTTCCGAGGACTTCCTTCAGTATTTCGATGTTGAGTGCCTGATTGGCGACCAGACGTTTCAATCGGGCGTTCTCTTCCTCCAGCTGTTTCAGTCGTTTGGCTTCCGACACCTCCATACCGCCAAACTTGTTGCGCCAGTTGTAGAGGGTGGCATCAGAAATACCATGCTTGCGGAACAGCTCCGTGACCGGAAGACCGGCCTCCGCTTCCTTCAGGACGGCGATGACTTGCACTCCAGTGAATCGCGACTTCCGCATGAGAGGCTCCTTTGGACTTCATGCTAACTTGTGCTTGGTATACCTGCAGGGGGGAAGGCCAAGCAGACCTTTATCTTTCCTAGACTCTTAGTAAAAAGTATAATTTCCATAGAATGGAATAATACCTGTGCATGTAAGTCAACAAGCCAAGAAATGAAAATATTCAGGCTGACGAAGCCAGAATGTTTATGAAAAAGTATGTATGTACAGGGTGAGACAATTCCAGGTCGGCGACATGATCAATGCGGGGGGCGTGGTCGGCACGGTGCGCGATATCGGCCTGTTCGCCACCACCATCGACACGCTGGACAATCTGCATACCATCGTCGGCAACAACAAGCTGTTTTCGGACAATATCGTCAACCTGAGCGCCAACCCGTACCGGCGTGTCGACCTGAAGATGCAGCTGGCCAATGGCGTCGATATCGTCGCCGTGGCCGCTGCCCTGCGCAACCGGCTGTCGACGCTGCCCGGCGTGCAGCCCGACCCGGCGCCCTCGGTCGAACTGCTGGAGTTCAACCTGGCCGGCCCGGTGCTGGCGGTACGGCCGTTCTGTCACAACGACGTGTACTGGGATGTGTATTTCGCCACCAATCAGGCGATCAGCGACGTGGCACGCGACAACCAGCTGCCGCCGGCCGAACAGCCGGTGCTGGTCCGGCAGCGGTAACGGTCATGTACGGAGCTGGCCGGTGGCGAGACGGATGAAGATCAGGTTTTGACTCCCCCCGGCCAGCGGGCTAGGCTTGCCCCCCCTATGCCCTACAGGCCGCCATCCGGCGGGCAAACGCTGTGCTCTACGATGTTGTTTTTCTTTGTGTCATGGCGTTTGCCGCCGGGCTGATCGATTCCGCAGTGGGCGGTGGCGGGCTGATCCAGGTACCGGCGCTGTTCAATACCCTGCCGCGGGTCGATGCGGCCACGCTGCTCGGCACCAACAAGTTCTCCTCCATCTTCGGTACCGGCAGTGCGGCCCGCAGCTTCATGACCCGGGTCCGGCTGCCATGGTCGCTGGTGCTGCCGGCGGCCGGCTGTGCGTTCGTGTTCGCCTTCGTCGGTGCCGCCGCCGTCAGCCTGGTGCCGAAAGCGGTCATGAAGCCGGCCGTGCTGGTCATGCTGATCGGCATGGCGGCCTACACGCTGTGGAAAAAAGACTTCGGCAAGCTGCATGCGCCGGCCGTCATCGGCACGCGCGAGCGCTGGATCGCCGTGCTGATCGGCTGTGCCATCGGTTTCTACGACGGCATTTTCGGCCCCGGTACCGGCAGCTTCCTGATCTTCCTGTTCATCCGCTTCTTTGCGTTCGACTTCCTGCACGCATCGGCGGCGGCCAAGTTCGTCAACCTGGCGACCAATCTGGCGGCGCTGAGCTTCTTCATCCCGGCCGGGCATATCCTGTTCGGCTTTGCGGTGCCGATGGCGGTGTCCAATGTGGCCGGCAGCCTGGTCGGCACGCATCTGGCAATACGGGGCGGCGCCGGATTCATACGTGTCCTATTCTTGATTCTGCTCAGTATCCTGATCGGGAAGTTTGCCTACGATTTGTTCGTCCCTATCGGCTGAGTGACGTCAGATCCGAATCCACCCCGGTCCGGCATGTCGACCGGGGTTTGTCGTTTGTGCCTGCGCGGCGCGGCGACCTGCCACCGTCCCGGCAATTGCTGCGCTGCAAAAAAACAGTGGCGAGTGTGTGCCATTGCCATGAAAATGCTTTTCAAATTACAAGATATGCGTTTGAATGCGGATGATCATTTTCAAACGAGTGTTTGAAATATTCAACAGATTGCACTGCAACGCCGCGCCGGGTGCGTGTGCGGGGCGGTTTACCGGTTTCATTCCAACCATCCAAACGAGGTAACCATGCAAATCGTCATTCCCGCCGAATGCGCGGGTGAGACGCGGGTCGCCGCTACGCCGGAAACGGTGAAGAAGCTCGTGCAGGCCGGCCATGCCGTCGCCGTGCAGAGCGGAGCGGGCGTCGCGTCAGCCGTGCCGGATGCGGTGTTCAGCGAGGCCGGGGCGGAAATCGTCGCCGACCGCGCGACACTGCTCGGCCGCGGCGACATCGTGCTGACCGTGCGCGAGCCGCAGGCTGCGGACATCGCCGCGCTGAAAGCCGGTGCCATCCTCATTGGCCAGCTGAAGCCGTACCAGAACACGCTGCTGCCGCAACTGGCGGCGCAGCAGGTCAGCGCTTTCGCCATGGAACTGCTGCCGCGGACCACGCGTGCGCAGTCGATGGACGTCCTGTCCAGCCAGAACAACCTCGGCGGCTATCGCGCCGTGCTGCTGGCCACCCAGTACTACCCGCGCATGATGCCGATGATGATGACCGCCGCCGGTACCGTAAAACCGGCTCGGGTGCTGATTCTCGGCGTCGGCGTCGCCGGCCTGCAGGCCATCGCGACCGCCAAGCGCCTGGGTGCCGTGGTCGAAGCCTTCGACGTGCGGCCGTCCACCAAGGAACAGGTCGAATCGCTCGGTGCCAAGTTCGTCGAAGTGCCGATGACCGACGAGGAAAAGGCCGCCAGCGATGGCGTCTACGCCAGGGAAATGAGCGACGACTACAAGCGCCGCCAGGGTGAACTGGTCGACAAGCACGCGCGTGCCGCCGACATCATCATCACCACCGCGCTGATTCCGGGCAAACCGGCACCGAAGCTGCTGTCGGCGGCCACCATTGCCGGCATGAAGGCCGGCAGCGTGATCATCGACATGGCGGCCGAGGCCGGCGGCAACGGCGAGGGCACCCGTCCGGGCGAGGTCTGCCAGACCGGCAACGGCGTATACCTGGTCGGCACGACCAACCTGCCGGGCCTGGTCGCCGCCGATGCCTCGGCGCTGTACGCGAAGAACCTGCTGACCTTCCTGAACCTGATGTTCGGCAAGGACGGCGCATTCCAACTCAATCTCGAAGACGACCTGCTCGCTGCCACACTGGTGACCCACCAGGGCCAGGTCCGCTTCGGTCAGTCATAAGGAGAGACATCATGGTCGATCCGTTCGTGACCAGTGTCACCATCTTCGTACTGGCGATCTTCGTCGGCTACCACGTGGTGTGGAACGTCACTCCCGCATTGCACACCCCGCTGATGGCCGTCACCAACGCCATCTCGTCGATCATCATCGTTGGCGCCATGCTGCAGGTGGTCGAGATCAACGGCAGCGAAATCACGCTGACGTCGGTTCTCGGCACCCTGGCCATGCTGCTGGCGTCGATCAACATCTTCGGCGGCTTCATGGTGACCCAGCGCATGCTGGAAATGTTCAAGAAGAAGAAATAAGAGGACGCGATGGAAAATATCACCGCAATCCTTTATCTGATTGCCGCCATTTGCTTCATCCTGGCACTCAAGGGGCTCTCTTCGCCGAAAGCGGCGCAGCGGGGCAATTTCTACGGCATCGCCGGCATGGCGATCGCGTTCATCACCACCCTGGCCCTGGCTGACAAGCCGATCTGGGGGCTGATGGGCGGCGCGGTCATCATCGGTGGCCTGATCGGCGGCACCCTGGCCAAGCGCGTGCAGATGACGCAAATGCCGGAACTGGTCGCCGCCATGCACTCGCTGGTCGGCCTGGCCGCCGTGCTGATCTCCGTCGCGGCGATCTTCCACGAAGGCGCCAACCATACCGGCGTGCAGCGCATCGAGCTGTTCATTGGCGCGTTTATCGGTGCGATCACCTTTACCGCATCGGTCATTGCCTACGGCAAGCTGTCGGGCAAGTTCGGCAGCAAGGCCGTGTCGTTCAACGGTCAGCATCTGCTGAACCTGGTGCTGGCGATTGCCATGATCGGCTTCGGCATTGCCTACTACCTGACCGAGGCGCACGCCGCCTTCCTGGCCATGCTGGCCGTGGCGCTGGTGCTGGGCGTGACCCTGATCATCCCGATCGGCGGCGCGGACATGCCGGTCGTGGTGTCGATGCTGAACTCGTACTCGGGCTGGGCGGCAGCCGGTATCGGCTTCACCCTCAACAACCCGGTGCTGATCATTGCCGGTTCGCTGGTGGGCTCGTCCGGTGCCATCCTGTCGTACATCATGTGCAAGGCGATGAACCGCTCGATCTTCAACGTGCTGCTGGGCGGCTTCGGTTCCGGCCCGGCGGCGGCGGGTGCAGCCAGTTCGGGTCCGAAGAACTACAAATCGGGCAGCCCGGATGACGCGGCCTTCCTGATGACCAATGCCGACAGCGTGATCATCGTCCCGGGCTACGGCCTGGCCGTGGCCCGTGCCCAGCATGCACTGCAGGAGTTCGCCAAGCTGCTGACCGAGAAGGGGGTCAAGGTACGTTACGCGATCCACCCGGTCGCAGGGCGGATGCCGGGGCACATGAACGTGCTGCTGGCCGAGGCCGACGTGCCGTACGAGCAGGTGCAGGAGATGGAGGAGATCAACACCGACTTCGCCACCACCGACGTCGTGCTGGTGATCGGCGCCAACGACGTGGTCAACCCGGCCGCCCAGAAAGACCCGGCCAGCCCGATCTACGGCATGCCGATCCTGGAAGCCTACAAGGCGCGCACCGTGCTGGTGGTCAAGCGCTCGATGGCGGCAGGCTACGCCGGTCTGGACAACGATCTGTTCTACATGGATCGGACCATGATGGTGTTCGGCGACGCGAAAAAAGTGGTCGAAGACCTGCTCAAGGCAGCAGATCAGTAACTTTTCGACCCTGTACCCAGAAACCGCCGGGCTCGCCCGGCGGTTTTTTCATGGAGGGGAAGAATCGAGATAATTGTGCAAAACACTGAAAAACAAACCGATTTTTCGTTTTTTGAGAAAATTATCAGATTTTCTTTGCCGAAAGCGTTGACGGACCGGCACGGCAGACGTATAGTTCGCTTCCTCGCTGCACGACGCAGCGCCGAACGAAGCAGCAAGTCGCTGATTCAGTTCGGAAAAACGCTCTTTAACAAAACAGACAACCGATAAGTGTAGGCG